>JAZUHH010000018.1:0-33039 GCA_045641625.1 Paludibacteraceae bacterium
GGACGATACAATG
Source organism: Paludibacteraceae bacterium (assembly GCA_045641625.1). Classification (GTDB taxonomy): domain Bacteria; phylum Bacteroidota; class Bacteroidia; order Bacteroidales; family Paludibacteraceae; genus UBA1723. The sequence goes on from JAZUHH010000018.1 coordinate 14, forward strand.
AAAGAGCAGACACTAGATTTAGGAGGAGCAAAAGAGGTATATAAGGTGACATTCAAAATTGTTTCGGTCTATAAGGGAGACAAATACAAGGATACTGCTATTTCAGAGATTCGTTTCTCTAATTAAAGAATTAAAAAGACGCTGAGTGCGTCTTTTTTTATTAAATGTTGTAACTTTGCGCAAAGAATATTAAAAACTAACAAGATTACACGGAAATGGCAGATAAGACATCGGATACTCCTTTGATGAAACAGTACACAGAGTTTAAGGAACAATACCCTGATGCGTTATTGTTGTTTCGTGTAGGAGATTTCTACGAAACATTTGGTGACGATGCCATCAAGGCTTCCGAGGCTTTGGGTATTACCTTGACCAAGAGAGGAACTAATAACGGTCAGCCTATTCCGTTGGCAGGTTTTCCCCATCACGCTCTTGATACATATCTTCCTAAGCTTGTGCGCTGGGGGTATCGTGTTGCGGTGTGTGACCAGCTGGAAGATCCGAAACTTACCAAGAAACTTGTTAAGCGTGGTGTCACTGAACTTGTTACTCCGGGCGTTGTAACAGGTGACAATATTCTTGATCCAAGAGAGAATAACTTCCTTGCAGCAATCCATGTGCAGAAGAATGTTGTCGGAGTATCGTTTCTTGATCTTTCAACCGGAGAGTATTACTTGTCCGAAGGAACTAAGGAGTATGTCGAGAAGCTTCTTGCCAGTTTTTCGCCCAAGGAGGTACTGATAGAGTACGGAACAAAGATGAAGTTCCAGGAGAACTATTCGTCCGCATATCTTGCCTACGAGCTTGACGACTGGATCTTTACAAAAGAGAGTGCTACGGACAGACTGTTGAAGCACTTCAATACAACAACACTCAAGGGATTCGGTGTGGAGTCCTTGTTGGTCGGACAGATAGCCGCCGGAGCCATTCTGCATTATCTTGACATTACTCAGCATACAAATATAAAGCACATCACATCTATTCGCAGAATACAGGAGGAGAAGTACATGTGGATGGACCGATTCACTGTGCGAAACCTCGAGATATTTGGTGGCGAGACTCAGGACAGTTCTCTTGCCAGGGTGCTTAACAAGGCAATAACTCCGATGGGTTCACGTCTGATGTTCCGTTGGATAGCTCAGCCTTTGAGAGATTTGGAGAAGATTACCCAGCGTCACCGCATGGTAGAAAGTTTCTTCAAAGATGTAAATGTTAGGGGTGTTATAGCAGAAGAACTTGCAAAGATTGGAGATATGGAACGTATCATTTCAAGAGTTGCCAGTTTAAGGGCTACGCCAAGGGACATGATTACACTTGCAAGTGCATTGCGTTGTGTCACTCCTATCAAAGAGGCTTGTGCGACAAGTTCCGACCAGACTATAGTAGAGATGAGTGCAATGCTCAACGCTTGCGAAGAGTTGTCTGTTAAGATTGAGCAGATGATTGAGCCGGAATCACCTATCTCGATAAAGAAGGGTAATGTTATTCGTGCAGGGTATAACGAAGAACTTGACCATTACCGCAACCTTTCAAAGAATAGTATTGCTGAGTTGAAGAAAATTGAGGAGGATGAGAGAGTAAAGAACGACATCCCTTCTCTAAAACTCGGATACAACAATGTTTTTGGCTACTATCTGGAGGTAAGAAACACCCACAAGGACAAAGTTCCTGCTGAGTGGATTAGAAAGCAGACATTGACAGGTGCTGAAAGATACATTACCGAGCAGCTGCACACTCTTGAGGAGGAGATTCTGAAGGCAGATTCTCTGATCCAGCCATTAGAGGAGAGGCTTTTCAACGAACTTCTGGCAGAGGCCTTGAACTATATATCCTACATCCAGACCGATACGATTATCCTTTCCCAGCTTGACTGCATCCATTCGTTCTATACTATCGCGAACAGCTACCACTATGTTTGTCCGATAATGAATGACGGCTATGCAATCGACATCAAGGAAGGTCGCCATCCGGTTATTGAACGTCAGCTGCCTGTAGGTGAGAGCTATATAGCGAACAGCGTTTACCTTGACAACGACTCCCAGCAGATAATAATGATTACAGGTCCGAACATGGCGGGTAAGTCTGCATTGCTTCGTCAGACTGCGCTTATCGTGATTATGGCGCAGATCGGTTCCTTTGTTCCTGCCGAGAGTGCAACTATCGGAGTTGTTGACAAAGTCTTTACACGTGTGGGAGCTTCCGACAATATCGCTCAGGGCGAGTCAACTTTCATGGTAGAGATGAGCGAGGCTGCCAATATCGTGAACAATATCACACCTCGTTCGCTTGTCTTGTTTGATGAGCTGGGTAGAGGAACTTCCACTTACGACGGAATCTCTATCGCCTGGTCTATTGTAGAGTATCTGCACGAGAACGAGAGGGCGAATCCAAAGACTCTGTTCGCAACACACTATCACGAGTTGAACGAGATGGAGAAGACTTTCGGAAGAATCAAGAACTATAACGTGTCGGTTCGCGAGGATAACGGCAAGGTTGTCTTCCTTCGCAAGCTTGCAAAGGGTGGAAGCGAGCATAGTTTCGGTATTCATGTGGCGAAGATTGCGGGAATGCCTATGGATGTTGTAGATAGAGCTAACGAAATCCTTGCTAAGCTTGAGGGTGAAAACCATGCTGACGTAGGCTCCAAAACAAGCAAAAAGGCAGAGAAGGCTCTTGTGAAGAACGCCACAAAGAAAGAGACCAAGGTTGACGGAGCAGTTCAGTTGAGCATGTTCGCCCTGGACGATCCTTTGGTTGACGAGGTAAGGCAGACAATCTTGAATGTCGATATCAACAACCTTACTCCTCTCGAAGCCTTGAACAAGTTGTCAGAGATAAAGGGAATACTTACAAGATAGCAGTCTTGATAACAGACAATACACAAAAAGAGATAAAGCGGTTACATTTTTGTAATCGCTTTTTGTTTTTGCTGTCGGTGCGTTAGTGCTGTAACTGATAGGGTGGATTTCCGTACCAAAATCAATAATTCCAAATAGTTTGCTTGGATTTTGAAAGTGTTTGTGTCTGCCTATTATGTATATTTGTTGCCAAAATAAAGGAATTGCTTATGAAAAACACAAAACTCATGCGTATAGCCCTATGGCTGTTTATGTTGACATTTACTTTGGTTGCCAAAGCGGAGCCGGATCCCAATTACCATATCTATTTGTGTTGGGGACAGTCTAACATGGAAGGAAACGCCACAGTTCCCGCTTCAGAGAAGGTTGGAGTGAACGAGCGTTTCAGAATGTTCTATACCGGTAACGGTTGCACCCAGAACGGTTGCGGACGTCAGTTGGGCAAGGAGTACACTGCTGTACCTCCTTTGGCACGTTGCTTCCATTGGAATAACGCAGGTTTCGGTCCTGTCGATTACTTCGGTAGAACATTGGTCGAGAAGCTTGATCCAAGCATCAAGGTCGGTGTTGTTGTCGTTGCCTGCGGTGGTGCAAGTATCGAGCTTTTCCAAAAGACCAAGTACAAGAACTATTTGAGCACTTGCGCCGACTGGTTGAGAGGTTATGCCAATGACTACGGCGGCAATCCTTACGGCCGTTTGATTGATGTTGCCAAGGAGGCTCAGAAAGTCGGAGTCATCAAAGGTATTCTGGTGCATCAGGGAGAGACTAACTCCGGAAACCCTAACTGGCCGAACGATTTGAAGGGTGTATATGAGGATATGTTGAAGGACCTTGGACTTAATGGCAAGGACGTTCCTTTGCTAGTCGGTGAGGTTCGCTATACCGGTCCATGCAGAGGCCATAACAATGTAATCAAGAATGTGCCAAATGTTATCCCTAACTCTCACGTTATTTCTGCCGCAAACTGTGAGGCTGCGAACGATGACTACCACTTCACTGTTGCAGGCTATAAGCTGCTAGGTCAGAGATATGCCGAGAAGATGCTTGAACTTCTTGAGAAGAACGGTGGCGCAAATCCGCAGAAGGCAGTCTCTGTAGCTGCCCTTATAACTAAGGAGTCCGATCCGGGCGAGGTGGAAATCTACGTCAAGAACGAGATAGAGAATATCAAGGGAATTGATGTCTATGCCGACAACAAGCTGATTGCCTCGGACGAGTCGAAGGTTGTCTGGGAGAATGTGTCGGAGGGCAAGCACTCAATTTGGGCGGTTGCTCATGGCAATGACGGAAAGGACTACACTTCTGCAAAGGTCGAGGTTTCCATCTTCATGCCGCAGACTCCGTTCAACGGTGTTCCTGCCAAGATTCCAGGAAAAATCGAAGCCGAGGAGTTTGACTATGGTGGTGAGGGAAATGCCTACCATGACAATGACGAGGAGAACAGAAACAAGGGCGACAGAAACGAGGGTGTAGATATGAGCAACGAGGCCATCGGATATTCACAGGTCGGCGAGTGGATCGAGTACACTGTCGAGGTCGAGGAGGATGGCGAATACGTTGTCGAGTCAAGAGTCGCTTCTGGTGCTGACGGTTCTGCCTTTACCCTTTATATTGACGGTCTGTTCGCCATCCCAGGTGACGATGGAACTCCGGGTGGTTTCGTGAGAGTGCCTAACACAGGAGACTGGAGCACGTTCACTACCGTAGAGACAAAGTTGAACAAGTTGACTAAGGGTGTCCACATCTTGAAGCTTGAGATTACCGGAGATTGGGTTGACCTTGACTGGATGAACTTCAAGAAGGTTGGCGGAGAGGACTCTGCACTAGAGCTAGTTTCCTCTGCAAGCGGAATTCCAAGCGGAGACTATCAGGTGTACAACGCTTCAGGAAAGTTTGTAAGGAACATTTCGATAAGTTCAGGAGTTAAAAGTGAACAGCTTTCCAAAGGTTTCTATGTCTTGAGAAACAAGGAGGGCAAATCATACTCTATATTGATAGGAAAGTAAAAAAACTAAGGTTACAGATATTGGGAAGCAGGGGGCGTGTGAGCGTCTCCTGCTTTTTTTATGTGGGTTGCCTTTCAATGGAATCCCCTTTTGTAAATTCCTATTCAGTATATGACGGAAACGAATATCTGTTTGACAAAATGAACGGCAGTATGTTAAATTTTGTTAAGCGCATTTGCTTTTAGATTGCTAATATAAATCTATCTTTTAGTTTTTTTATACTTTTGCGCCGCAGTTTAGTTTTTTTCACTTATACAAACGTCAGATTGCACAAGATATTGATTCCTCTTCGTTTGTCATTTTACTTTTGGCATAGAAGCGGTCTCGTTTGTGCAGAGTGAGTAATGAATAGATATTTAGCTTATGAGACAGTTATTTTTATTAGGTTTCCTGTTGTTGGGGTTAGTCGGAGCAAATGCAAAGTCTCCGGCAGTTGGAACTGGTAGTGTTGGTGGTCATGCGTATGTTGATCTTGGCTTGCCAAGTGGCTTGAAATGGGCAACTTGTAATGTGGGAGCAAGTAGTCCGATTGAATACGGAGATTATATTGATTTGGATGATCGCGATAAAGCAGTGTCATCAAAATTTGGTAGTAATTGGAAGGTGCCAAGCAGAGAAGATCTTGAAGAACTTTATCATAACTGTATATGGGAATGGACAACTATTGAGGGCGTAAATGGTTATAAGGTTTCTAGCAAGAAAAGCAAAAAGCAGTTTATTTTTCTTCCAGCTGCTGGCAGATTTATGGGTGCATATGAATGGGGTAAAAGGGGTGAGATGGGTGCCTATTGGTGTTCAGGCGAGGGCGCTGATTACCTTAACATAGATCAAAAATCAAAAGGCTTCAGTTATGTTGGTCCGATGGTCAAACAAAGTGTCCGCCCAGTTACGGAATAACAACTAATATATATATGAAAGCAAGATTAGCTGCACTGTTTGTGCTACTCGTGTCAGTTTTGTCACTGTTTGCGAACGATGCAGTGTTCGTCAAACCAGATGATGAAATTTTTGACAAGACAAAGAAGGCGGAAAGCCCCAACACTCCATTGATGTTCGAGATTATGTCCAATACAACAGTAAAGGTTGTGGATTATATTCCGTCCTCAGGTATTGATTCCGTAGTTGTGCCTGAAAAAGTGCAAATAGAAGGCAAGGAGTATAAAGTTGTTTGTATAGGGAAAAAGGCTTTTGGTGGTTACAGAAAGCTCAAAAGTGTAGAGCTTCCATTAACTTTGACTACCATCGAGGACTTTGCTTTCAGCTACAGCGAAGATTTGTCAAGAGTTATTATTCCTTCTAGTGTTTACAAAATAGGGGAAAGGGCATTCTTTAGATGTAAAAGATTAACAACAATTAATATTCCATCTGGAATTTCAACTATTAGTGAAGGGACATTCGCGTATTGTGAGAATTTGGAAGAGATTGTTATTCCTTATAGAGTATTTACAATTGGGAGCAATGCGTTTAGAGGGTGTAAAAAGTTGTCAAAAGTAGAAATTCCCAATTCGGTTGAGAAGATAGGTGAAGGAGCATTCCTCGATTGCGAATCTTTGGCTAGTATAGAAATCCCCTGTTCTGTGGAAGCTGAGGCTTTCAGTTATTGTAAAAATTTGAAAAGTGTCAAGCTTCCTGAGTACGGAAGAATTATTGGAACTAGGGTTTTTGCATCCTGCACATCGCTAGAAAGTGTTGAACTGCCCCAATCCCTTGAAAGTATTAAGCCAGGTGCATTCCAGGATTGCAAAAGTTTGAAGAAAGTTATTGTTCCTTCGAAAGTGAATCGCATAGGTGAGCGAGTCTTTATGAATTGTGAGAATCTGGATTTGATTATAGATAATTCTCAGAACAAAGTATATTTGGAATATCAAGCGACTTATAATTGTAAGTCTGTAACGTATAAAAAGTAAAAATCAAGAAAGTAACAAGCAAGGCAATCGAGAAATCAGTTGCCTTTTTGTTGTGTGTCTAATCTACTTTTTAGTAAAAAATCCCCAAAATAGCAATAATTTATAAAAAAAGCAGTATCTTTGCCAGATATGGCGAAAGGTGTTGCTAAATATAAAATCTTCAATTCGAAGCTTACTGCCATCGTATCAATTTCGATGGTGCTGTTTCTTCTTGGTCTGGTCTCTATGGGACTTATGATAGAGGACAAGCTCAGCAGCTATGTAAAGGAAAACTACATAGTTAGTCTGACTATTCGTGATGGTTCTTCGGACAAGGATGTGCAGACGACACTTGACATTCTGAAGGGTAAGGAGTACACGAAGGAGGTCAAGTACATCAGCAAGGAGGACGCATTGAAGGAACTTACTGAGGAGATGGGCGAGGACCCAGTTGATTTTCTTGGCTACAACCCTTTGTTTGCGTCGTTCGAGATAAAACTGAAAAGCGAGTATGCCGAAGCGGCCAAGATAGACAAGATCGCAAAGGAGCTTGGAGGCCTTTCGGTGCTGAAGGAGATTCGTTGCCCGAAGCAGCTGATGGAGAAGGTGAACAACAATATCAACAGGTTGTCGTTCCTTTTGCTCTTGTTCTCGGCAGTGCTTCTGTTCATCTCGTTTATCCTGATAAACAATACAGTGAGGTTGCTTGTCTATGCTGACAGATTCCTGATTCATACCATGAAGCTTGTCGGTGCGACACGCAGTTTCATTCGCAAGCCATACATGAAGACTGGTGTGGTGATCGGTCTGCTTGCGGCATTGCTTGCCATCGGCTATGTGGTGCTGATGTCCTGCCTGCTTGATGACAAGTTGAGGCTGTTCATCGACTTCAACGACACAAGCGTATATGTCGTCATGTTCGCCACTATTCTGATTTCGGGAATAGTGATCACTTTGATAGCCACTTACTTGTCAGTGAACAAATTCCTGGACAAGCACGAGGGAGACCTATACTACATTTAATAAAGAAAACAAGAAAACAAATTAGATATGAAATCTGAATATGCATTGAGAAAAGGCAATTTTATTTTGCTTGCAGTCAGCTTCTTCATCATTGTCATCGGCTTTGTGCTTATGATTGGCGGAGGAAGCGAGGGCAAGGAGTTCAATCCCGAAATCTATAACACACAGCGCATAACTGTAGGCCCTATGATTTCCCTTTTCGGTTTCGTGCTTGCCATATTCGCTATTCTTTGGGCACCAAAGGGTAACGGAAACAAGTTTGACAAGATGCTTGGCGAGAACGAGGAGACATCAGAAGAGTAATTCAATACGATTTAACTTTTAATTCCTTATATTGCAGTGGATTGGTTAGAAGCACTTATCTTAGGTATAGTACAGGGTCTTACAGAGTTTCTTCCTGTAAGCAGTAGCGGACATTTGACTATAGGTCAGGAGATCCTTCACTTGAAAACTGACGGAGGGGACAACCTTCTTTTTGACATAATCGTTCATGCGGCAACAGTGTGCAGCACTATTGTTGTGCTTTGGCATGAGATCTCGAAGCTTTTGAAGGGAACATTCACAACAAAGGAGTGGAACGAGGACAAGGAGTATGTGCTAAAGATTGTAATCTCCATGATTCCTATCTTCATTGTCGGCATATTCTTCAAGGATACTGTTGAGGCTATATTCGGCGAGGGCTTGCTTGTAGTTGGCTGCTGTCTTTTGCTTACAGCCACACTTCTTGCATTCTCGTATTATGCTAAGCCAAGACAGAAAGAGGAGATTTCGCGCAGGGATGCTTTCATCATAGGTGTTGGTCAGGCTTGCGCTGTGTTGCCAGGCTTGTCACGAAGCGGAACAACTATCGCAACAGGTCTTTTGCTTGGAAACAAGAAGGAGTCGGTTGCAAAGTTCTCATTCCTTATGGTTCTTGTCCCTATTCTTGGCGAGGCTTTCCTTGAGCTGCTAAAGATCATCAAGCACAAGTGTCCTGACTGCAAGGCAGTTATGGAGATGGTTAACGGAGACTACTTCTGCCAGGCTTGCAACAAGGTTCAGGATTTGGCTTTGGGAGTTGACGTGATGGTTGTAGGATTCCTTGCAGCTTTCATCTCTGGAGTCTTGGCATGCAAGGGTATGGTGGAGTTCGTGAAGAAGGGCAAGATGATCTACTTCTCTATCTATTGCGCGATAATCGGTTGTTGGGCCATTGCTTATAGCTTGATGTAATAAGGGAAGTATGGATTTTGTAGAAGGAGAAGTATTATATTTCAACAAGCCTCTTCACTGGTCATCCTTTGATTTGGTCAACAAGGCGAGAATCGGCATTCGTCACCGTCTTGGAGTAAAGAAAATCAAGATAGGCCATGCGGGAACTCTTGATCCGCTTGCTTCGGGTGTGCTTATCATCTGCACTGGAAGAAAGACAAAGCAGATTGACAACTTCCAGTACCAGACTAAGGAATACGTTGCCAAGATCATGCTGGGAGCAACAACCCCTTCATTCGATCTTGAGACTGAGGTTGATGCCACATATCCCACAGATCACATCACAAAGGAATTGGTTCTCGAGACTTTGAAATCGTTCCTTGGCGAAATTCAGCAGATTCCTCCGACATATTCGGCAGTCAAGATAAACGGCAAAAGAGCATACGAATATGCCAGAAAGGGCGAAGAGGTCGAGATAAAGCCCAAGACTCTTGTCATTGACGAGATTGAGCTTGTTGACTGTTCGCTTCCAGAGATTACAATCCGTGTGGTCTGCAGCAAGGGAACCTATATCAGAGGTTTGGCCAGAGACATCGGAAAGGCTTTGAACAGTGGTGCGCACCTGACTGCATTGGAGCGTACACGAATCGGAGACGTAAGGCTGGAGGACTGTATCACACTTGAGCAGTTCCAGTTCCTACTAGACCATTCATCGGACATAGTTATGCCCGTAGAACAAGTTTAACATTTCAGAACAAGACAAAATTATTTCATATATGAAGCTGTCACAATTTAAGTTTGAGTTACCCGAGGAGCTAATCGCTCAGTATCCTACTGAGGAGAGAGACGAGTGTCGTCTTTTGGTGTTGCATAAGAAGACAGGAGAGATAGAGCATAAGGTGTTCAAGGACATCCTTAACTATTTTGATGACAAGGACGTTTTCGTGTTTAACGACACAAAGGTGTTCCCTGCCATTCTACATGGAAACAAGGAGAAAACAAACGCCAATATCGAGGTAACACTACTTAAGGAGTTGAATCCGGAGATCAAGCTTTGGGATGTGTTGGTTGAGCCGGCACGCAAGATTCGTATAGGAAACAAATTGTATTTCGGTGAGGACGACTCTCTTGTAGCTGAGGTTATCGACAACACAACTTCAAGAGGTAGAACTCTGCGCTATTTGTTTGATGGAACTTACGAGGAGTTCAAGCAGACTTTGGATAACTTGGGAGAGACACCTCTTCCTCCATATATCACTCGTCCTGCAGAGAAGGCGGACAGAGACCGATACCAGACATACTTCGCAAAGAACGAGGGTGCTGTGATGGCTCCTGCTGCCGGAATGCACTTCTCACGCGAGCTTCTAAAGAGACTTGAGATCAAGGGATGCGAATTTGCCTATGTAACTTTGCATGCAGGTCTTGGAAACTTCAGAGACGTAGATGTAGAGGAGTTGACTCGCCATAAGACAGACTCTGAGCCTTTGACAATCACAGAGGACAACACAGAGATCATAAACCAGGCAAAAGTCGAAAGAAGAAACATTTGTGCTGTCGGAGCGACAACGCTAAGAGCTCTTGAGACTTCTGTAACTACTTCGGGTACTGTTAAGCCTTTCGAGGGTTGGACTAACAAGTTCATCTTCCCTCCTTACAAGTTCAGCGTTGCCAACAGATGCATTACAAACCTTCACCTGCCATACTCAACATTGCTGATGATGTCATGTGCATTCGGCGAGTACGATGTTGTGATGAAGGCTTATCAGGAGGCGGTTAAGGAGAGGTATCGTTTCGGAGCATTCGGCGATGCTATGCTTATTATGTAATTTTAGAGAAAGATATTTAGACAATATATAAATCATATTGATGATGAGCAAACAGATGAAGGGTGCATACATTCTCATGGAGAGCCTTTTGAAGGAGAATGTTGACACTATTTTTGGGTATCCTGGAGGTAGCATCATGCCTACCTTTGACGCTCTTTATGACTATATGGACAAGTTCAACTATGTCCTAACACGTCATGAGCAAGGTGCAACACATGCAGCGCAGGGATACGCACGAGTCAGTGGTAAGACTGGTGTTTGCTTAGTGACTTCAGGACCAGGTGCCACTAACGCAATCACAGGAATTGCTGATGCAATGATGGATTCTACTCCGCTAGTGGTGATTGCAGGTCAGGCAGGCGCTGCCTTCCTTGGTACAGACGCGTTCCAGGAGGTTGACCTTATAGGTATCACTAATCCGATTACAAAGTGGAACTATCAGATTCGTTCCGCAGCAGATATTGCCCCAGCAGTGGCAAAGGCATTCCATATTGCCAACACAGGCCGAAAGGGTCCGGTTGTACTTGACTTCGCAAAGAATGCTCAAGTCGAGTTGGCAGAGTTCATTTACGAGAAGTGCCATTTCACAAGGGGATATATTCCTTTCCAGGCAGTTAGTCCGGCTCAGATTGATGCCGCTGCAGAGATCATCAACAATGCCAAGAAGCCTCTTGCACTTGTAGGTCAGGGAGTAGTTCTTGGTAATGCGGAGTCTGAGTTGAAGGCGTTCCTAGAGAAGGCTGACATCCCTGCTGGAAATACTCTTCTTGGTCTTTCTGCACTTCCGTCAGACCATCCTTTGAACAAGGGTATGCTTGGAATGCACGGAAATGTTGGTCCAAATATCAAGACTAACGAGGCTGACGTAATCATAGCCATAGGTATGCGTTTCGACGACCGTGTAACCGGTGACTTGAAGACATACGCTAAGCAGGCTAAGATAGTTCACCTTGATATTGATACAGCGGAGCTTGACAAGAACGTCAAGGCTACAGCTAAGGTTGTCGGTGATGTTAAGGCTACGCTTCCTGAACTTACTCTTAAAATCAAGGAGGCTAAGCATACAGAGTGGATCGAAAGCTTCCGTGAGTATGAGTTGAAGGAGGAGCAGAAGGTTATCCGTCCTGAAATAAGTTCTACTGAAGGACCTCTAAAGATGGGTGAGGTTGTCCGTAAGATTTCCGAGGCAACAAACAACGAGGCTGTCCTTGTTACTGACGTAGGTCAGAATCAGGTTATGGCGGCACGTTACTTCAAATATACTAAGTCACGCAGTGTTGTTACAAGCGGTGGTCTTGGTACTATGGGATTCGGTATCCCTGCAGCAATCGGAGCAAAGATAGGAGCTCCAGAGCGTACTGTATGTATGTTCGCCGGTGACGGTGGATTCCAGATGACCATCCAGGAGCTTGGAACAATCATGGAGAAGCAGATTGGTGTCAAGATGATTATCCTTAACAACAATTACCTTGGTATGGTACGCCAGTGGCAGGAGTTGTTCTTTAAAGAAAGATATTCTTCTACCCCTATGATGAATCCAAAGTTCAAGGCTATTGCTGAAGCTTATGGAATCAAGAGTTCTGAGGTTACAACAAGAGAGGAGCTTGATAACGCTATCAAGGAGATGTTTGCAGATGACAAACCATATTTGTTGATTGCAAACTGTGAGGAGATGGGTATGGTTTACCCTATGATTCCTGCAGGAGAAACAGTTACTAACATTCTATTGGGTTAAAATTATGGCAGAAGAATTTAAGGCTAATCGTTGCGGTCAGGATTGTCAGAAGTGCAACCCTACGGAGTGTGGCGACGGAAAGAAGTTGTTTACAGTTACGGTGTTCTCGGAGAATCAGGTAGGTTTGCTTAACCAGATCTCTATAATCTTCACTCGCCGTCGTTTGAACATCGAGAGTTTGAGCGTGTCTCAGTCTGCTCTTCCTGGAATACATAAGTTCACTATCACTACTATTACTGACGAGGATACAATAGAGAAGGTAGTAAAGCAGATTGACAAGCGTATTGATATTATCAAGAGTTTCTATAATGACGACTCGGATCTTGTTTATCAGGAGATTGCGATGTACAAGATTGCAACTCAGGATTTCATCAAGCTTGAGGGTACTGAGGAACTTATCAGAAAGTATAATATCCGTATTCTTGAGATCAACGAGACTTGCGTGATTTTTGAGAAGACAGGTCATTCGGAGGAGACTCAGGGATTGTTCGAGGAGCTAAGTCAGAAACTTCAGGTGCTTCAGTTTATCCGTTCCGGTCGTGTGGCTATCACTAAGTCTAAGATTGAGAGATTGAGTGACATGCTTGCGAATATAGAGGCGCATAAAATGATGTACGAATAGAATAATTGGGGGCAACATTCACATGTTGCCTTCTTTTTTGTCTTGATATGGCAGAACATAACGAATTAGGTAAGAGAGGAGAGGATTTCGCCGCAGAGCAGTTGGTCAAGGAAGGCTATGCCATACTAGAACGTAATTGGCGAAGCGGGAAATGCGAGCTGGACATTATAGCAGAGAAGGATGATGTGGTAGTAGCTGTTGAGGTTAAGACTCGAAGGAATAATATCTTTGCCGATCCTACGGAGAGCATTGGAGCCAAGAAGATCCAGATGCTCATGAAAGGCATTTCTGCCTATATCGAGGAAAAGAACATAGACAAAGAGATTCGTATTGACGTGTTTTCAGTTGTTGCGCAGGATGTCAAAACCAATTCTCTGACATTTGAGCATATTGAGGACGCAATAACCCTCGGTAATATTCCCTTAGGTGGATATTAAAGGGAAGAAGCGTACAATTTATTCCCTTTTCCCTGTTATGACTGTATTATTTAGGAAAGAAATGCGTCTATTCCCCATGTGTTGCTTATTTTTGCATCATAAACTTAGATAGATCATTATGTACAATTATCTGCAGTTTTTGGTTCCCCCTGTACTGGGAGGAGTTATAGGTTACATCACAAATGATTTGGCGATAAAGATGTTGTTCCGTCCGCACAAACCCAAGTTTCTTTTCGGATGGCAGCTGCCCTTTACTCCAGGACTTATTCCTAGGGAGAAGTCTCGTATAGCAGTATCTATTGCCGGAGCTGTGAGTGAGAATCTGATGAACAAGGATGTTCTTGCAAAGCATTTGTCAAGTGATGAAATGATAGCTAAGATTTCAAGCTCCATAGACGAGTTTTTTGCAAGTCAGAAGAAGAATACAGAGTCCTTGCGTGAGTTCCTGTCCCATTATTTGAGCGAGGAGGAAATAGACTCTGCAATCAATAATCTCTCGAATACCGCTTCTGTCCAAGTTTCAGACAAGTTGGGAGATACGAAGCTGGCAAACGACATTTCTGAGCAGGTTGTCGCCCATATCAAGGAGAAAGGGTTGGGTAACATCGTTCCCGCCATGTTCGCCGGCCCCATACTGTCATTGATAGGAGATGGTGTAAAGAAATACCTGGCAGAGAACATAAACGTCATGCTAAAAGAGAAGGGGCCTGATATGGTCAAGAACTTTATAGGCACTGCGATTACTGATTTCTCTGCAATGTCCGTTCAAAGTCTGTTGGATGGCAAGGAAGAGCAGATAGAAGGCATAACGAGGTCCATAGTCTCATTGTATAGAAAGATGATAGATGACTATTTGCCGCAGATTCTCGGAAAGATTGACATCTCAAAAATCATATCGGAAAGAATCAACGAGATGGATACTGTAGAGATGGAGAACCTCATTCTGGGACTTATGAAAAAGGAGTTGAGCCATATCGTATGGATAGGAGCTGCTCTGGGTGCGATTATCGGCTGTATAAATATCTTCCTGAACGGAATGCTTTGATATGTATAGATACTAAGAAAAAGGGTGCGCTTTCTAGTAAAAGCGCACCCTTTTCTTTCTCTGCTATCGTTTGACTAGCCTTCGATAATTTCACTAAGCACGTCACCAATGTTAAGACCTGCAGCTCTAACCTGCTGAGGAATAAAGCTTGTAGGTGTCATTCCTGGTGTAGTGTTCACCTCAAGAAGGTTTACTACGTTGTCGTTTGTGATGATGTAGTCAACACGGATTATGCCATGAGCTCCGATGATGTTGTAAATCTTCTCAGTCTGCTTTCTTACTACATCAGCTACCTCCTCAGGTATTCTTGCAGGAGTGATCTCCTTAACCTGTCCCTTGTACTTTGCATCATAGTCGAAGAATTCGTTCTCGCTTACGACCTCTGTAATAGGGAATACTGTTGTCTTGCCTCCTGCGCGATAGATTCCGCAAGTGATCTCAGTACCTTGCATGAAGCTTTCAACCACAACCTCTGCACCTTCTTCGAATGCTTTCTTAAGGGCGAAACTGATCTGGTCCTGAGTCTTTACCTTTGTTACACCGAAGCTGCTTCCTCCATCGTTAGGCTTGATGAAGCAAGGAAGACCAACTGCGTCGATAATCTCCTGCTCTGTGTAGTCGTTGATGTCTCTAAGTCTTAGAGACTTTGCTACAGGAATGCCGAAGTTCTTAAGGTAAGTGTTGCATGTAAACTTGTTGTAAGTTAGAGCCGATGCAAGCACGCCGCAGCTTGAGTAAGGCATCTTGATAAGGTCGAAGTAGCCCTGAAGCTTACCGTCCTCTCCCGGAGTACCGTGAATAGTGATGTAGGCATAGTCGAAGTTAATCTTCTCCTGACCTACTGTAAAGCTGAAGTCATTCTTGTCGATAGGGTACTTTTCGTTGTTGTACTCAACTTCCCAGTCCCCACCAATCACAGTTACGACATAAACATCGTACTTGTTCTTGTCCATGAACGAGAGCAAACCATTTGCACTCTTAAGAGATACAACCACTTCGGACTGATCTCCACCTGCCACTATAGCAACTTTCTTTTTCATTGCTTACTGTTCTTTGTTGTTCTTATATTTTGGCGCATCTGTCCATGAGCATTGCGTCCAGAATTACCATTGCAGCCATAGCCTCAACAATAGGCACAGCTCTTGGCAATACGCATGGATCGTGACGACCTCTTGCCTTGATTATGGCGTTCTCTCCTGCCTTGTTCACAGTGTTCTGCTCGAACAGAAGTGTCGGGATAGGTTTGAACGCAGCTCTGAAATATATATCCTCGCCGTTCGAGATACCACCCTGAATGCCTCCTGAGTGGTTTGTCTTTGTCGATATCCTTCCGTTGTTGCTTACGAATGAGTCGTTCATCTGCGAGCCTCTTCCGCAAACTCCGTCGAATCCCATTCCGTACTCGAATCCCTTGCAGGCGTTGATGCTCAATATTGCGGCACCAAGCTGGGCGTGAAGCTTTCCGAAAGCGGGTTCGCCAAGACCTACGGGAGCACCCTTGATCACGCAAGTGATAGTTCCTCCGATAGTGTCTCCGTCACTCTTTACCTCTTTGATAAGCTCTATCATCTTTTCTGCCATCTCCGAGTCAGGACAGCGGACAATGTTGCTCTCTATTTTGCTGAGGTCATATTTCTTGTAGTCGGTGTCCAGCTTCAGGTTGCCCACTTGTGAAGTGTATGCGGCAATGCAGATACCCTTCTCCTTTAGGGCAAGCTTGGCCAATGCACCGCCGACCACTCTGGAAATAGTCTCTCGAGCTGAAGAGCGTCCACCGCCTCTGTGGTCACGCATTCCATACTTTGTCTGGTAGGTGTAGTCTGCGTGGCTAGGACGATACAGGTTCTTCATCTCTTCGTAGTCCGAAGAGTGCTGGTTGGTGTTTCTGACCTCGAATGCTATTGGTGTGCCTGTGCTGACTCCCTCGTAAACTCCAGAGAGAATCTCGACCTTGTCACCCTCGGCACGAGCAGTTGTGATAGCAGACTGACCAGGACGTCGTCTGTCCAATTCGCTCTGGATGAAGTCAACATCTATCTTCACGCCGGCAGGGAATCCGTCAACAATACCGCCGACAGCGGCACCGTGGCTTTCCCCGTAGGTTGTAAGTCTGAATATGTTACCTATTGTGTTGCTCATAGATTCGTTTCGTCGATTTACAAATGTCTAATGCTTCGCTAGTATTAGTGGCAGCCACCGCAACCACCTTCTCCACAGCCACCGCCGCAGCCACCATCGCCGCAACCGCCACCACAGCTTCCGCAACCGCCTCCGCACTTGTGGTTCTTCACTAGGTCAATCTCGAACTGAGTTGCAGGGCGAACCTCTACGACCTCGCCTACGAAGTGAAGTCTCTCGCCGGCAAGCGGATGGTTGAAATCCATCTTCACGTTGTCGTCAGTGATATCAAGAACGCGGCCGTTCATGCGATGGCCTTCAGAAGACATCATAGGAAGGGTATTGCCCACGAAAAGGTACTTCTCGTCATACTCGCCCTTCTCGTTTGCGAATATATTCTTTGGAAGGTTCACGCAAAGCTCCTTCTCGTATTCTCCGTATGCATCCTCCGGAGATATTTGTAGCTCGAACTTGTCGCCCTGAGCCTTGCCCTTAAGTCCCTCCTCAAATTTAGGAAGAACCATTCCTAGTCCGCAAGTGAACTTGAAAGGCTGGTCGTCCGGAGTCTCTTCTATCATAACTTCCTCTTTGTCTGCACCCACATAAAGCTGGTACTTTAGTGTCACAAACATGTTGTCTTCAATAATCATATAGCTGTGAATTACAAAAATCTAACTTGAATGAAATTTTGTTGTGCGTGCTGGTTCCGTTACCACTTCACGTCGATGATCTTTCCCACGAAGTGAAGTCTCTCGTCAGCAAGCGGATGGTTGAAGTCAAGAGTAACTTCGTTCTTTGTAACCTTTACCACAAGAGCAGGACACTCCTCGTCATCCTCGTTCAGCATCATGATGGCGTTGCCCTCATAAAGCTCCTCCTCGTCGATTTCACCGTCGCAACTGAAAGTCTCCTTAGGGAAAGTCTTTACGTTCTCCTCGCTCCACTCACCGTAAGCGTTCTGAGGCTCCACGTAAATGTCAAAACTGTCACCTTTCTTTAGTCCGATAAGTTGCTCCTCGAACTTGTCGAGCATCTCACCGTTTCCTATCTTGAAAGTTTCTGGCTCCTCGGCAGTAGCCTCTTCCATTAGCTCTATATCATCACCTTCACCACAGTACAGCTGGTAAGAGATGCTAACCACTTTGTTGTCGTCAATAGTCATCGTTGTAAGATTTTATTATTTACGTGCAAAGGTATAAAAAAGAAAAGGAAAAAAGAACTGAAAGGGGCAATAAAAAAGCGTGGGGTTAATAAAAACCTCCACGCTTTTCACGAAACGAAAAAACACTTTTCTTTTTAGCTGTTACGAACTGCGTCGTCTAGCTCAGCTCCTGCCTTGAAAGCAACGGCCTTTCTTGCAGCGATAGTGATTGTCTCCTTTGTACGAGGATTGATACCCTGACGCTCACCCTTCTCCTTTACTGAAAGAGACATAAAGCCAGTGATGTTGATTGACTCTCCCTTTGATAGTGTCTCCTTAACAGCGTCTAGGAATGCATCTAGAGCCTTCTTTGAATCAGCCTTAGTAAGACCTGATTTTGCTGCGATAGCGTCAGTTAGTTCTGTCTTGTTCATAATCGAAAAATTAGTTACTATTCAAAATCACAATTGTCCCGATGGACATGGCAAATGTATAGATTTTGTCGAATAAACAAACAATTTTTCAGTTTTTTTTGATAAAAACAGACTGAATTAGCGAAAAATATTGTTGAAAGGCATATTTCTCTGGACTTTTTGCGTTTTGTGCCTTCTTCCACGATCCAAAGTATCTTCATGTCTAAGAGCCATTTAACAAAGGGCGTGTGGAGACAGTTAGAACTGAAAAACATGTTTCTAAGCTAAGGTAAGGAGCGTTGGCAAGGCAATTTCTTTTTGTCTGTTATCGGCGAGGACAGTTTCATGTGAAATTTAAGTTTTGTAAAAGATAGCCAGAACTCCGCTATAACAAAACTAAGATTCTTTGGCATGCAAAATGTAATCGGAATCAAATTTATTCTTGTGTATTCTTATTCTTGTGTCTTCGCCTGCCATACTCGGATTGCATTGCATGAAAAGACGGGAATTTTGATCATCTTTGTTTTTATACTTAGTTTTTATATTGTTTTGCTTGTTAAAAAAAGAAATTTTGTTTAATTTTGCGGTGTTTTTGAAGCTGGAGATTACAGTATGACAAATTATTATGTTATCATGGCTTGAACACTATGGTTTTATCGCCTCACCATATTGTTTAATAAACTATTATGTAGGCTTTTTTTTATTCAGGTGTTAAGGTGGAGATGCAATAAAATTTGGTATAACTGCATATTAATTAAGTATTATGAGAATTTGGTATTTGCTATTTTATCTGGTGTCGGTTTCCCTATCTTTGGTTGTGAATTCTTGTGATGATAAGAAAGAAGATGATGCGGAATATACATTTGAATATGGGGTGATGTACAACAGAGGCGACGGAGAAGGTGCTTATATTTATAATGTTTATTGGAGTGTGTTTGAAGGTGCAGGTCTTGCCTTTAATTACAGTAGCGGAACTTTTTCCAAGAGCTCTTCTAAAAAAGATATATTGAAGGCATGCGAGGAGGCTCATGACGCTATCCTTACTTCTTCGTATAAGTTTGAGGGTCAATACACATACGAGTTGAAGGAGAATGGGAATGTAATATTTCGAAAGACTTACGGAATGAAGCATGATTAGTACATGATTTTGTGTCATGGAAAGGGGAGGGCAGCTATGTCTTTCCCCTTTTCTGTTAATTAAAGTTAAAATAGGCTAAGAAAGTCAGTTTTTGCGTGTCTATGGACTATATAAGCAGTATCTTTGTCGGCGGTAGGATTGGAGAATATGCAGAAAATGACGCTCTGTTTTTATAAAAATACAAAAAAAGTTCTTATTTTTGCCAATCTCTATATTCATTATCATGCCGTATTGTGCGGAGTTGATAGTGGATGTCAGTGGTAATATGTTGAATATAAATAAATTAAAGATATGAAGATTGCGTTGATCGGATATGGCAAGATGGGCCATATAATTGAAAGGATAGCTAGAGAAAGAGGTCATGAGATAGTTTCAATTATCGACATTGACAACCGTGATGACATGAAGGGCGAGGCTTTCAAGAGCGCTGACGCCGCTATCGAGTTCACTATGCCAGCTGTGGCAATCGACAATATCTACGCTTGTTTCAATGCCGGAGTACCAGTGGTATGCGGTACTACAGGTTGGACTGATAAGATGCCAGAGGTTAAGGCAGAGATGGAGAAGAAGAACGGAACTTTGTTCTGGAGCTCAAACTACTCGGTTGGTGTGAACATCTTTATGGCAGTGAACAAGTATCTTGCCAAGATCATGAACGGATTCTCTCAGTATAACGTAGAGATGACTGAAGTTCACCACATTCACAAGCTTGACGCACCAAGCGGAACTGCCATCACTCTTGCAGAGGGTATTCTTGACAACCTTGACCGCAAGACAGCATGGACCAAGGAGGTTGAGGGCAAGAGCACTGACATGGCAATCAAGTCCATTCGCGAGGGAGAGGTTCCAGGCATACATACTATCCGCTATGAGTCTTCTGTGGATTCAATAGAGATTACTCACGATGCAAAGAGCCGTGAGGGATTTGCACTTGGAGCAGTTCTTGCGGCAGAGTTCGTAGTTGGCAAGAAGGGATTGCTTGGTACAGATGATTTGTTTAAGTTTTAAGAGTTATGGGAATTATTTCTGCAAGGTCGAAAGACAAGGATGATCTGGAATATATCGGAGCAAAGAGCGGCTCGTTCGGTGACCGTGTGAAGAGCACCAAGCCGGCGCAGTGGATCAAGTTCGGACTTTTGGCTCTGTTGATAGTTCTGTTCACTATATGGGCTTCGAACCCGTGGGTGCTGTTGTGGCTTGTCCCTGCATTCGAGGTTTACGTTACACGCTATGTAGCATGGGATGCATGGAAGAAGAACCCCAACGTGTTACTACGAAAGGTGGCGTCATGGATAGACGCGATTGTGTTCGCTCTTTTCGCTGTGTACTTCATCAACAACTATGTCTTTCAGATGTACAAGATCCCAACTTCATCGCTTGAAAAGACTCTGCTTGTTGGCGACTTCCTTTGTGTGAGCAAGGTTAGCTATGGTCCTCGTTCTCCGATGACTCCGCTTTCACTTCCTTTGGTACAGCACACACTTCCGGTCTTTAACTGCAAGTCGTATTTGGAAAAGCCTTCTTGGGAGTACAACCGTCTGCCAGGTCTTGGAAGCATCCAGCTTTACGATATCGTGGTGTTCAACTTCCCTGCCGGAGACACTGTATTGGCAAATTGCCCTAACCCAGACTACTACTCGATGGTAAGCCAGTACGGCAGAGAATGGGTGATGAACAACCTTGACAGAGGCGAGAAATTGGGCGAGATCCTATATCGTCCTGTTGACAGAAGAGAGAACTATGTCAAGAGATGTGTCGGACTTCCAGGTGATGACCTTCTGCTTTCTGACGGAAACCTTTATTTGAACAACCAGCTAATCGAGGATCCGAAGAACATGCAGTTCTGCTATTGGGTGGAGACAACCGGTCCAATCTCTGACAAGTATTTTACTAGCCTTTCGGTAAACAAGGAGGACAGATACCTTATAAACAAGTCTTTGGGTGCCGCAAACATATTGGAGAGGACTGGTTACAAGATGAATGAAAACGGTCTCTACAACTATGTGTATCGTCTTCCTTTGACAAAGCAGATGAAGGAGAAGATTGCAACCCGTTCGGACATCGTAAGCATAAAGAGAGAGTCTGACGAGGACTTCGGCAGCAAGGTTTATCCTTTGAACGATCCGAACAACAAGTGGACAAGGGACAATTACGGACCTATCCACATTCCAGCTCGAGGCGAGACTATCGACCTGAACATGAACAACATTTATGTTTACGAGCGCTGTATTAAGAATTATGAAGGTAATGATCTTGAAATCAAGGACAGCACAATATATATTAACGGTGCTGCAGCAAACAGCTACACTTTCAAGATGGATTACTACTGGATGATGGGAGACAACAGACACAATTCCTTGGATTCCCGCTATTGGGGATTCGTTCCAGAGGACCATATCGTCGGCAAGCCATTGTTCATCTGGCTTTCAATTGACGGTGACGCAGGCTATATCCGCTGGTCAAGAATACCAAAGTCTGTACATCCCAATTAGTATTAACCAATAAATTTGACGACTATGAAACGAATTGGCTTATTATTGGTAACGCTATTTCTAGCGGTGATGTCGTTTGCCCAGACAAAAAGCGAGCTGTACTTGCGCGAGCCTGTGTTCCAGGTTGGCGAGAAGGCAACGTATAACATATACTTCAATCTTGGTTTCATTTGGGTTCACGCAGGTGACGTCAAGTTTGAGTGCAGTTCTGCGATGAAGAACGGCAAGGACTGCTATAAGCTGTCTGTGACAGGCTACACAATGGGCATGTTCGAGAAGTACTATGTAATTCGCGACACTTTCGTTTCATATATCGACAAGAATACTCTTGATCCGGTTGCCTATGAGGACCATAAGCATGAGGACAAGTATTACAGCAGTACAAGGTACGTTTACACTCCGACAGGGGACAGCGTACTTGTAAGCTATCACAGGGACAAGAAGAATAATTCTTGGGACAAGCAGTATAACATTGCAAGGAATGTTTACGACTTGATCTCTTGTTGCTACACTACGCGAAACATAAACACTGACGCGCTGGTCCGCAAGCAGCAGGTTCCGTTGGTCATGATGTACGACGACTCGGTACATAAGCTTGGATTGTCCTTCCAGGGCAAGAAGAACTTGAAGGTCAAGAACGGAACAAAGTACAAGACAATGTACTTCACCCCTTCGGTAATTTCCGGAGGTCTGTTCAAGCGTGAAGAAGATTTGGGTGTGTATGTGGCGGATGACGCCAATCACGTGCCCGTATATGTAGAGGCGAAGTTGAAGATGGGATCTGCAATCGCTTCTCTCGGCAAGATCGAGGGAACCAAGTATCCTATGACTTCGATAATCAAGAAGTAGTTAATATTGGGGGAAAAACGATGGCAAAGATATTGGTAGTAGATGACGAGCGCAGCATACGAAACACGCTGATGGACATTCTCGAAAGCGAGAACCATGAGGTGGTGGTTGCTGCAAACGGAGAGATAGCACTGGAAAAAGCGGCAAATGAAACTTTTGACCTGGTATTCTCGGATATCAAGATGCCGAAAGTTGACGGAATCGAAGTTCTCGAGTCCATGAAGAAACTGCATCCGGAAACAAAGATGATCCTGATTTCCGGACACGGAAACATAGAGACTGCGGTGGAGTGCATCAAGAAAGGTGCCTTTGACTTTATCGAGAAGCCTATTGAATTCGACCGTCTCCTATCTGTGGTCAAGGACGCATTGTCCGCAAGTTCCCAGCATGGCGGCAAGGTGCACAGCGTTATAGGCGGCGAACCAGAGAAGAAGGTGGCTGCAGCTCCAGTTTCAAGCAAGCCTGCCGATTCGTCTTCCGTCAAAGAACCTAGTTTGGTTGCTTCTTCCCATCCTATGATTGGAGAAAGTCCGGTGATGAACCACTTGAAGGCAATCATCTCGCGTGTGGCTCCGACTGATGCCAGAGTCCTAATCACAGGAGAGAACGGTACAGGTAAGGAGGTTGTCGCCCGCAGTATCTTTGAGAACAGCAACAGAAGAAATATGCCTTTCGTAGAGGTGAACTGTGCCGCTATCCCGTCGGAATTGATCGAGAGCGAGCTGTTCGGACACGAGAAAGGTTCGTTTACATCTGCAGTTAAGCAGAGAATAGGAAAGTTTGAGCAGGCTGACGGAGGTACTCTGTTCCTTGATGAGGTCGGAGACATGTCGCTGTCTGCACAGACAAAGGTGTTGCGCGTGCTTCAGGAGAACGAGCTTACAAGAGTGGGCGGCGACAAGAGCCTGAAGGTCAATGTGCGTGTAATTGCCGCTACAAACAAGGACTTGAAGAAGGAGATCGCTTCGGGCAACTTCCGAGAGGACCTTTATCACAGATTGAATGTAATTCCTATTCATGTGCCGCCTTTGAGAGAGCGCAAGACAGATATCCCTATTCTTGTCAACCACTTTATCAAGCAGATGGCTCCGGAGGGTGACGCTCCTAAGGTAGTGACTCCAGATGCTATAGAGGCATTGATGAACATGGAGTGGACTGGAAATATCCGAGAGTTGAGAAACGTGGTCGAGAGACTTTTGATTCTATGTCCATCGGAGATCACAGCCCAAGATGTAGAGATGTTTACCTCCACATCCTTCCTATAAGAGAAACAAAGCAAAGAACTTATCAAACAAATATGGCAGAAAACAAAGAAAAGCAGACAAAGCTGGACAGCCGCTACATACGTATGGCGTATATATGGGCAGAGAACTCGTATTGTATTCGCAGAAGGGTTGGAGCTTTGCTTGTAAAAGACAATATGATTATCTCTGATGGATATAACGGCACACCATCAGGATTCGAGAATGTGTGTGAGGACGAGAACAACAAGACTTTCCCTTATGTCCTTCATGCCGAAGCAAATGCCATCACTAAAGTGGCGAGATCAAACAACAGCAGTGACGGAGCGACTCTTTACGTTACTGCCTCTCCGTGCATCGAGTGTGCCAAGCTGATCATTCAGGCCGGCATAAAGCGTGTGGTCTATTCCGAGGAGTACAGGCTGACAGACGGAATAGATCTTCTAAAGGCGGCAGGTGTCAAGATAGAGTTGTTGAAGATAGAAGAATAAACCTCTTATGAAAGATTTTAAGCTAAAGATATTATTTCCGCTAATTCTTGCTGTTGTGGCCATTGCGGCTTATCAGGGCGGCATGTACTCGGTAAGGGCAAGACAGTCTGTAGTCGATCAGATTTCCTCAACGCAGAATCCGACCCCTATGACATACACTGACGACGCAGGCTATGTGAAGCTTGCAGAGGTCATGCGTCTGGTGTCAGCGACATACGTTGACTCCGTCAATATGTCCGATCTGGTGGAGCAGTCGCTTCCTACAATTCTTGCGAATCTGGATCCTCATTCTTCGTACATCCCTGCCAAGGATTTGGATTTGACCAACGAGAGCCTTGCCGACAAGTTCTTCGGTGTTGGTATCCAGTTCAACATTCAGGAGGATACAATCCATGTGGTTTCGGTAATTTCAGGAGGACCTGCCCAGAAGGTAGGTATTCTTCCAGGAGACAAGATCGTGACAATAGACGACTCTGTGTTTGTCGGAAAGATTTGCACTAACGAGACGGCGATCAAGAGATTGAGAGGTCACAAGGATACTAAGGTTAAAGTCGGTATCAAGAGACAGAGCAGCAAGGATATTCTTCCGTTCGAGATTGTTCGTGGTGAAATTCCTTTGGAGACAATCGACACACACTACATGATAGACGACAAGACTGGCTATATCCGTGTGGACAGATTCGGTGAGTCAACAGGCAAGGAGTTCATGGCATGTCTTGAGAATCTGCATAACGAAGGAGTCAAGCAGTTGATTGTTGACTTGAGAGGCAACGGAGGAGGATTCCTTAACGTAGTCAAGACTATGCTTGACAATCTGTTAAATAAGGGTGACTTGATCCTGATAACAAGAGGAACAAAGATCAGAGAGAACAGATATAACGCTTCCGGAAACAAGAAGTACAGCGGTTTGCCGATCGTAGTTCTTGTAGATGAACATTCGGCTTCGGCAAGCGAAATTTTTGCAGGAGCAATTCAGGACAATGACCGTGGATTGATCGTAGGTCGCCGCTCGTTCGGAAAGGGACTTGTCCAGCAGCAGTATCCTTTGCCGGACAACTCTGCAGTTCGTGTGACTATCGCCAGATACTACACCCCTTCTGGAAGATGCATTCAGAAGCCTTATGGAGATGGAAAGGACTATAACAAGGATTTGGTTGACAGATATGAGAAGGGAGAGATCTTTGACGAGGACAGCATGCGTGCTTCCATCAAGGATACAGTTGAGTACAAGACAGTTAGACTTGGACGTACTATCTATGCAGGCGGAGGAATTGCTCCGGACATCTTCGTTCCTCGTGACACTGTGAACAACAGTCCTTACTACATCCAGGCGTTCAACAAGAGCTTGATCTATAGCTTCGCACTAAAGTATTCCGAGGACAATAGAGAACTGCTTTTGAAGCAGGGCGACTATAAGAAGCTGTACAACTATCTTGTCGCAAACAATATCGTTGACAAGTTTGTTGCCTATGCCTCTGCCAAAGGTTTGGAAAGGAAGGATAAGGAGATCGCTATCTCTCGAAGCAAGATGGAGATGTCTTTGTGTGCTTACATCGTGAGAAATGTCATAGGTAAGGATGATCATGGAGACAGACCTTTCTATTGGATTCTTAACAAGTCGGACAAAGAGATTCTTCAGGCTATCAAGGCTTTCGATTCTCAGGAAATGAAAGAAATAAAGAAGTCTCTGTAACTGAATAAGTGTTGATGATATGAACGATGAAGTAAAAGTTAATTCATTCAAGGCTTGGATTCTGGCATCCCGTCCCAAGACTTTGGCGGCTGCAGTGGCTCCTGTGCTGGTCGGTGCCGCCTTGGGTTGGAGACTCGAATATTGTTTCAGTAGCCATGTTGCAGATATAACAGGAGCAGAAGCCTATGTTGAAATGGGATTCAAGTCTTGGTTAGACTGCTTTATGTATTTCCAAATTCCTTCATTGATGTTGGCAGGAATGTGTTTGCTTTTTGCTGTACTAATGCAGATTGATGCAAACTTTATCAATGACCTTTACGACTATTTGAAGGGAACGGATGGAGAGGACAGGCTCGGACCAAAGCGTGCTATGGCGCAAGGCTGGATAACAAAGAAAGCAATGTACATTGGTATAGCAATTGTTACTGCACTTGCTTGTATAGTCGGACTGGTAATGCTCTATAAGCTGTATATGGACATACAAGCAACAGAAGTTGTAAGCCCTTGGTATCAACCGACTTATAATGTGTTGTGGACTTTGTGTATGGTCGGTGTGTTCAGTGTCTTGTTTGCATACTCTTATACATCAGGACCATTCCCTTTGTCTTATCATGGATTGGGAGATGTGGCGGTAATAGCCTTCTTTGGTCATGTGGCTGTGTATTATACTGCTTATGTTATGACATACGATGAGTTGAAGTCGTATTCTATACCTGTCTTTGTTGGTATAGCAGTTGGAATGGTGGTCGATACATTGCTTATCGTGAACAATTACCGAGACAGAGACACTGACAAGCGTGATGGCAAGAACACACTTGTGGCAATGTTCGGAGAAAAATTCGGTCGCTTGTTCTATCTGTTTATAGGTATAGGTGCTGTGGTGGTTATGGTTTATGGACTTTGCAATTATACAGAAAACAATATGAGCAGGCTGATCATTGCTTTGGCATATATCCCATATATCATCGTACATTCGTACAACTATGTTAAGCTAAAGCAGATAAGGCAGGGTAAGGCATTGAATGTACTGATAGGAAAGAGTAGTATGGCAATGCTGCTGTTTGCTGTTACCACGGTTCTGTTGCTTTTGTTCGTTCCTGATTTAGTTTTTGAGTATTCGTTGGTGTGTTAGGAGCAATAAAAAACATTAGGAAAGTTTTTTTTCAAATAAAAATGCAGACTAATTGATATTTCTTTGTATTTTTGCATCGTGTGATAGTGTTTATCATGCGCATTTAGACTGAAAAATAAATAATAATTCAATAAAATAATTTAATTTTTTATGTGGTTAACTAATTCTTCGGTGGGAAGAAAACTGATAATGAGTATATCAGGTATTTTCCTTGTCCTTTTCTTGACATTTCACATGTCAATGAATTTAGTGGCTATCATTAGTGCTGATGCCTACAATACAGTTTGTGGCTTCCTTGGTTCTAATTGGTATGCTGTAGCTGGTACTGCTGTGCTTGTAGCTGGTGTGCTTGTTCACTTTGTTATGGCTGCTATTCTTACAGCGCAGAACAGAAATGCTCGTCCTGTAAAGTACGAGGTTTCCTCAAAGACTGACGTTGAGTGGTCTTCTAAGAACATGTTCGTACTTGGTCTTGTAATTGTCGGTATCATGTGTTTCCACTTGATCCACTTCTGGGCTAAGATGATGCTTCCTGAGCTAATCGGTAGCGAGGATATGATTAAGGAGACAGCTGCTATTGTTGCTCAGTCAGGTCTAGAGTGCGATGAAGTTAAGGCTACAGAGAACGGTGCTGCTTTGATCAAGTTTACATTCAGCCAGTGGTGGGTTTGCCTTATTTATCTAGCATGGTTGTGTGCATTGTGGTTCCACTTGACTCACGGTATTTGGTCAGCTCTTCACACTGTAGGTATGAACAACAAGGTTTGGATGAGCCGTATCAAGTGCATCTCTATGATCTTCGCAACAATCATTTGTTTAGGTTTTGCTGCAGTTGTTGTGTTTGGTTACTGTTCAAACCTATAATTTTATTTGTTTAAGTGTAAGAAAATAATAATTATGGCAACTATAGATTCTAAAATTCCTAAAGGTCCTCTTGCTCAAAAGTGGACAAACTATAAGAATCACCAGAAGTTGGTTAACCCAGCTAACAAGCGTAAGCTAGACATCATTGTAGTAGGTACAGGTCTTGCAGGTGCTTCTGCTGCTGCTTCTCTTGGAGCTCTAGGTTTCAACGTACTTAACTTCTGTATTCAGGATTCTCCTCGTCGTGCTCACTCTATCGCAGCACAGGGAGGTATCAACGCAGCTAAGAATTATCAGAATGATGGTGACTCTGTTTACCGTCTGTTCTATGATACAATCAAGGGTGGTGACTATCGTGCACGTGAGGCTAACGTTTACCGTCTAGCTGAGGTTTCTAACAGCATCATCGACCAGTGTGTTGCTCAGGGTGTTCCTTTCGCTCGCGAGTACGGTGGTCTTCTTGACAACCGTTCATTCGGTGGAGCTCAGGTGTCTCGTACATTCTATGCAAAGGGTCAGACAGGTCAGCAGCTTCTTCTAGGTGCTTACTCAGCTCTTAGCCGTCAGGTTAACAAGGGTACTGTAAAGCTTTATACTCGTTACGAGATGCTTGACGTTGTTATCATCGACGGTCGTGCTCGTGGTATCATCGCTGGTAACCTTGTAACTGGAGAGATCGAGAGATTCGGTGCTCATGCAGTAGTTATCGGTACTGGTGGATATGGAAACACTTACTTCCTATCAACTAACGCCATGGGTTCTAACGGTTCTGCTGCTATGCAGATCTACCGTAAGGGTGCTTACTTCGCTAACCCATGCTACGCTCAGATCCATCCAACTTGTATCCCAGTTCACGGAGATATCCAGTCAAAGCTTACTTTGATGTCTGAGTCTCTTCGTAACGATGGTCGTATCTGGGTTCCTAAGAAGAAGGAGGATGCAGAGAAGTTGCAGAAGGGTCTAATCAAGGCTACTGATATTCCTGATGAGGATCGTGACTTCTACTTGGAGCGTCGTTATCCTGCATTCGGTAACCTTGTACCTCGTGACGTTGCTTCGCGTGCTGCTAAGGAGCGTTGTGACAAGGGTTACGGAGTTAATAATACAGGTCTTGCTGTATTCCTTGACTTCAAGTATGCTATCCAGCGTCTTGGTAAGGATGTTGTTGCTGCAAGATATGGTAACTTGTTCCAGATGTATGAGAAGATTACTGACCAGAATCCATACGAAGTTCCAATGCAGATCTTCCCTGCTATCCACTACACAATGGGTGGTATCTGGGTTGACTACGAGTTGATGACTTCTATCCCAGGTCTATTCGCTATTGGTGAGGCTAACTTCTCAGACCACGGTGCTAACCGTCTTGGTGCTTCTGCTTTGATGCAGGGTCTTGCAGATGGTTACTTCGTATTGCCTTACACTATCCAGAACTATCTTGCTGATCAGATTCAGGTTCCTCGCATCTCTACAGATTCTGCTGAGTTCGCAGATGCTGAGAAGGGTGTTAAGGATAAGATCGCTAAGTTGATGAGCATCAAGGGTGAGCGTTCTGTTGACTCAATCCACAAGGAGCTTGGTCACATTATGTGGGAGTACGTAGGTATGGGCCGTACTAAGGAAGGTCTTCAGATTGCAATGAAGAAGATCAAGGAGATCAAGAAGGAGTTCTGGTCAAATGTATTCATTCCAGGTGAGGCTAACTCTCTAAACACTGAGTTGGAGAAGGCACTTCGTCTTGCTGACTTCCTTGAGATTGGTTACTTGATGGCAATCGACGGATTCAACAGAAACGAGTCTTGTGGTGGTCACTTCCGTGAGGAGTTCCAGACTCCAGAGGGTGAGGCACTTCGTCAGGACGAGGAGTACTCTTACGTTGCTTGTTGGAAGTACACTGGTGAGGATTCTGATCCAGAGCTTTTGAAGGAGCCTCTTGACTATGAGGAGACTGAGCGTAAGACTCGTAACTACAAGAACTAATTTCATCAACTTGAAAATTCTCAGATAAAATGGATAATACTATTAATATAACTCTTAAGGTTTGGCGTCAGAGAGGACCTAAGGAGCCAGGTAAGTTCGAGACTTACGAACTTAAGAACATTTCTACAGAGAGCTCATTCCTTGAGATGCTAGATGTTCTTAACGAGCAGCTAGTTCAGAAGCACGAGGAGCCAGTTGTATTTGATCACGATTGTCGTGAGGGTATCTGTGGTATGTGTTCATTGTATATCAATGGTCAGCCTCATGGTAAGGATGCAGCTGTTACAACTTGTCAGCTTCACATGCGTCGTTTCAACGATGGCGACACTATTACAATCGAGCCATGGCGTTCGGCTGGTTTTCCAATCATCCGCGACCTTATGGTAGATCGTACTGCTTTCGACAAGATTATGCAGGCAGGTGGTTACGTTTCAGTTAATACAGGTGGTATTCCTGACGCTAACGCTATCGCTATCGCTAAGCCAATCGCTGACGAGGCTATGGATGCTGCTTCTTGTATCGGTTGTGGTGCTTGTGTTGCTGCATGTAAGAACGGATCAGCTATGTTGTTCGTTTCTGCAAAGGTTTCTCAGCTTGCACTACTTCCTCAGGGTAAGGTAGAGGCTGCTAAGCGTGTCAAGGCTATGATCGCTAAGATGGACGAGCTAGGTTTCGGTAACTGTACTAACACTGGTGCTTGTGAGGCAGAGTGTCCTAAGTCAGTTTCTATAAGCAACATCGCTCGTTTGAACCGCGAGTATCTTTGTGCAAAGTTTAAGGACTAATTCTAGTCGCTTAGACATTTGACATTTTATAAAACAAGAAGGGGACAAACAAATTTAGTTTGTCCTCTTTCTTTTCAATTTATTCCTTAAAACATTAAGCATATGGCGAAATACCTTGAAGTAAAATTTACAGCAAATTTCAAAGAAGAGAATTCATTTATATCTGACCTGTTGTCAAATGACTTGGCTCAAATTGGCTTTGACTCGTTTACGCAAGAAGAAGATAGTTTGTTGGCCTATGTGCCGGAGTCCCTATATAATAAAGAAAGCGTTTCAAATATAATCCAGGAAAATCCCTTATATAACGAGATAACTTTTTCTGTGCAGGAAATGGAGGACAAGGATTGGAACGAGGAATGGGAAAAGAACTATTTCCAACCTATTGTCATAGCTGACAAATGCGTTATATGCAGTGCCTTCCATAAAAATGTCTCCGAAGCCGAGTATAAAATCATCATAAATCCGCGTATGGCATTCGGAACAGGCCATCACCAAACTACTGAACTTATGATTCGCCACATCGCAGATAACGACTTCAAGGGCAAAAAGGTCATGGATATGGGTTGCGGAACTGCGATTCTTTCAATATTTGCCGCTTTGAGGGGCGCAGGCAAAGTTGATGCGGTTGATATTGACGAATGGGCTTACGAGAATTCGATTGACAATCTCCGCGTGAACGGTGTTGAGGATGTGATTTCTGTTCGTCAGGGTGATGCTTCGTCCGTCGCAGGCTTAAAAGAGGAGTATGACATCTTCTTGGCAAACATTAACAAGAATATTCTTCTTGCCGATGTGCCTACTTATGCGCCTTCGATCAAGAAAGGAGGACTGCTGTTTTTGAGCGGTTTCTATAAGTCCGATATTCCAGATATTCAAAAGGTTGCTGAAGAGCATGGTTTTAGGCTGCTTTCGTTCAAAGAAAAGGACAATTGGGTGGCATTGTGTTTAAATAAATGCTAAATGTTGAAAAAAAAGTCTCTCTTTTAGTTTGTTTTTTTTAAAAATAATATACTTTTGCACTCTCTCATAATGAGAACAAGCTTTTAAGTTAAATTTAATAAGATACTTAATATGTATTGGACATTAGAGTTAGCAAGCAAGTTGGAAGACGCACCTTGGCCAGCAACCAAGGATGAGTTGATTGATTATGCCAATCGTACATGTCTTTCTTCTGAGGTTATCGAGAATCTTCAGGAGCTAGAAGATGAGGGTGAAATATATGAGACAATCGAAGATATTTGGCCTGATTATCCTAGTAAAGATGATTTTCTTTTTAATGAAGATGAGTATTAACGGAATGTTCGCAGAAAAGAAAATGTTAAAATTTTTAAAAAAAGTCGCACATTTTCTTTGTGAATATGTCCAAAAAATACTAATATTGCTTTTAAATTCTCTTGAAAACAGGAGGAGAGAGGTGGTTCTTCTCTCTATGTTGCTATTTTTTAACAACTTAGCAGTGTTTTCTCAATTTTCGAGCGAAGACTACCTTGCTTCAGTTTTGAAGTGGGAGTTGGTAAATCCCTCGAAATTGGCCTATAACAAGAGAACGAACGTGATTGGCGAATTCCAGCGCCAGTGGGCAGGTTTTTCGGGTGGCCCGCAGTCATTGACTTTTGCGTTTAATTCTCACTTGCCTTCATCAAGAGATCAGGCGGCCGGAGTTTCTTATTCGGAACAGAGTGAGGGATTCTGGAAGTTCAAGAGATTTGCATTTCAGTATGCGTATCGCATTCCGATCAAGAACGGATGTGTGGGTCTCGGTTTGGTCGCAGGGTTTGGCGACAGTAAAATAGATTTTTCTGATGCTGACTTTTGTGGTAGTGATGATTTGGCTGGTGATACTTATCACAACTCTTCGGACATTGTTGTCACGGGAGGTTCTGAGGATAGCGACATTTTGTTTGATTTGAACTTTGGAGCTTCACTTCAATTAAACAAAATGAATTTTGGTTTTTCATTGCAACATTTGAATCAACCAAAGGCTCAACCCTCTGATTCGTATCAGTTTGTTATAAAACCATTGCTTTTTATGTATGGTGAATATAAGTTTGTCAATCATT
>JAZUHH010000019.1:0-1879 GCA_045641625.1 Paludibacteraceae bacterium
TGCCGTTAGCATTCTCTATAACAACCTCGAACTTTGTTGTCTCGGTCACAGTTGACTTGTATGTGCCCTCTGTCAAAGCTATAGGCTTGCCGTTGGCTGTGGCTGAAACCTTTGTCGCGTCGTATGGACCGGTTGCGATTAAATACAATATAACTTCACCTTCCTCACAGACACGCTCATAGCTTGTTTCAAGTGAGAATTCAGTCTCCACGCAGTCATATTCAGCAGTTGCTGTCTTTGTCACTGCAGGGCATGCCTTGCCTGCGACAGTAACCTCGAACTCTGTGTCCTCGGTAAACTCTGCTGTAGCCTTTTTGTCTGTCAGACTGATTGGCTTGCCGTTGGCTGTAGCTGTAATCTGAGAAGCATCGTATGTTTGATCGGACACAATAGTCAATTCAACTTCCTTGTTTACACAGTCCTTAGTTGTTTCCAAAGTAAACTCTGGATTCTTCTCTTTGTCTATAGCGATAATATTAGAAACTGCTTTAGGACAACGATCGAATTGAGGTACGTATGTCATACTAGCCCTTATCTCTAAAGAATTGTCAATTACAGAATTTATAAATTCAGATTTTTCGGAATCTGTAAAAGGAGTAAAACTCTCTTCACCATTTTTTCTATACTCCCAAACCCAATTACCTGTACCTTTTTCTTCTTTACCATTATCAATACAGTAAGAAGTAATATTGGCTATATTATTTTCAGTGAACGACAATGTCACTTCTTCCCCTTCGCATACTACATATCCGCCTGAAGTCTTTTCTATATTTGACGAAGATGTAACATCGATACTTAACTTATGAGGTTCAGTTATATATCTTTGTATCAAATATCTGGATGTACCTTTAACACATCTATTTTTAGAAACGCTGTTCAAATAGTATTTTTTATTTGGATCGTTTGAAACATAATAATAATATGTATTTGTCCCACCTTTCACACGATAAGAAAAACTTCTATCACTATGCTCCATCTTTTCTAATTCAATAATATTACCATCGCTATCATCAACATATGGAGTTATATCTTGCTGCCAATCAGGAAAAGACACACTAAATAAAGTAATTTCATCTCCTCCTTCACAGAATAATAGAGGACTACTCCAACTCATAGAAAAAAGAACACTTTGATAAGGCATTGTAATCTTTACTGGTTCTGACTTACACTCTCCATAAGCAGCAATGACATACAGATCCGAGAAATTACCGTATTTGTCTGTATAGTACAAACCATCCTTTTCTAACTTTATTGTATAGTTAGATGTGGCATCAGTAGTTGCTTCAAAAAGATCTGTTTCCGGATTATCATATTCATGATTGTCCTCTCTATAAACATAAAATGATGTGGCTTTAGTACTTCCCAAATCAACAGTAAATTCAGGCTGCTCATTTGAACAAATATAATCTTCCGGGAAAGTTACCGATTCAATAACCGGACACGGCTTCACGCAGTCATATTCAGCTGTTGCTGTCTTTGTCACTGCAGGACAGAGCTCGCCTGAGACAGACACCTCAAAATTAACATCCTCAGTAAACTCGACCGTAGCCTTTTTGCCGGCAAAGCTGATTGGCTTGCCGTTGGCTGTCGCTGTAATATGAGACTGCTCGTATGTCTGCGACGAGACAAGAGAAAGTTCAACCTGCTCGTTGTCACAGTCAGGGGTTGTCTTTAAAGAGAAGTCTGGTTTCTTCTCAACCTCGACAGTCTTGTCAAGTGTAGTCTTCGTTCCGTCAGAATTGGCAATCACCACCTCGAACTTCGTTGTCTCTGTAAGAGCAGAAGTATATTTTCCTCCTGTCAAAGCTATAGGCTTGCCGTTGGCTGTGGCTGAAACCTTTGTCGCGTCGTATGGACCGGTTGCGATTAGATACAATAT
>JAZUHH010000020.1:0-21793 GCA_045641625.1 Paludibacteraceae bacterium
GTTGATGTAGAAGTAACGACCACCGTTATCCATAGGTACACCATTGTAACGGTAACGAGTAATACGACGGAACTTAGCGTCCTTATAGAAGTTGTAACCTCCGGCTGTATTAGAGATCAAACCGAAGAAGTCCTCATTTCCAAGGTAGTTAATCCAAGGGAATGGTGTTGCGGGATTGGTGATGACGAACTCACGGTTCGCATCGTCAAAATGTCCGAAATCCATGTTTTTATTCTTAAATTTTATATATTATTTTCTTTCTTCGCCGGTATTCAAGCAAGCGAACTATACCTAATACACAACGTTTGGCAAAGATAGATATTTATTTTCAAAGTCATATAATAATCTTTCAATAAATTTCGGTTTATGCTCTATAACATTTCAGCGAGATTTATATCGGACCGTCATAGACAAAACGAAAACAAAAAAAGAGCCACACCTTGCGGTGTAGCTCTTATTCTTTGAAGCTTTTGACTTGCAATTACTTGTTAGTCTTTACACGGAACAAAGTCTCAACAGCACCATTTGTAGCAAGTGTACCGTTGATTGTTGGAGTTGTAATCATATAATCAACACCCGATGTATTAGAAGCTCCTGCAAGTACCATAAAAATAGTGTTAGCTGCAGCATCAGCAGTTGTCTTGTTAACTGCCTTGAAACCTTCAGCCTCAGTGTACTGTAGGTAAGAGCAAAGAGGAGATGCATCACCAAGAGTAATCTCCTGATTCTTTCCCTTCTTTTCGATAGAAAGAACTACTTC
This sequence comes from Paludibacteraceae bacterium, assembly GCA_045641625.1. Taxonomy (GTDB): domain Bacteria; phylum Bacteroidota; class Bacteroidia; order Bacteroidales; family Paludibacteraceae; genus UBA1723. The sequence goes on from JAZUHH010000020.1 coordinate 761, forward strand.
CTGATTCTTATCAGCTGCTGTTCCCTTTACTGACTTAACCTCGAAAGTGAAAGCTGTTGCACCAGCCTGAACTGCCTGATACTTCTGACCAGCCTGTACATAAACTGCATCCTTAGCATCACCGTAAGTCTCGAAATCCTCCTTAACGTCATCCTCGTCATCCTCACATGAAGTGAAAGCTACACCTGCGAAAAGTGTTGACAAAATAACTGCAAGATTAAAAATCTTCTTCATAATCTTTTTATTAATTTTATTAGTTAAACAATTCTTATCTGTGAAACTATCGGAAAGCGTTTATTTTAGTCCGTTTATCCCTCGTTTCGATTGCAAACATAAGAACAATTCTAAAAACAACAAAGAAAAACATACAAAAAAAATACTCTCTTTCAACAAATAGACAAATTTTATTGCTATACAACAACTTTTCTCAGTTTTGTCTATTCGGAATACCTGTTCAGCATGGATTTTACTATTTCTGCCATCTCGGTCCTCAAACTGAGCGGTTCCATAACCTCCAGCCCGTCCATCTGCTCTATAAACTGCTGTTTCAGGTCAAATGTCGGCTTGACATAGAGCTCGAAGTACACCCACTCCCCCTCTGTTCGCAATTCCTTCTGCGAATGGTGGAAAGGCAGAGTTCTGACATAGTCCGCCCAATTCCCGGTTGTTCGGAACACGACTTTTTCTGGCATGATGTCGCTGTTGTTGAATATTCCTACGCAGTTTTCCAGGTAGGTCTGTGCATCGAATCCCTTGGGCATAATGAATGTCTCGTCAAGTTCCTCCAGAGAGCTGATTCTGTCCAAAGCCAAAGGATAGATATAGTCTTCGTTTGCCGGATCCTGAACTATCAGATACCATCTCCTCCTGTAAGTCTTTAGCGCCAAAGGATTGCATCGGTGCATGGTTGGCTCGGAAGCTCCGAACTTATGGTAGAGTATCTCCAGCTTTCTGGACATCTTCATGCTTTCCACTATTCTCACCAGATGCTTGTGGCCCGAAGGTACGTTCTCATAAAGGATTCTGCCCTCCAGACTCGGAATCATGTTAAAGATGTTCTTTATGGCAAACGAGTCCAGCAGAACATTATGGAGTCCAGTCTTGTCCTCCTCCTCGGCTATGTAATACTGGTTGTAGCCGTTGACCTTGATCTTGATGCCGAACATTTCCTCTATTGCATCCTTGTGAGAGGCAAAGGTACGGCGAGGAAGGTCCTGGAAGCTGTCGCTCAGACTTGAGCGTCTCCACTCCTCCTGTATCTGGCTCAGGGTTATATGTCCGTACTGCCGGATAATGGACACCAGCCATACATATCTTATAAAGGAAGTCTTACTCATTATTGCGGATTTTTATTTCTTGACTGCAAAATCAGGGCAAAGGTAACAAACAGACACGAAAAAATCATACTGCCATCGGATTTTTAATCATAAGAAACTGGCAGAAGTTTTACAAAAACTCATTTGGGGCAAAAGATAATCTGGAGTATAGTCGAAGGTTTTAGTTATGCTCCCCATAATACGGGTGAGGATTCCCATATCTGTAATTTTGAGCAAAATCTTTCGCACCACAAAAAAGAAGGAAGGGGAAGCAGACTGCATCAAGACCTCTGCCCCTATACAAAAAAGTAAAATGGCGGACCGACATTTACGTGTCGCCCCGCCATTTTTCAAACCGTATATTATATTACTGGTTAGCAAGCTCAGCATATCTCTTTGCCTGCTCCTGAATCAACTCCTGGTCCTCGAAGTAGTTGATCTTCATTGCGCGCTTTACGTCTGCCAAAGTGTCGGCAGCGACAGCTCTTGCAACGTCGGAACCCTCCTTAAGGATGCGATATACGTCAACGATATCCTTCTCAAGCTCCTTTCTGCGCTCGCGTATCGGACGAAGCTCCTCCTGAAGAATTGAATTTAGGAACATCTTGACCTTCATGTCTCCAAGTCCGCCTCTTGTATAGTGGTCCTTCAACTCCTGAAGGCACTTGTACTCTGGAAGGAACTCGGCGAAATGCTCGTCACGGCTGAATGCGTCAAGGTAAGTGAACACAGTATTGCCCTCAAGCTTACCCGGATCAGAAACCTTCAAGTGAGTTGGGTCAGTAAACATGGACTTTACCTTCTTCTGCACGTCTGCCTCTGAATCCGAAAGATAGATGCAGTTGCCAAGGCTCTTGCTCATCTTCGCCTTTCCGTCAGTACCTGGCAAACGAAGACAAGCAGCATTGTCAGGAAGAAGGATGTTAGGCTCGACAAGAGTTTCGCCATAGATATTGTTGAAACGAGCCACGATTTCACGAGTCTGCTCGATCATCGGAGCCTGATCCTCGCCCACAGGAACTGTAGTTGCACGGAAAGCAGTGATGTCCGAAGCCTGAGAGATAGGATAGCAGAAGAAACCAACAGGGATGTTAGCCTCGAAGTTTCTCAACTTGATCTCTGTCTTTACAGTAGGGTTGCGCTGAACACGGCTCACTGTAACGAGATTCATATAGTAGAAGGCCAACTCAGTAAGTTCAGCCACCTGACTCTGAATAAAGATTGTTGACTTAGTAGGGTCAATACCCACTGAAAGGTAGTCAAGCGCAACCTCGATGATGTTCTGACGCACCTTCTCGGGATTGTCAGCATTGTCAGTCAAAGCCTGAGCGTCAGCAATCATAATAAAAATCTTCTCAAACTCGCCTGAGTTCTGCAACTCAACGCGACGCTTTAGAGAACCTACATAATGTCCGAGGTGAAGCTTTCCCGTAGGACGATCACCAGTCAGAATAATCTTACCCATTTATCGTTTTATTGTTATTATCAGTTAAAAAAAGTAGTTACCAGCTTCCGCCGCCGCCACCGCCGCCGAAGTGTCCTCCGCCAAAGCCTCCGAAACCGCCGCCTCTACTGCTTCCGCCAGAGAAACCTCCTCCTCCGAAAATGAAAGAGTCGTTGGAGTATGTGATATGGTCGTTGTATCTGCGCCTTCCCCTACCGCCGCCGGAATTGCCTCCGTCCTTGAATGTGATATAAAGGAACAGTCCTATGATACCGAACAGAATAAGAATTGTCACCCAATCAATTTCCTCGTCATAAGGATCTGCAGTATATTCGCCTTGAACTCGCTTTATTACCTCGTAAGTTCCAGCAGTGATTCCCCCTTGGTAATCGTTCCTCTTGAAATAGGGAATCATGATATCATTTACAATTCTGCCGCAAATGATATCGGGAAGAACTCCCTCGAGTCCATATCCGGTAGCAATAAAAGCTTGACCTCTGCTGTCAGGAGTCTTCGGCTTAACAAGTATTACAACGCCATTATTGTTCTTGGCTCCACCCACGCCCCATTTTTCTCCGAGGGTATAGGCGAACTGGGAAACATCATATCCATCAAGAGAGTTGACAGTAACTACAACAATTTGAGTGGATGTCCTATTGGAAACACGCACCAAAGAATCCTCCAGTACAGCAACAGTGTTTGGTGATAGAATACCAGCAAAATCATTCACTAGTCTCTCCACTTTGGGCTTATCGGGAATAGCCGATACGCTCATAGTGAAAACTATGAGAGAGACCAGCAAAGTCCATGCATATTTAAGGATTTTATTCTTTATTGCCATAGGAAATATCGTTTGGCAGCTCGTCCTCATTCTCCCCGTTAGAAGGGAAGAACTCTTTGAGCTTGGCACCGCACTTAAGTATAGCGGCCTCTAAACCTCCCGCGAAATCACCTACCTTGAAATCAGCGGAAAGCTTCTGACAGATGTCATCCCAGAAACCGTTGGGAACAACATTGTCTATTCCCCTGTCACCGATAACTGCGAAAGCCCTGTCATCGCACAAGATATAGAACAACACACCATTCTTATGCTTTGTCTTGTGCATGCCCAAAAGAGAGAAAGTGTTGACAGCAGCATCAAAGGGCGACAAAGACGAATGGCTGTCCACATGCACCCGGATTTCTCCGGTTGTCATGGACTCGGCTTTAACGATAGCCTCAACTATCCTCTTTTCGTCTTCCTTGCTAAAGAATGAGTGCGGATCCATAGCTGAGACAAATTAATCAAAAGAAACCTGTGGAGCCTTCTCAGCACCTGCCTCAGCCTTGAAATAAGCCTTAGGAGAGAAGCTGAAAATCATAGCAGTAAGATTTGCAGGGAACTGCTTGATAGTTGTGTTATAGTCTCTTGCAAGGTTGTTGAACTTCTCTCTCTCGACATTGATTCTGTTCTCTGTACCCTCAAGCTGAACCTGAAGATCACGGAACTGCTCGTTAGCCTTTAGGTCAGGATACTGCTCGTGCACAACCATCAATCTGTTAAGAGCCTGTGACAAAGCGCCCTGAGCGGCCTGGAACTTGGCGATGTTCTCCTCTGTAAGGTTAGAAGCGTCAAGAGTAATCTTTGTTGCATTAGCACGAGCATTGATTACAGCCTCTAGAGTTGACTTCTCATGATTAGCATAACCCTTGACAGTAGCAACAAGGTTAGGAATCAAGTCTGCTCTGCGCTGATATGCACTCTCAACATTAGCCCACTGAGCGTCAACAGTCTCACCCTTCTCAACAATGCTGTTGTATGAACAAGAAGAGAAAAAAGGAAGCATCGCAATAAGCGACACGATTAAAAGCTTAAAATTCTTCATTTCTTAATATTGTTAGTGTTATTTATTTTATTTCTATTTGCTCATCAGTTCTCGAGCGTTTGCCCTAGCGGCATCCGTAGGCGAAGCTCCGCTCAACATCTGCGCTATCTCGTCAACCCTTTCGTTTTCGTTCAGCAGTTTGATGCTTGACACTATCTTTTCGCCCTTGTCAGCCTTGAATACCATGAAGTGATTGTCTCCCTGGGCTGCGATTTGCGGCAGGTGGGTAATCGAGATAACCTGCATTCGTGTAGCCATCTTTTTCATGACCTTACCCATTCGGCCGGCCACTTCACCGGAAATACCTGTATCTATCTCGTCGAGAATGACAGTCGGAAGCGACGACACCTGGGAAAGAAGATTCTTCAAACTCAGCATCACGCGCGAAATTTCTCCTCCGGAAGCAATGTCCGAAATAGGAAGCAATGTCTTGTCCTTGTTCGCAGAGAAAAGGAATCTGACCTGATCAATTCCAAGAGGAGAGAATCCGTCTGTCTGCGACACCTCTACCTTGAGCTTCGATGCCGGCATGCCCATCTCGACAAGGTTCTGGACTATGCTGTCTGCAATCTTGTCTGCATTGCTGCTGCGCTTGTCCGAAAGAACTTTCGCACACTTTGAAAGCTCCTTTCTTGCCTTTTCAACTTCTTTTTCGAGATCATCGAGTTCCTCAGACGAAGAAGTGAATCGGGCAACTCTCTTCTCCAAATCCTTTCTAGTCTGGATAAGTTCCTCGACAGAATCCACCTTGAATCTGCGCTCAAGAGTATATATTGTATCAAGACGCTGCTGAATAAACTCAAGTCTCTTGGGATCGCTCTCCACCTTCTCGATATAGTCAGACAAGGTAGCCGAAATATCCTTGATATCTGCAAGCAAAGAGTTGCTTCTCTCGACAAGCTCCTCCATTCCGCTAACCATGTCAACAACCTTGTTCATCGAGTTGATGCTCTCCTTGAGTCTTGAAGCAATGGAAGATTCGTCATCCTCCATGTTCCAGTATGCATTGCCGAGCGACTCCCTGATGGCGTCTGCGTTGCTCAACACATTCTGTTCCTCCTCAAGTTCACCCTGCTCTCCCTCCACGAGATTTGCGGAAGCAAGTTTTTCAAGCTGGCTCTCCAAATAGTCCTGATTCTCTCTGTCCTGCTCCTGCTGTTGCTTCAGCTTTTCAAGCTCGGCAGAAAGTTTCTTCCAATTCCTGTATTGTGTTGTGTACTGCTCCAGCTCGCCTTTTGTGTCAGCCACTGCGTCAACAACTGAAAGTTGGAACTCGTCGTCCTTTATCAAAAGATTCTGGTGCTGTGAATGAATGTCGATCAGTCTGTCTCCCAACGACTTCAATACAGACAAAGGCACCGGTGAGTCGTTCACAAACTGACGTGCCTTGCCAGATGTCTGGATTTCCTTGCGGATTATAGTCTCGTCATCGTACTCCAACTCGTTCTCTTCAAAAAACGGCTGAAGCTTATAGTTGGAAAGATCGAAAGTAGCCTCTATCACACACTTCTTCTCTGCATCCTTGAAATACTTGGTCTCAACCTTGTCTCCCATCAACAGACCAAGGGCACCAAGAAGTATAGACTTACCCGCACCAGTCTCTCCCGTGATTACAGTAAATCCTGATTCGAAGTCAATCTCGCTGCTCTCTATCAGCGCATAATTATCTATGTGTAGTCTCTTCAGCATTCTACTTCTCGCTTAACAACTCTGCCGCCTTCTGAGTTTTTGTAGGATGTATAGCCAGAATCATGTCATACACCTCTTTACGCTCCTTGCTAGGAGAATTGGCGAACATGTCAACCAACTCGTCCAACTTGGTCTCTATAAACAGCTGAAGCACGACATTGAATGGCTTTGCGCTGTTCATCTCCTTCAAATATGGAACAAGGCTGTAGATCTTTGCCTTACCCTTCTCTACACTGCCTGCACACTCGTCCAAGCCCAAACGGTGGTACTCGTAGTAAACATCTCTGAGCTGGCGAAGGTTAGAGTCCAAATATCCAGTGATAAGGGCATATCTGTTCTTGTCGCTCTCGAAAGCCTTCCAACCAGGATCGTCCGAACTACGTGCCACATTTGCTATCAGTTCGGCTCTTTCGAAATACTTTGTTCCTCCATATCTTGAATATGAGTCAAAGTTTATCGCAAGGACTATATTGACATAAAACGCAAGAACACTCAACAAGTTGTTCTCGTACTCATTCTCATTGAACTGGAACTTGTCAAACTCAGCATATTTGAACTTGAAATTCTGGTCGCTGAAGTTGAACAAGGTTGTTGTATAGGAAGAATTATAGACAGGGCGGCTTGCCTGGATAGTCAGTCTGCCGGAATAGTTGTCTCCTGAGGCAGACTCCAGCTCAATATTGAAATTGCACTCGATTCTCTCCTCGCTCTCAAACACAGCGTCTGTCCACTTTGTCGAGTTAAGGAAATCGTTAAGATCGTTGGTCAATGTTGTGAACACGTCCTTGTTTGTTCCCTCAATCTTGTCCGAGCTGATATTGATTCTGCAGTTCATCTCTTGAGCCGAGACAGTCGAAACTGTCATGACAGACAGAACCAAAACGTATATGTAGTGTAAAAACTTCATTCTCATCCTATTTCTTTATTATGCTGACAATATGATCGACAATATCCTTAGCCACTTCGGTCTTTGGCTTCAGACCATACTCGGTCTTGCTTCCGTCAGCGTCAAATATCGTGATCTTGTTTGTGTCATGTCGGAAACCGGCACCTGCATCCTTTAGCGAATTCATGACGATAAAGTCAAGGTTCTTGCGCTCGCACTTGCCACGGGCATTCATCTCCTCATCGTTAGTCTCCAAGGCAAAACCCACGGAAATCTGTCCATCACGCTTAACCTTGCCAAGAGATGCCGCAATATCAGGATTAGGAACAAAGCGAATGGTCATTTCGCCTGTCTTCTCCCTCTTGATCTTGTCGGAAGCAGTTGTTTCTGGTCGGTAGTCGGCAACTGCGGCACAAAGGATCTGTATGTCAGCAGTCTTTGTCTCCTCCATTGCAGCTTCATACATCTGCTGGGCACTCTCCACACTTATCACCTCGATGGAACTATGCTGAGCCTTTACTGAAACAGGTCCCGAAACCAGTCTGACCACTGCACCTCGTCTGGCGCATTCCTCAGCCAGCGCATAACCCATCTTTCCAGAAGAGTAGTTTCCGACAAATCTTACCGGATCAATCTTCTCATGTGTAGGACCTGCCGTGATCATCACACGCTTGCCCTTCAAATCCTGCTCCGATGCGAAGAACTCCTCTATAGCCTTGACTATATCCAATGGTTCAGCCATTCTTCCCTTTCCTTCAAGTCCTGAAGCAAGGAAGCCGGAACCGGGCTCGATGATATGGTTTCCATACGAGCGAAGAGTCTCCAAATTCTTCTGTACAGCCGGATGCTTGTACATGTCCAGATCCATAGCAGGAGCCAGGAACACAGGACATTTTGCAGACAAATATGATGTAAGCAGCAAATTGTCCGCCACTCCGTTTGCCATCTTGCCTATGCTGTTGGCAGTAGCCGGAGCTATCAGATATAGGTCAGCCCACATTCCAAGGCTGACATGACTGTTCCACTCTCCGTTCTCTGGATTGAAGAAATCCACAAGAATGGGATTCTTTGAAAGAGTGGCAAGAGTAAGCGGCGTGATAAACTGCTTGGCAAGCGGCGTCATTACCACCTTCACCTCAGCACCACGCTTTACGAACTCACGGATCAATGGAGCGCACTTGTAAGCCGCAATTCCACCCGTAACTCCAAGTAAAATGTTCTTACCCTTCATAGTCATTTACTAAAATGAAAAATTAAGAATTAAGAATCTTCCAATCCTTAACTCTTAATTTTTATGCTTTTAACTTCTTTGATTAGTTTCTCTTCTGACCACGGAAACCATAAACAAGGTCACCATCCTCGAACTCCTTGGCAGCGATCAAAGTTGGCTTAGGAAGCTTCTCGTAGTAACGAGACACCTCGATCTGCTCACGGTTCTCATGAGTCTCGTCCAAAGTATCACCTACTGTACCGAACTCCTTAAGCTTCTGGTCAAGCTCGTTCTTGATGTTTAGGCTAATCTGGTTAGATCTCTTACCGATGATGCTAACAACCTCGTAAACATTACCTACGCCCTCACAAAGAGAATTCATATCTCTTGTTACTGTAGTTGAAGGTGCATTAACTTTCTTAAAATCCATTATTCTAGAGTTTTAAAATTCTTTGTTTGAAAACTATATTTTAATAGTCTTTCTCCGCCTTTTTCTTTGGCAAATACTTGTCTATATACTTCTGTGATTTACGATACATTTCGTCGGCCTCAGCCTTCCACTTGCTCTCCGGATACTCCTTTGCAAACGAATGATACTCGTCAACTGCATCGATGTATCGGTCAAGCTGCTTGCTCTCGACACTTTCGTCAGCCTGCTTGTACAATGACTTCAAGACATAGAATGAAAGTTCCTCGCAGTATCTGCTCTGTGGATACTTCTTCTTGGCATTGCGAGCCGCGATCACTGCCGAAAGGTAGTTGTTGCCCTGATAATCTCCAAGGTTGTAGTACAGCTTCACGTTCAGAAGTTCCTTCTCGACCAGCTTCTCCTCCATCTCGATCTTCATCTCCTTGGCCAAGTACGCGTTCTCTCCGTTAGGGAAAAATCCTAGATACGAATCGAACTCCTCAATCGCTGCAACTGAAGGCTCCTGATCAAGCTTCACGTCCGGACTCTCAAGATAATAGCAGTACGCCAAGTTGTAGCGAGCGTTCTCTATATGCTGGCCGCGCGGATAGCTCTTGATGTAGCTTTTGATATAAGTTCGAGCAATCGAAGGGTCATTGTTGTTTATGTACGACATGTAAGTGTAATACAAAGCCTCCTCACCCTTCTCGGTACCACGATACTGCTGAAGCACGGACTCGCAAAGCAAAGCGCAGTCCATCCACTTCTTTTTCTCGTAATACTCCTTTGCCTTTCCGAAACGGAAATCAGCATCAGGATTCTTCTGGATCTTCGTGAATCCGCCACATGACGTAAGAGTCAATAATAACCCCAATATGTATAAAACTCGTAACTTCATATCATTTCACGATGCAAAAATAAAAAGAAACAATCAAATTAGCAACATAAGTATAAAGAAAATCATATATTTTAACTTTTTTACTGTAAAACCACCCTTTGGTTTAATTTGTTTTCTTATTTTTGCATTCCGAAAGCAACGCCTTTCACTAATACAGAATTTTAAGACAAAGGAAATATAAAGACAATGCTAAGAAGAATTTTATCTATCGCAGGCAGACCAGGTTTGTTTGAACTTGTGTCTCAGGGCAAAAATATGCTAATCGTTAAGGAAGTAGGTACAGACAAGAAGACTCCTGCTTATGCAACAGAGAAAATCATCTCTCTTAACGACATTGCTATCTACACTGATGAGGGTGAGGTTTCACTTGCCAGCGTATTTGACTCAATCAAGAAGAAGGAGAACGCAGGCGAAACTTCTGTAAAGCCGTCTAAGGATGGAGACGAGATGCGCAACTATTTCGCTGAGGTGCTTCCTAACTTTGACAGAGAGAGAGTTCACGTAAGTGACATCAAGAAGGTTATGATGTGGTACAACCTACTTGCTGCTAACAAGATGACTGATTTCGTTGCGGAGAGCAAGTAATTACTACACAACAAAAATATACAAAATAGGCTGTGTCAAGTTTCAAATGACGCAGCCTATTTCATTATTTATTCATCTCTTCAAAAGCACCATAAGGCAATCCTTCTCCTTTACTATTAGTGAAGAACCATCTTCCATTAAATTTCACCAATAAAAGACCTTCCGAAAAATAGCCAATTTCATCAAAATTTTCAGGTAGTATCAATTTACCATCACTAGAATATAATCCATAGGCATCCTTCTTGTATTCTACCTCTACTCGCTTCATTAGATTAGATTCTGGCACCTCCCTAAAAATGGTACGGCGGCCCTTCTTATGAAACGATTTACTACAAGAGATATTCAGTAAATTATCTTCTTTGGAAAGTAATTCATTATAGTATCCATTGTTATGAAGGGAACCATACTTCTTCAGTTTAAGATCATCGAAGCCCAAAACTCCTCGTTTCAGATATTCAGCTGCGTCTATCGGCAAACTTTCATCGTCGATAGTATCTCCTTTTTCATTAAGAATCCATCGTTTAGACTGACCTTGATCCCAAACGATATATAGATTATTCCCTAAATATTCAACAATATTGAACTTACTATCTAAAACAGGGTTTCCCATTTTGTCTTCCAATGTCCATAGACCAACCTTCTCATCATAGTGCAAAAAGTTGCTACCATAAGGAGTTCGGCTTATTCTATTCCCACCTTCATCAATCATAAATGTTTCAAAGACAGAACTAGGCAAATCTATACCCAAATCTTGCTTATACATATTGGCTTGATCTTTTTCAACGCCTTTTATGAATAGAAAATTATGACCGTTAGTCATTTCACCAAAAGAAACCCCTTTATGCAACAATTCTCCGTTTTGATATACATCAACTGATATCGGATAACTCAAATATCCGACAATTTCATCTTCTACTATGGATACATTATGATGTAAAAAGAAACCATGACCATAAGCTATGAAATGATCATTGAAAACAAAAGGAAAAACTGTAACGCCATTATTGTCTATCACACCATATTTCCCATCTTTACACATAATATATCCGTCAAATCCATCCGCTTCATTAGAACAAAATAACGGCATATACTTGGCTCCTTTTCTAATTTCTCCTGTAAAAGGCGAATATCCTTTAGAGGCAAGTTCATCTTCGCTAACATACTTGCCACCAATTGAAAGCATTTTTTTTAAAATAGGGTTTATAACAGGAGAGCCTTTCATTTCTGCCACCTTTACCCCGTCTTTGAAGACAAATGACTGCAACTCGGAATAAACCACAGTAGCATGTTCATTTTCAAAATATTCTATAGATGATATTCCATCTTTGGGAAGCAGCAAATCACCAGTTCGGCTAATAACACCTATATTTTTATCTGCAAACACACCATTCTTGAACATCGAGTTATCAAAAAACTTGTCATTGCCATCATACACAAATTTCATCGGAATAACAATCTTCCCCTTCTTGTCTATAAAACCCACTTTGCCGTTCTTTCCTACTATAGCAAGACCTTCAGAGAAAGGACCTACATAATCATATTCCTTTATTTTGTTATTCAACGCCTTCAACTGACTGCCAGACAAAGGCGCAGCCAAAGAAACAATACAGTTTAGAAGCAATATGAACAAAGAAGCTATAACTGTGCGCATAATAATATATCTTTGGTATTATAGTAATTGATTCTGACCATTCCTAAACAACGGTCTATGTTTTTAGGAATGACTCTTCTCTTTCAAAATCTTTAGTTGGTTACCAATATATAGCTGCCCTTGTCAGTCACATGGCTATATATCTTGAGCGAGAATTTGCTCTCACCCTCCTTGGGAACACAAAATCCGTAGGAAAGATCATAAACAGTATTGCATACGGGACAAGTTGCATAGGGCATCTTCACCTTGACGCAAACATCCCTGTGAGCCTCAACGGGACAAGCAAGGTCGCACGCTCTGACCTGGTTCTCCAAATCACGGAACACAAGTACGCCACCAAACCCAAGTTTAGTGTTAAGCGCATAGACCGTTCCATCCGGCAGATACTCTTTGAAAGTTCCGGGATTCTTTAGCGACACATAGTCCACATACGGAGTCCTCAGGTTTACTCTGCATTCGGGTATAGGGTTCATCTCTTCCTTATCGCATCCGAAGAAGGAAATACAAGCACAAAGCAACAGACTGTTCAGAATGAACCTACTCCCTGACATGTCTAATTCTGATTCCTATGTCCGACAATCCAAGAAGCACATCCTCTCTCATTCCCTGATATATCGAGAACTTGTAGTCACCCTGCTGGCCAAACAGAACCTGCGGCATAAACGACACGGGAAGTCTGTACTCTCCAGAGAAATAAGAACCGGCACCGTCCCCTATCCATCTTCCCTTGTTGTCAGCCAATATGCACTCTATAGTGTCCGAATAGACCTCGCCCTTGGGATTCTTTGCCTCGATGAAAAGCCAAAGGTTCTGGTACATGTACGACGACTTGTTTCGGACATCCACCACTACCTCGTACAGGCTTGTTGTGTCCTGCATGCTGAACACGAACTCCACAGGAGTCTCCTTCATCCATCCGGTTTCCGGAATCTCCTTGACATCCTGCTGCACAACTCCGTCATCGCACGAGGCCAATGACAATAGGGACAAACCGGCTAATATATTTAGCAATATCTTTTTCATTAGACAATACTGATTTAATTATCCCTCACTACCCTGACTGCCGCCATGCTGCTGACCGTTGTCGCCACCACCGTTCTGGTTGTGATTGTTGCGATTCTGGTTGTTGCGGTTGTGGTTACGGTTGCGGTTGTGATTGTTGTGCCTCTGCTGACCTTCGCGAGGCTGGTTGTTCTCTCCGTTTCCGCCCTGCTGGTTATTCTGGTTATTGTTGTTCTGGCGGTTGCGGTCACGATTGTCTCTGTTGCGGTCACGATCGCGTCTCTGCTGGTTGCCCTGATTGTTCTGAGGGTTAGCCTGCTGGTTATTCTGAGAGTTCTCGGACTGCTTGTTGTTGTTCTGCGGCTGGTTATTTTGTGCAGAACTGTTGTTGTTGCCCTCTGCCTGCTGCTGATTTTCCTCTGCCGCAGCCTGCTTAGGTCCGTTATTGTTGTTGTTCTTTTTCTTCTTGTTGTTCTTTTTCTTCTTGTCGAAACGAGTCAAGCTGTCCTGACCGACTACGTTCTCATAGTCAACAACCTTGCTTGCAGGTGCTGCGTTATCGTTACCGTCAAGAGAGTCAACCTTGATGCCCTGCTTGTTCAGTGCGATAATCTCCTTCACTCTGTCTGTTGTCAATGTAACAAGACCTGCCGCCATGTTCGGAGCAGTCGAGTATTGCATTGTGTGGGAAAGAATGTCCGACTTGAAGTGGAAATATGTTCCTGTAATTGTCTCTAGCTGAATGTCTCTAGGAGGGAAATCCTTCTGAGCCTCGATATACGTAGCCACCTCGAAGTTCATGCAGCACTTCAATTTCGCACACTGTCCGGCAAGTTTCTGCGGGTTAGGGCTTATATCCTGATGACGGGCAGCTCCCGTAGTCACAGACACAAAGTTGGACATCCAAGAAGCACAGCAAAGAGGACGACCGCAAGGTCCGATTCCTCCGATTCTTCCAGCCTCCTGACGGGCACCGATCTGCTTCATCTCGATTCTTACCTTGAACTCATCTGCAAGCACCTTGATAAGCTGACGGAAATCCACACGCTCCTCTGCTATGTAGTAGAAGATTGCCTTGCCTCCGTCTCCCTGGTACTCCACATCACCGATCTTCATGTCAAGGTGCAGGCTCTCAGCTATCTGGCGAGCCTTGATCATTGTTGGGACTTCAAGCTGCTTCACCTCCTCGTACTTGTCCAGATCCACCTGCTTTGCCTTGCGGTATATGCGTCGTATGTCTGCACGCTGGGGATCTATGCGGTTCTTCTTCATCTGCAACAGAACCAACGGGCCGCATAGAGACACAACTCCGATATCATGGCCGGGACTTGACTCCACTGCCACAACATCACCCTTTACCAATGTAAGATTATTTGAATTTCTGAAATACCCCTTGCGAGTATTCTTGAATGTGATTTCAACCAAATCGGTCTGTCCCACCACCTCTGGAATATCACACAACCAGTCGAATGTGTCAAGCTCCAAGTTACTTCTCTTGCTACATCCGTTGCAGTTAAGGTGAGGACCGCCTCCGTTATCTATTAAACTCATTTAATTAGTGTATATATATTATCAAAATGGAGCCTTACTCCATCCCTACATTCAGAATATTAGTCAAATACGTTACCGTTGTTTGAAGAAGTACGCACCATCTCGTCATACTGCTCCGGGTTCAAATCGTGGAAATAGTAGTTTCTTGGATCGGTAACCTTACCCTTGTATCTAACCTCGTAGTGCAGGTGAGTTCCCGTACTCTTACCTGTATTACCCATGTACGCGATCACATCACCTCGGTTAACCTTTACGCCACGCTTGAGCTTGAATCCGTCCAAGTGCGCATACAAGGTCTCGTAGCCATAGTCGTGGTCGATGATCATACAGTTTCCGTAACCCTGCTTCCATCCTACGAACGAGATGACTCCCTTGGCTGTCGCGAATATCTCAGAACGATGGGCTCCAGAGAAATCCATTCCCGCATGGAACTTAGGTGTCTTATAGATAGGGTCGATACGCATTCCGTAACCGGACGCCATACGCTTCATGTCCTTGTTAAGCACCGGCTGTATTGAAGGCGTACACAAAAGCATCTCCTCATGATTCTTCGCTGCCTCGAACACCTCGTTGAACGACTTGCTCTGACTATAAAGCTGGCGGCGTAGCTGATCCACATTCTGTGTGGTTGTCACTACGATTTCCGAGCTTGTGCTGTTCAGCAAATCCTTATATTTCAATGCGTTCTTGTCAATGTTTCTTGCCTCGTCAGGCACAGGGTCCGCATTAACTACAACTCTGTACAGGTTGTCGTCTCTCTGCTGTATGTCCTTCAGCACTTCCTGCATCTCCTCTATCTGCTTTGTCAGCAGCTTGTATTGTGTCTCCATGTCCGACTTTTCGCTTCTCAGCTTCTTTTCTCTTGGGCTGTCGAACAACATCACAAAAGCCACGAAACAGGCCAAACCTGCAAGAACACTTGTCACCAGATGGGAAAGTATATTCTTTATCCTATACTGCATCTTGTTGTCGATGCGCTTATAGGTCATTGTAGTCGGGTCGTAATGGAATATTGGTTTTGCCATGACCTAGTTCTTCTTTTTTAGATTCTTAAATTTAAGCTGCTTAAGTTTCTGAGCGGAAGGCTCGTCTCCTAGTTTTGCAGCTCTCTCATAGTTTACCTTTGCAAGCAGCAATTCGTCATGCTCCTCGTAAAGGTAACCCAAGTTGAAAAAGGCATGGGCATATTCCTTGTCTAGTGCTACAGCCCTGTTGAACTGCGCCACAGCTGACTCATAATTGTCCATCCTTGCATAAGTCAAGCCCAGATAATTGCATAGCTTGGCGTCGTTAGGGTCAATATCGCCTGCTATCACAAAGCACTCAAGAGCCTGGTCCAGCTCATCGTTAAGCAAATACTTGATTCCAAGATTCCTCATCGGAACAAAGTTGTTCGGATCCATCTGCGAAGCTGTCTTGAATGCCGCCATGGCATCCCCCTCGTTGCCGTGCGCATCATAGGCACAACCTAGGGCATTCATCAGTTCCGAAGAGTTCGGATTCTTTTCCAAAGCGATTCTCAGAATAGTTATCGACTCGTCCGACTGGCCTCTCAGATTAAGCAGGCTTGACGCATTCACATACGCATCACTGTATGTGCTGTCTGCCTCTATGGACTTATAGTATGTAAACAGAGCCACTGCAGTGTCTCCCTTTGCCGCATACACATTTCCAAGTGCGCAATAGGCTTCAGGAGTCTGAACCCCTTCACTTATCAGCGGAGTTAGCAGAGCCTCTGCATTATCATATTTCTTTTTCTTTATCAGCTCATCAACCTTGGCAGTCAGGTTTTCAACCTCACTGCTTTTTCTTGCACTGTCTGTCGCACAAGATGGAAACAGGAAGCCGAATATGGCCAACGACGCTAATATATGCTTACAACTCATTATATTTCAATATATTATACGAACAAAAGCACATCGTACACCTCCTCATTCGCAATTAAACGACAAGATGAAACGACATGTACGGCAATTGAAAAATCGACGATGAATTTACTTCAAGTCAATTAAGCCGACCGCAAAGATAAAGATTTATTTTTAATATCTCACCATAATAGGCAATAAATAAAGCAATTAGTAACAGCAAAAAATAAAGAGGGCACGTCAGCTTGACATGCCCTCTTTATATTCAATTAAAAAGTTATCCGTTCTTTACTTTGCAAGAACTCCACGAATTGCAAAACCATTTGGTTTTATCTGCGAGTTGATAACCATTATCTTTTTCTGAACTCTAACACCGTAGGCATTTGCACCTATACCTTCCTTGACATTAGTTGATGTCCAATAACTTCCGGTCTTACCATTTGATAGAAGTTCATTATCGGACATTTCACCTGTCAATGGCAATACAATAATAGCTCCATTGAATTTAGAGACACCAACAAACACACCAGCATCCACTCCGTTAAAGCTTGTCTCAGAAGTCCAAGTACAAGCACTCTTTAGCTCCTCAAACTCCTCCTTTGTTGGCATACGCAAGACACCAGTGTTTACAGCAGCCGCGTCATCCTCTGACAACAATACTGCATCTCCCTTGTCGTCATACTTAGTGATTGATGTTCCCTTGAAGTACTTGTAGTCAGAATAGTCATGAGCATAGCCAGTCTTAGTCTCAACCTCACCCCAAGCGAAGTACATTGTACCTTCTCCTGTTACCGATGTAGCACCGATATTCTTAGTTGCCCACATTATACCACTTGGCAAACCAAGGTCAACATAATCATAAATTCCCTTAGAATCTGTAACTGTTGGCTTCAAATTCTTGGCAGCAACAACAACAGGACGGATACAAAGACCCATACTACGTAGCATCGATGTTTCTGACCAATAACCTGCATTACCAAAAGCTGTAGCATTCTTCGTATTAGAAGAATTCGATGTCCAATAATAAAGGTAATTCTTCGTAGCAGATTCAGGAGTTGAGCTTTTCGAATAGCTTGTTTGAGGGAAGAAAATAGTGTTACCATTAGTAGCCGTACCAAGCCAACCGCTAACACCTGTTTCATTAAAGTCCTCCACTTTCTTGAACTTTACATTCTTAGTCAACTCTTCCCACTGCGCTAGCGTAGGCATACACCATGCTGCACCCCAATTAGCAGTAGCAGCATCATCACTAGCATCAAGAATTGCAGGGTTAGTTGATGTGCCAGACACATACTTTGTATATGCGCCCTTGTCTGCATCCCAATACTTGTAAGCTGCATTAATGAACGACTTCTTTGTCTCTGTCTCTCCCCAAGCATAGTAATCACCCTTCTCAAGTGGAGTATTAGTTCCCAAATTGTAAGTAGCCCACTTAGTTCCACTTGGCAAACCAAGGTCAACGTAAGTGTATGCACCAACCGAACCAGAGATAGTCACACCTCCCTGAACAGGATCTTCAACCTCAAAGAATGTAACCTCTGAAATTTTGCTTACATTAAATGTGTCACTATCTGCTCCGTCAGAACGATTGACTACCATATAAGATCTTGCACTAACACCAAAACTTACAGCTGATAGTGCAACAGTAGAAAGTAAAAACTTCTTCATTTTATAATTTTAATTTATTTACGAATAAACTTGAAAGATTGATTTCCAACCTTTACGATATAGATGCCCTTTTGCGAAGGAAGCTGCACTGTAGCTGTACCCTCTGCATCTGCATACTGGTTGCTGTAGGCAACTCCAGCCACACTGAACACTGTAACCTGAGCATTAGCCTCTGCGTTCTGCACCTGGATTGAGTTCTCGTCTAGATATACAATACGCAACTCATTCTCAACAGCAGTCTCTACAGAATTAGCAATGCTCTCCTCGAAATGATAGTTCTTTACATTGCTGATTGCATAAGATGTAGAGGCACTTCCGTTAACAACCAAATCTCCGTTCTGGAAAGTTATCACAGGCTTTTCAGCTAACATAAAACTGAACTTGTTGCTGTCCTTCATCTCTACTATCAAGCAAGTCTCAGCAGCATGAATAGCCATAGATACAAATAACATCACAGAACTCAAAAGTAATTTGAAATTCATGGAATGAAAAATAATGTTAATTAATCTAAAAACGGATGAAAGGTAAGGAAAAAAAAGACTTAGTCAGCAAATTTTCAGCACTAATTTTTACTTTTTATGGATATTATTTGCAGAAACATGGACAAGTATAATTCAAAACAGCAAAATCCCTGATTTTCCAATAGAAAGTCAAAGACCTTGCTTCGGAATTATTGAAAAAAAGCGACAAAGGCAAAAGTTTTTACAAAAACAAGCATAAAATTGAGCATCAGGACTTCTCCCATAAAAATAATAAATTTAGAAATGCTGTTCAGCAAGTCGGTCAAACAATATAAAAATAAAATTCCCTATCAAAAACTATATTCGTGCCTTCCAAAAAAACGGAAAGGTGTGCCGATTGGGCTCACCTTCCATTTGAAACTTTATTTTTTGCTTGCCAGACTTCTATGATTGATTCTGAAGAAATAGCTAAGGTTTTGCCATCTATTCCCAATGAATAATTAACATAATCAAACAAAATAGAAACAATACGGCAGAAATACCCAGCAGAACATTAATTACCATGTTTCTTTTGCAAGACTGAAAAAAAGAAATGTCTTCACCTTTGCTATGCTTTCTATACAAATAAACTATAACTGTTATGGCAAACCAAATCACCAAGGCTATCGCCATAAAAGCAAACAAGAAAAAGCCTATAAAAATAGCTCCCATTCTTGCATTCGCTTCAAAAGACTCAAGCAGAATATAATCTAAAGCCATACCTTAAAATTTAAAAAAAATGGGACAAGGCGTTTGCCACGCCTTGTCCCATTATAATTTGCAAAACAATTACATTCTCTCTGGAACTTCGATTCCAAGTAGAGACATACCGTTCTTTATAACCTTTGCCACGCTCTTTGACAAAGACAAGCGGAATGCACGAAGCTCCTCGTTCTCCTCCTTCAAAATAGAGAAGTCGTGATAGAAAGAGTTGAATGACTTAACAAGGTCATATATGTAGTTGGCAATCTGCGCAGGAGAGAACTCCTTACCTGCTGCCATAACAACCTCTGGGAACGAAGCAAGCTGCTGAATCAACTCGCTCTCTGTAGCTGAAATTGCCAAATCCTCACGAATCTTGGCTGGTAGCACGATGCCGCTCTCCTCAGCCTTGCGAAGAACTGAACAGATACGGGCGTGAGTATATTGAATGAAAGGACCTGTGTTACCGTTGAAGTCGATAGACTCCTTAGGGTCAAACAACATATTCTTTCTTGGATCAACCTTCAATATGAAGTACTTCAAGGCACCAAGTCCGCAGATTCTTGAAACCTCGTCAATCTCTGACTCGCTGCAGTCGGAAAGCTTGCCAAGTTCAAGTGTCAATGCCTTGGCATCGGCAACCATCTTGTCCATCAATTCGTCTGCACCTACGACTGTACCCTCACGAGACTTCATTTTTCCCTCTGGAAGCTCAACCATACCGTAAGAGAAGTGAACCAAATCCTTACCCCACTTGAAGCCAAGACGATCAAGAAGAATAGAAAGAACCTGGAAGTGGTAGTTCTGCTCGTTACCAACGACATAAATCATTCTCGAAATATCGAAGTCACGGAAACGTTGCTGAGCAGTACCGATATCTTGAGTCATATATACTGATGTTCCGTCAGCACGAAGAAGAAGCTTCTCATCAAGACCGTCCTTTGTAAGGTCTGCCCAAACCGAACCATCTTCACGACGATAGAAAGCGCCTTTCTCAAGTCCTTCATTTACCTTAGCCTTTCCGTCAAGGTAAGTCTGAGATTCGTAGTAAATCTTGTCGAAGCTTACGCCCATACGCTTGTAAGTCTCGTCAAATCCTGCATAAACCCAGTTGTTCATCATCTCCCAAAGAGCACGAACCTCTGCGTCGCCATCCTCCCACTTCTTAAGCATCTGCTGAGCCTCAACCATAAGAGGAGCATTCTTCTTTGCGTCCTCCTCGCTCTGACCCTGAGCCATAAGTTCCTTAACCTCTGCACGATACTCTTTATCAAACTTCACATAGTAGTCACCAACCAAGTGGTCACCCTTCTTGCCCGAACTTTCTGGAGTCTCGCCGCCACCGAACTTCTTCCATGCAAGCATTGGCTTGCAGCTGTGAATACCTCGGTCATTGTCGATGTTAGTCTTGTCAACTCTTAGTTCGCAAGCCTCAAGAATACGGCAAAGAGAAGAACCAAGAAGGTTGTTTCTGACGTGGCCAAGGTGAAGCGGCTTGTTTGTGTTAGGGGAAGAGTACTCCACCATATATAGAGGAGACTCAGGAGTTGCAGTCTTGAAACCGAACTTGTCATCTGCAAGGATGCCGTTAAGTGTGGCAACCCAGTGATCTTTAGAAATCACAAGATTTAGGAAACCCTTAATAACATTAAACTTCTCGACCTCCTGAACATTCTGCTGTAGGTACTCGCCTATTTCGGCAGCTGTGTCCTCTGGTTTCTTCTTAGATATCTTGACAAAAGGGAATACTACAAGAGTGATGTCGCCCTCGAACTCCTTCTTTGTAGCCGAA
>JAZUHH010000021.1:0-8986 GCA_045641625.1 Paludibacteraceae bacterium
TGACGCAAATAATTAAACCTTGTATAACCAAGTTCTGCCGAAAAAGGCTCTATCCCTGTGTGTATAAAGATGATTAACACTATCAAAGGGAACCTTACATAATCTATTGTTTGAGAAAGTGACTGTTTGTTTATCATGTTATCTTCTTTTTGGCAAAGGTACAATAAAAAGGAGAGTTTTTCAGCCCTCCTTTGCTATTCTTTCTTTTATTCTTGACAATAAGTACTTAGACATTACCTCGTTAGCACTTAGATAGTCATCCATATCTTTCATCAGACCTTTACCGACCAATTCTTTTCTCATCCCGGCAGCAAGGTAAACCTCCTGAACTGTATCCACATATTTTTTGTTTCTAACACATAGGCAGCGGGGCAAAAGAGCCTTAACATACGACTTTAAATACTGCTTGACATAGGCAGACTTTGAAGTTTCCTTCTTTTTAAAGCATACATCATAAGGCTCGAAATAATACTTCATAAGAACTTCGTTATAGACAATTCTTTTCTTCAAGTACTTGACCGGCAATTTATAGCAGAACTCAAGAAAATATCTGTTGAAGAATGGCAAGCGAACTTCGTAACCGAAATAAAAAGGAACTCTGCAAGCATTGAGTATCTTGTTCGGCAGATATTGCTCCATGAAGAACTGCATACTGCTTTTACAAAATGATGTATAGCCACACAACTTAAACAGAACAAACAGATTAAAAGGATTTCCTCTTTCAAAACGCAAAGCTATAAGTTTTTCAAACAAATCAAAAACAGAGGTTTCACAACCAAGCATCAACTTCCTATGATATGATCCACCATTAACATCACCACAGAAACCAGGAACAAAGACTGCATTATCTTCGAGTAACTCCATAGAACGCAGATACTTAATGGCATAATAATCAGCAAGCCATTCAAAATTTTGACCTTGACCAACGAAGTCAATGCACTTCTTCAAATCCGAAGAAACCGAATCAACTTCACTTTGTGGTGCTACTTTTTCAAAGTCTATTTGTACAAACTTAAAGCCTAACTTGTTGGCTACTTCTCTTGCAATATTCTGCTCCCCTTCGATGTCTTTACCCATGGTATAGGTAAGGACATTCTTCCAACCTCTTTTCTTTACTTGACAAGCTATTAAACGTGAATCGTACCCTCCACTCAAAGGAATAACTATCTGCTGCTCAACACTTAAGGAAGAGAACATTACATCAAAAGCTCTATCTATAGCTTTACAAAAATCTTTCTCTATGGTTTCTTCTGTAGAAGTCTCAATAAAGAATGGTGAATCGGGATGGTCGTTCTTAACGAGATTAGTATAATTCTCAACTGGATTCTCGTAAAACACCATTATTCTTTCTACTCGCCGAATCTCGTTATAAAGTGTTCCGTCGCCTAATAATGCTCCATTCTGTTCAAAGATTTTTCTTTGAGTCTTATCTATTTTAGTGTCTTCTGTTATTAAAGAGTAAATATCATCGGCAATAACTATCCTGTCAGCAAATACACGATACCAAAGAGGATAAAGTTTTGTAGCATCAGTTTTTATACAAACTACTCCTTCTTGCTCCTCTATATAAGTGTACTCACCCTCTAAAGACTTATGGTAATCATCGAAAATGTAATCTTTTACATCGTCAATATCCTTTAATACCTTACCAGAATCTTTCTGGACAATATAACCACGGAAATATATTCTTTTTCCGTTAGTCTTCCAATCTTTACCGATAATATTTACCTCTATCTTCATAACAACAGGGACTAACGGTTATTAACCATCTCTGGTGCCATATCATGCCAAAGCATACGATGTTCTGCCATCTTCTCGAACTGAGTTCCTGGCTTTCCATAGTTGCAATATGGATCAATGCTTATTCCTCCACGAGGCAAAAACTTTCCCCATACCTCGATGTATTTCGGGTCCATCAATGCTATTAGGTCAGACATGATCTTGTTCACGCAGTCCTCATGAAAGTCTCCGTGATTGCGATAGCTGAACAAATATAGCTTCAAACTCTTGCTCTCCACCATCTTTATGTTTGGGATATAGCTGATATAGATAGTCGCAAAGTCTGGCTGACCTGTAATAGGGCAAAGACTTGTAAACTCGGGACAGTTGAACTTTACCCAATAATCCCTTTCCGGATGTTTGTTGT
Organism: Paludibacteraceae bacterium; assembly: GCA_045641625.1. Classification (GTDB taxonomy): domain Bacteria; phylum Bacteroidota; class Bacteroidia; order Bacteroidales; family Paludibacteraceae; genus UBA1723. Next base: position 2,147 of record JAZUHH010000021.1, read on the forward strand.
CGAATGTTTCCAACACCTCTGGGGCATAAGAGGTCTTGTATTCAGTCTTGTTTCCAAGTTGAGTTAGTGCCATATAAATAATAACTGTTAAGTAAAAACAAGAAAACGAACCACAAGAATATCTCTCAAGGTTCGCTTTCTTATGTATTTGTTTCTTATTACGAATTGTTACTGCTTGTTAGCTTTCTTACGCTCAGTCTCGTCAAGGATAATCTTACGAAGACGCATGTGGTTAGGAGTAACCTCAACGTACTCGTCCTCCTTGATGTACTCAAGAGCCTCCTCAAGAGAGAATACGATAGGAGGGATGATCTTAGCCTTCTCATCAGAACTCTTTGAACGCATGTTTGTAAGCTGCTTAGCCTTAGTTACATTGACTACCAAGTCATTGTCCTTGCTGTGCTCACCAACTACCTGTCCTGCGTAAACCTCGTCCTGAGGGAAGATGAAGAACTTACCACGATCCTGAAGCTTGTCGATAGCGTAAGCAAATGCTGTACCGCTCTCCATAGCGATCATAGAACCGTTTGTTCTCTTCTCGATTTCTCCCTTGTATGGCTGATACTCTAGGAATCTGTGTGCCATAACAGCCTCTCCAGCAGTAGCTGTAAGAACATTTGTACGAAGACCGATGATACCTCTAGAAGGAATCTGGAACACCAAGTGAACACGGTCACCCTTCTTCTCCATTGAAACCATCTCGCCCTTACGAACAGAAACAAGCTCGATAACCTTTCCGCTTACATCCTCTGGTGTGTTGATTGTCAACTCCTCGATAGGCTCGCATTTCTTGCCGCCAATCTCCTTATAGATTACCTGAGGCTGACCTACCTGTAGCTCGTAACCCTCGCGACGCATTGTCTCGATAAGGACTGACAAGTGAAGGACTCCACGACCGAACACCGACCAAACGTCCTCAGTCTCCGACTTCTTGACACGAAGAGCTAGGTTGCGGTCAAGCTCCTTGACAAGACGATCATTGATATGACGAGAAGTAACGAACTTACCATCCTTACCGAAGAATGGAGAGTCGTTGATTGTGAACACCATACTCATTGTAGGCTCGTCAATAGCGATTGGTGGAAGTGGCTCCGGATTCTCGAAATCGCAGATTGAATCACCAATCTCGAAGTTCTCGACACCGATAACTGCTACGATCTCACCGCACTCAGCCTCATATACCTTAGCCTGAGAGAATCCTTCGAATACTCTCAACTCCTTAATTCTGTTCTTCTGGATTGAACCGTCGCGCTTAACAAGTGCGATATCCTGACCCTCTCTGATCTTGCCTCTGTGAACGCGACCGATAGCGATACGTCCAACGAAAGAAGAATAGTCAAGAGATGTAATCAACATCTGTGTAGAACCCTCGTTGTAGTTAGGCTCTGGAATGTGCTCGATGATTGCATCAAGAACTGGAGTGATATCGTCAACTCTTGGAGCCTTCCAGTCTGTGCTCATCCAGTTGTTCTTTGCTGAACCATAGATTGTTGGGAAATCCAACTGCTCCTCTGTTGCGTCAAGAGAGAACATTAGGTCGAAAACCTCCTCCTGTACCTCCTCTGGTCGGCAGTTAGGCTTGTCAACCTTATTGATAACTACGATTGGCTTCAAACCAATCTCGATGGCCTTCTGTAGCACGAAACGAGTCTGAGGCATTGGTCCCTCAAACGCGTCAACAAGCAAAAGCACTCCATCCGCCATGTTCAAGACACGCTCAACCTCTCCTCCGAAGTCCGAGTGTCCCGGAGTATCAATGATATTGATCTTGTAACCCTTGTAACGGATAGAAACATTCTTAGAGACAATCGTTATACCACGCTCTCTCTCGAGGTCGTTATTGTCCAAAATCAACTCAGTAGGCTTCTCGTGATCCTTGAAAAGCTGTCCGGCAAGGAGCATCTTATCCACGAGCGTTGTCTTACCGTGATCCACATGGGCAATGATTGCCACATTTCTAACCTTTTGCATTGTATAGTTTTATTACTTAAAAATCTATTTTTTGAGAGTGCAAAATTAGAACTTTTTTCTGAATTTCTGCTCTTTTTCTGTGGATTTTTATGTTGTAGGACAAGATTTTCACAAAATTCAACCAAAGAGATTACTATCACCGATTCCTACAAGCATAAAAATGCAAAAAGAAAAAAGTCACCCTTTACATACCTCTTCATAATACGCTGTCAAATACTGTGTTCCATTCCTGCCATCCGTCTATTTCAGTAAGGTTCTGATTGTGGAACAGCATAGTCAGAGGAACATTGTTCCTTTCACACTGCGCCTTCAAATCCTTCAGGTAAGCGGTTGCCTGATCGGTTGTAAGCCCAAGGTTGCTTCTCAGTGTCTTGTCCATGACAATTAGCGGATGAATAGTCAGATTCGTTGACATATTTCGCTCACAATCAAAGAACTTGAAACTGCGTGCGGTACTTGCCCTGAAGCCGGGAATATCAGAATACGCCAACGAATAGTCATCTGTTATCCCGATGCTCATCAGCGAGCGTGCTGTATCTGGAAAATTGAACAGAAGATAATGCATTCGCGTCGAAGTAACCTTTCGTCCTAGACACTTCTCCAACACCCATTTTTCAAGCTTCAGCAAAGACAGGCTATGGGCTGAACGGTACGAGGGATGCAGACCGACATTCAAAATCTTGTCTATCTTCTGCTTTGCCCTCCAATATTTTAGACTTGGGAACAGTGTCTTTTTGTCATTCTTGCCGTAGCCTCCGCAATGAAAGAACATTACACTCTCACGCGGCAGCCTTTCTGCAACTTCGCATATATTAAAGAAGGGGTCCTCCTTCTTTCGGAACAGCACGTCAAGTCTCAGCTTCAGTTCCGACTCTCTGCCTTTGACCTTTGCCATCGCAAGTGAAATCAAAGTCTTTATAATCCCCTTATTCTTGAAGGCGAACACATTGTCAACATCTATTGTTAGCAGATGCGGGTGCTTTAATGGAACCAACTGAATTTCAGGAAACTTTCTGTTAAAGACTTTCACAAATTCAACCAGCCACTCGTCAACCAAAGGCCTGTCAAGAAAGCCAAATCTATAAGCAAGACTCTGCTTGAAATCATATCTTCCGTGCTTATCAAAAGTCAAATTCTTATTAAGAGAGGGATACTCTTCCCTTCTCGAAACCAACCAGAAGATCGCCTGGAAAATATCGAAGGGAATATCGAAAAGTTTACCAGTCTCCTTATTTTCAAAAAACACAGGCAGTTCGTTCCATTTGCCAAGCTCCTTTATTTCTACATCCACGTCTCCATGCCTATAGACAGACAACGCAGAACTGCGGCCGTCGCATAGAGAAGCATCGTCACAATAGATAATATGAGCAGTAGAAACTAAAGAAAAATCTGAAAAGACATTGATTTCTCTGCCATACCACTCACAAAAAATTTGAGAGAACACATAGTCAAGCACTGCACGACTACGAGATTCACTCTCTGGAACAAAGATATTTATTCTATCGCAGTTTTCCGTCATCACTATAGCTGTAATAGTCCGTATCTCTAGGACCGTAAACTATCAAATGATCAAGAAGCGCCAAGCCTAAAGTTTTACAACTGTTCATTAGTCTGTCTGTTGCCTCATTGTCCTCTCTGCTTGGCAGAGATGTTCCTCCGGGGTGATTATGCACAATGATAAACCTCTTCACACCTCTTCTAAGCACATTTGATAAAATCAGTGAAACGTCAAACAAAGACCTGTCAATCGTTCCCTTGGTAAGCTTGATAATTTCTTGACATTGATTTTGGGAATTTAGTATCAGCAACCATAGTTCCTCCTGTGAAAGGAAAGCCATCTCTCTCACCAAGTCAAAGACTTTGGGGCTTGCAGTTAGGGTATCGCTGAAATTTATATCCTCCCTTAGTACCCTCTTTATGATTTCACTGACTACAGCAATTCTCTTTGCTGCATAGTCTCCGACCTTAGTCTTATACTGAATCAGGTCATTTTCATTCTTGCGGAAAAGGAAAGAAAGTTTTTCCCCATGAGCAGAAAGCAACTCCTTGGAAACGCTCAGACGCTTTTCTTCAGTACCGTTTTCAAGCAACATTGACAGAAGTTCCTCATCAGAGAAATCCTCAACCTTTCTAGGGACTATTGGATTGGAAAGTTCATAAATCTTTCCACCCGAAACAGTAGTCACATTGGAGTTTACATCTTGAATGCCTTCTGCAACCTCTGCAACTTTTGTTTCAGACTCGTCAGAGAGTATTTTTGCCTTTACTTCGCCGAAGAGGCTCTGAGTTTCCTGAACTATATTGTCATCCTTTTCTTTCATGCAAAGTCAAACTATTTAAGTCTCTTGAAAGTGACATAATAAATCAAATAGTTGCCCACTGTATCGTAATAATATCTGCACTTCATTGTAAAGACTCCGTCGGGTTCATTCCAATCCAAAGGGAAATATAGATTTCCGACCATTAGCTGCTGGTCTTTCACTACATAATACGGTTCACCGATAAACTCAAGAAAACTTCCGCTACTTGTATAGCAGGCATTGACATCATATTCATTTTCAAAACGCAAATAGCCAAAATCTTTCGGCAAAATCTCATAACCTTCTGCATCAAAAAATGGATCTCCGTTCTCGTTAGCTACAGACACCGCAGTCCACGTTCCTGCCAAAGCTTTCCAAATTTTTCTATTTTGTGCGTCTTTCTCTTCCGAATCCAAATCCGAACAACTTGAAAACGAAACTATTCCTATAAAGAATACCAATAGATATTTGAAAAATTTACCTTTCATAGCTTTATCTCCTAAATTATTATACAATAATGCAAAGATAACAAAACAATAATAAAAAAGAGAACGGAACTCCGTAAATCGTTGTTCCGTTCATTTTTTTATGTTCCGGCATCAAAACCTTAACCTTGAATCAGTAATATAAACTACTTAGCATATACCAAGTCTTTCTTGAAAGTGACGAAATATGTCAAGTGCTTGCCAACATTATCAAGGTAATAATTGCACTCCAACACGAAAGTAAAGTTATGCTCGTCCCAAGTCATTGGAAAATCAACACCTCCGATATTCAAAACTGGATCATATCCACCAGAAACAGAATACTTCTCATTCGAGAAAGAGAAGATATTGCTTGATATAGAGTTACATACCTTTCCTGCCCCATCAAAGTTCAACAAACCGATATCCGTAGGAGAAATCAACTTTCCATCATTATCAAGAAAAGGCTCATTGTATTTGTCTGTCACAGCAGTTGCATACCAAACTCCTACCAACTCTTTATCTATGGTTTGCGAAAAGCTTTCTCCATTATTGTCGTCGTCATCATTACAACTTGAAAAAGATAACATTCCGACAATCATAATCATCAAAAATTTATACCAACTGTTTTTCATAGCATTATAATTTTTACGTTTTATGCAAAGATAAAAAATTTTATTCAAGAATTATGCAGGAAAATCCTCGTTTAATCCCATATTTTTACAAAATGCAAAAAATCCTCTGCCAATGTAGCAGAGGATTAAAGATAATGAATTTCTATTTTGCCGTATATATAGTTTGAGAAGGGAATGCAAAGTTAAGATTAGCTTCATTGAACTTACTAAGTATTGACATATTCACTTCACTTTGAACTTGAAATACGTCAGCACCCTTGTTTATATAGTACACAAACAATATGCCGAGAGAGAAATCTCCAAAACTCATAAAATATGTTGCATAGTTGTCATCTATGTCTTTATGATTCTTGGCTATTTCTTGAAGAATAAGCTTTGCCTCCTCAATCTTCTCTGGAGTTGTGTCATAAGTCAACCCCAATTCAAGCTTTATCTTCTTAGAAGGTGCTCTAGAAATGTTCTCGATAATGCTGCTTGTCACTTGGGAATTAGGAATGACAACCTCTGTTCCGTTAAGTGTCCGAAGCCTGAACGAACGCATTCCTATTTCACTGACAATTCCATCAAAGCCGTTAATGCAAATACGTTCTCCTACAGTAAAGGGATGATCGGTAAAAATAGTGAATCCACCAAAAAAGTTAGATACAGAATCTTGGGCTGCCATAGCCAAGGCCAAACCACCAATTCCCAAACCTGCAATCATTGCAGTAATATCATAACCTGCATTGTTTAGAGCAGTAACAATACCTATTCCCCAAACAACAATATTAATTAGCCTTCGGACTATTGGGAAAACGTATTTGTCTTTTTCTCCCTCAGCCTCCTGCATCTTAGGATGGAGGTAATTATCCATCAAAGCTATTATAGTGCGGGCTATAAACCAAGTAACGTTTATCGTTACAAGAACAGTAAAGATCTTACTAATCCAATTATCAGCACCACTTTCAAGTGATAGTTTAGACAAAGCTAGATAACCACCGACCAACACAATTCCGAAGACAAAAGGCTCTTCGAACATGTCAATAAGTATGTCATCTAAATTTGTAGTTGTTTTCTCTGCAAGACGCTTTACAAATTTAGAGATAAACCAATAGAAAAACTTAGCAACAAAAATAGAACCTAATAAATAAACTGCAGCTAACAGCCACTGGGAAATTGTATTGCCGCAATAGATCGAAGATAGAAATTCGTTCATGCTATTTAGAATAAAAAAGTCAAATCCGTTTATTACTCTCATCTGATGAATCATCAGTCATTATTGCAAATATAATGACCAATACCTTAGTCTCAAAACACACTATTTTTTTGAATAAAATGAAAACACAAAATCTAACAACAATATCATAATAGGAATATAATCATTTACTCAATATAACTTTGAGGAAAATCATTATATAAATGACAATAGGATCTAAACACCCACAAAAAAAGGAGAGTGGACATAAACACATCCACTCTCTCAAGACGGCG
>JAZUHH010000022.1:0-1607 GCA_045641625.1 Paludibacteraceae bacterium
AGCACATACGAGGACAAGGCTCCGATAAGGATCGCTCCGACAAAGATGACCGTCTATACGGTTACAGCTGTTGGCCAGCACTGCAAGGAGCCGGTGTCAAAGACAGTCGCCATAGACATAGACCCTTACTGCGAGGATCCGGTGTTCACTCTCAAGGCGAACAAGACCCACATCTGCGTGACTGACGAGGCAGAGCTGTCCCTTGAGGCGACAGGCCCTTACGGAGAGTCTTGGATCACAGCTACAGCCAACGGCAGGCCTATAACATTCACAGACGGAAAATATGCCGCCACTCTTACCGAGACAACGAAGTTCGAGGTAATCATAAACAGACCGAGCGGAAACGTCACAAGACTTGAAAAGACTGTCGAGATAGAGTCAAAGCCTGAGTTCACTCTGGACTACGACACGGACTGCGACACGAAGTCGGTCGAGCTGTCAATAGTTTCGGAGCAGAGCTACGCTCCGTCACAGATCTCGGCGACAGCCAACGGCCAGCGCATAGCAATGGTTGACGGCAGGTACAGGTCAAGAATTTCCGGAGAGACCAAGTTCGAGGTCACTGTGGAGGGAAACAACTGTCCAGCATCAACATCGACAGCCTTCGTATCGCTTGAGAACTGCGACCAGGAGAACTGTCCGGCACCTCCGGTAATTAAGCCGATAGCGGACATGTCATTCTGTGACGAAGCAAGCCCTAGGTTCAGCGTCGAGCTCAAGAAGGAGAAGGCAGACAGGATAGAGGTCACATCTCCGGCCCTTGCCGACAAGATTGTTGTTGAGAGCGCAGAGCCGACAAACAAGTTCGACGTTAGTGTTCCGAGCATGGCAGCCAAGGAGTTTGCAGGCTCCGAGATAAAGGTTGTCGCATCAAACGGCGAGTGCGTGTCTGCACCTGTCAAGTTCAGGATAAGGCATGACGCCGAGCCTTCGGTAAGCCTTTCCGACGCAGTTGCGTGCGAGGGAAGCGTAGCAAGAATGAAGGTCTCTGCAGCGGCAAGATACCAGTACGAGTGGACAGACGGTGACGACAGTGACGACGTGCTCAGCAGGTCTCAGATCTATTCGACGATTGCATCAGAGAGCAGGCACGTGAGCGTGAAGGTTACAAACGGAAGCTGCGACCTTTCGCTTGATGCTGACCTGAAGGTTGTGCCTAAACCGTTCATCGACGAGATCCTGCTTGACGGCGAGACAAACGAGATTGTGGTATTCGCCAAGGGCGGAAGCGGCGGCTACGTTTACGACTTCGGATACGGAGACCAGGAGGAGAGCGTGCTTACAGACATCTCGTACGGCCGCAGGTACAAGATCAAGGTTACAGACGAATCGGGATGCCAGGCGGACTCGATATTCTACACAGGCATCTACGACATTGTGATACCTCCGTTCTTCACTCCTAACGGAGACGGGGACAACGACGTGTGGAGGTTGGAGAACATAGAGAAGTATCCTTCTGCGATAATCACCATCTACCACCGATCTGGAAAGGTCATTGCCAAGTGCACTGGAGCAGACTACAAGCCTTGGGACGGTACATACAACGGATATCCGATGATTACTGACGACTACTGGTATGTAATCGACATATCCATTATTGACAAGTC
>JAZUHH010000023.1:0-23247 GCA_045641625.1 Paludibacteraceae bacterium
ATAAAATTTTAAGAAAAAGTTTGGATAATAATTTTAAACACGGCCTAATTGTTTTTTTTGAAAATAGAGTTTAAAATAAAAGGAATTTTTTATAAAGTTATCCACAACATTAGAATGCTTTTTGTATAAAAAGTTACCCTAAAATGAAGTAGTTATCAACACTTATTAACATAGAAACCGAAAAAAAGACTACCTTTGCATCATTAACATGCATTATTTGGATAATAAAAGGTGGAAACAGAATATAAAATACTCGTACTTGACATTGATGGTACTCTGACTGACAGTAAAAAGCGAATTTCGCGCGTTACCAAGAGGGCTCTGCGCAAAGCACAGAACAAGGGAGTGAAGATAGTCCTTGCTAGCGGAAGGCCCACTCCGGGTATAGTTCCAGTAGCCGAGGAACTTGGTTTCAAGGAGCATGGAGGGTACATATTGTCATTCAATGGAGGCAAAATAATAGATTACTCTGCTGACAATACTGTATTTGAAAGCGTTTTGCCAGGAGAGATGATTCCTTCCCTATATAACGACTCTGTAGAGAATAAGGTAAGTATAATATCCTATGACAAGACTTCAGTATTGACAGAAACTCCGGAGGATGAATACATAATAAAGGAGGCTGCCCTAAACAAAATGCCAATCACAGAGGTAAAGAGTTTCATAGAGGCTGTACAGCATCCTGTAACAAAATGTCTTATGACTGGCGAGCCAACTCATTTGGCTGAAGTTGAGCAGAAAATAAAGGTAAAATACGGAGAAAGCCTGAGCATATACCGCTCTGAACCGTACTTCCTTGAGATAATGCCAAAGGGAATTGACAAGGCACAGTCCTTGTCACGACTTCTACAGCATCTTGGACTTACTAAGGAGCAGATGATAGCATGTGGAGACGGTTTCAATGACCTTTCAATGATCAAATATGCCGGTTTGGGCGTGGCAATGAGCAACGCGCAGAAGGTTGTTAAAAGATCGGCTGACTACATTACTTTCACTAACGACGAGAACGGAGTTGCTCATGTGGTTGACAAGTATATATTGGGAAAGAAGAAGGAAAGAGTTTTGGAATGGAAGAACAGATTAAGAGGATCCAATCTGAAAGCCAAACTATATAGATTTTTACATAAAGGAGACAAATAGAATATTATGAATTTAAAGTTCTTTAGACTTTACGGTCTTACCATAGTTGTGTCATTGTTTATAATGTACACATGCATGATGTCTTCGGACAGTATTCCCAGACCAAGCTGGATAGGGAATCTAATAGAAATACCGCAGTGGCTGGCTGATAATATTGACAAGATTGTTCATTTCGGGTACTATATGGTATTGGCTTTGGCTGCGGGATCTGACTTTTATCGCCAAAGAACAGACTACGGAACAAAAAAAATGTATATGTGGACATTGCTCTACCCTGCCCTGTTGGGTGGTATAATAGAGGTAATGCAAGAGTATCTGACAGTTTCACGTTCTGGTGACTACTTGGACTTGTTGGCTGATATATTGGGTGCAGTTACTGGCTATTTTATAGGAAAATGGTTGGTTCCACGCTATGTAAAAAGAGAAATGGCAGGCTTGCAGTAAAAAAATCATAAAAATAGTTGATATATTCATAAATATTGACTAATTTTGCGCCACGATTAAGAAAAGTAAAAAATATAAAAACATAAGAAGATGAAAAGAACTTATCAGCCTTCCAACACAAAGAGAAGAAATAAGCACGGTTTTCGCGAGAGAATGGCCACTGCAAACGGTCGTCGTGTTCTAGCTTCTCGTAGAGCTCATGGAAGAAAGAAGCTTACAGTCTCTGATGAGGCAGCTTTGAGAAAATAATATTTACCTATACAGGTAGAATTTACTTACTCAGAGTAAGAGATATGGGAAATCGAATAATCGGTTTCCCTTTCTTTTTTGTCCTATAACCCTAATATTCCCTTTTTTGTTATCCGTTGTAAAATAAAAATTACCTATAGATAAATGTTAGTTGTAATGTGTTGAAATACACATTTTTATAAAGAATTTATAGACAATAATCTATCATATTTGTTACATTATACTCTTCTAAAAGGCGTATAATTATCGTTTAATGGTACTCTATTTTTTAGCTCTTTTCAAGTCTTTATATACTTTTGCAATGTGAGATTAAACAAAGGAATACGAGAACTAATACAATTTATAATATGAATTTAAAGAGAACACTTACTGCTATACTTTTGGCTTGCTCCTTGTCGTTGAGTGCCAATCCTGTGGTTACAGTGATGGGAGAGTCCATAAATGATGCGATACAGCAGATTACTTTTAGCGGAGACAATGCCCAGCTCCATTTCAAGAGTGGAAAGACTATGACAGAAGATATGGAGAATGTCATTGTGTCATTCAGTTCAGTTACTTCGTTGGGTATCAATAATGCTTCTGTATATGTGGTGAATACAGTAGTAAGCGACAAACTGGAAATATCAGGTCTCAATAATGAGAGTATGGGGATTTACAATGCTCAGGGAGTTTCTCTATTGGATTTCGAGGCAAGCGAAGAGTCTTTGAGCATAGATGTGTCTCACTTTAATAGGGGAGTCTATTTTTTGAGAGTAAACAATAAGGTTATTAAGTTTGTTAAAGATTAAGGAGTGAATGACTATGAACAAGATTTTCGCATTTATATCAGCTGCTTGCATATCTTTGACAATGCAGGCTGAAAACAGAGTTAAGGTTCAATATAATAACGGTAACTCTACCACATACGATGTATCAAATATAAAGAGCATTGATTTCAAGGAGGGTAATGTTTTCGAGATTAAAATGAACTCAGGAACAGAGTCCTTTGATTCCAATGTTGACAATATATCCTTCTATAAGGTAAAAGACAATGCGGACAAGGTAAAAGTTTCCCTTGCAGATGGTTGGTTTGAAAGCATTTATGCAGAGTGGAACGCATTTGGCGGTGCGGATGGATACAATGTATATACTAAGCTAAATGGTGCTTCCGAGTATAGTTTGGTTGAAGCAGAACTAGTAAGAAAGCAGGGTAGTTCATACAGAGTTGACGCTGTCGGATTGAAAGCTGGAAGCTATTCCTTGATGGTTGTGCCTACAAAATCAGGCAAGGAGATTGACGCGGCCTCAACAGAGATTGACAATATAAAGGTAAGCGCTTTCGATCGCAGTGGTTATGCCCATTTCAATTATAAGGAAGGAGTTGGAGCGTACAAGGATGACGGTACATTGAAAGACGGAGCCATTGTAATATATGTGACTGAGGAGAACAAGAACAGTGTTACAGTGCCGGGCTATGAGAATGCAGGAAAGGGTATAGGCTGGATTCTTAACAACAACCAGTATTCTAGTTCTACGAGCAACACTTATACTGCAGATGCGTCAAGCAAGGGTATTTTTGCCATAACTAAGGAGCATCCGGTTGTTATAAGGTTTATAGGAAAAGTCACTAGTCCTGATGGTTTGACAGCTTATAATTCCACTGATAACGGAGGTTCCGTAGGAGATAACGGACATTTGGCAAGAATGAAGAATGCGCAGAACCTAACACTTGAAGGAATAGGTTATGATGCTCAGATATATGGTTGGGGATTCCATTTTATATGTTCGGATGACAAGTATGGAAAGAGTTTCGAGGCAAGAAACCTATTGTTTGACGACTATCCAGAGGATGCAATCGGAATGGAGGGAAACCAGGCTTCATCGAGTGTAACATCCGATTTGAACGCTTCTGTAGAGAGATGTTGGGTTCACCATTGTTCATTTAAGCAAGGTTATTGTGCTAACCCGGCAGAGAGTGACAAGAAAGAGGGTGACGGATCATGCGACTTCAAGAGAGGTCAGTATTTTACTATGAGCTATTGCTATTTCGAGTACGGTCACAAGACCAATTTGATAGGTTCGAGTGATGCATCGCTTCAGTTCAACATATCTTTCCATCATAATATATGGAAGAATTGTGCGTCACGTGTTCCTTTGCTTCGTAATGCTAATTTCCACTTCTATAACAACTATGTATTTGGAGATATGACTGACGGTAATGCAAGTTTGAGCTATATAGCTTCTTGTCGTGCTAATTCCTACCGCTTCTCAGAGTATAACTATTTTGATGGATGTAAGAATGTTTGTCAGGTGACATCAGGTGGAGTTTCAAAGAGCTTCGGAGACATCTATTACGCTTGTTTCGAGACAAATGACGCTGTGATTGCCAAGACAAGAGACCAGATAGTGTCTAATAACTGCAAGTTTTCTGCAAGAAACATTGACTTCAGCAAGTTTGACACAGACTCCAAGTTGTTCTATTATGACGCAGCTAACAAGAAAACAGATGCATACATAACTGACGCTGTAACAGCAAGAAAAGAGTGTTTGATGTACTCGGGTGTAATGAAGCAGAACAAGGTTACAAACACATCCATGAATGTCAACAGCGTGAACGGTGCCATAGACATGAGTTCATGCAAGTACGAGGCTACAATAGGAACAACCGCTAAGGGCATCACATACACTAACGTAAATGCAAAGTCCGGCAAGTTCAAGGGACAGGGCATTACTTTCCGTATTGAAAGAAGCTGTAAAATAACTCTTTCAGCTGGTTCGGACAGTTACGGAGGTCCATACCTAATGGCTGCAGACGGAACAAAGATCGGCCAGATTTCGGGTTCTGTGTCGTTCAACATTGGTGCAGGAACTTATTTCATCGGTTCAGGCTCAAAGGATAAGGAAAGCTCAATCACAGCCATGTCATTGACTTGTATTGAAGATTCGGAGGTTTCTATCCCTGTTGACAGCAATAGCGGGGAAGTGAGCAACAACAATAATGGAGGCAGCAATACGAATGAAAATACTGGTGACAATTCGGGTAATGCAACTACAGATCCAAACATAGATCTTTCGTCGGATCAGACATTGACATTCGACAACGGTGCTGTTGACAAGTCAGGATTCTTCACAGTTTCCGCCAATATGAAGAGCGGTATAGTTGCCAAGACTTACAACGGTGTCACTTATTCTTCAGCTATCAAGATGGAGTCTTCGACATCAATATCTTTTGTCACTTCGGTTGAAAAGACACTGTATATGGTTACTGATACTGCAAACGGAAGAATCAAGGTGGACGGTCAGTCAGTTACAGCGAACGCAGACGGCATAGCTTCAGTCAAGTTGTCTGCCGGAAGCCATTCGGTTACAAAGGGCGACACAATGAATGTTTACGCCGTAATAATCAAGTAGAATCATTTTCATACTTTCTATTAATTAAGAAGGAGGAGGCAATTTTTAATTGTCTCCTCCTTTGATTTTACATGTTTTCAAGCCAGTTGTCTATAAGCATGCGTGCCATTGAAAGTTTTGGCGGAATATCGGGCAAGGCATTGCGATTATACCAGTTGCAGCACTTTATTTCCTCTTCCTGTATCTTTATTTCTCCGCTTTCATAGTCGGCATAGAAACCGCACATTATGTTGTTAGGATAAGGCCACGGCTGTGACTTGTAGTATCTGATGTTCTTGATGTTGAGACCTGTTTCTTCCTTTACTTCGCGTTTTACGCATTCCTCAAGGCTTTCTCCTGTCTCTACAAAGCCGGCAACAAGACCGTGATAAGGGCGTGTAAAGTTTTGCGCTCTAACCAATAGGACTTCATCTCTGCCACGCTGTACCAGTACGATGATTGCAGGCTGTACGGGTGCCCATATTTCCTTTCCGCAACCTGTGCATTCGCGGCTGATGTTTGTCTTTCGGTACATCTCCTTACCGCACTTTGCGCAATACCTTGTATTGTTGTGGAAAGAAGTTAGCTCCGCCGCCTTTCCGGCAGCATAGTATTCCTCGAATGGAAGAATGAAATAGGAGTTTCTGAGTCCCGAATATTCGTAGCCGTCGCATGCTTCGATGTCAGTGTTTACTGCTACAGCCTCAACATCACAGAGTCTTGGGAGTTCTATAGGCTCTCCCGTTATCTCGAAAGGCAGTTTGTCGCAGCATGGGATATTGTATGTCTCACCCTGCTTTTGAAGCAGAATTTCCATTTTCGAGTTGAATACAAACCAATACTTCATAGTCGCTATTTTTCTGTATTATTTTCTTGATCCTTCGTTTTATTTTGGATTGAATGCAAATTTAATGCATTTTGACATATTGTGTTTGCTTGTCAATTTATTTCTTGGCCTTTTCTATTTATAGTTTTTTTGCATTTCTTTGATATCTTGGCGGAATTGAAAGACGTAAATTGCACTTCCAGGAGTTTTCTGTTCGTTTTTACTTTTTATTATTTGGACATTGTTTGAGTTTGAAGGTAAAAAATCAAGTGTTTTTTTGTCTTAAATTGTACTAGAAGAAAAAAAATATTTTGCTAAAAGTATTTTATACTCTTTTTGTTACAATTTTCTATGCTAAGTCAAATTAAAATGTTATATCTTTGCAGAAGGAACGGGAATCTTTCTGTTCCATGAATAATGAGATTAATTATTTGTTATACTGTTACTAATCCCGTATTTAATCTAATCTTAATTGTGAAAAATATTTTATTTGGGTGGACTCTGTAAAGGGCCGCCTATTTTTGTTTATTTGCCGCCTATTTTTAGTTTTAGCCGTTTATATGCTTGCTAATAAGAAATAAAGATATAATTTTGTAGTTGCAATATAACATTAACCAAATGGCTTTATATCCACAACTTATACTAGACGCGTTGTCCCATGTGAAGTATCCCGGCACAGGCAAGGATATCGTTTCGTCAGAGATGATAGAGGACAACCTTAGAATAGATGGCAATAACGTCTCTTTTTCAATCATTTTTGAAAAGGAGAACGACCCGTTTGCCAAGTCTTTGCTTAAGGCGGCAGAGGCAAGTATCAAGCATTATATCGCAGACGAAGGTGAGATAAACGTATCAATCACTCCAAAATTCAGAATAGCCGCTCCAAAAAAGGATCCTGACAATCCGCTTCCTGGAGTAAAGAATATCATTGCTGTCTCTTCAGGAAAGGGTGGAGTAGGAAAGTCAACAGTCTCGGCAAACCTTGCTGTGGCTCTTGCCCAGGCAGGATACAAGGTCGGACTTCTTGATGCGGACATATTCGGTCCTTCTGTTCCAAAGATGTTCGGACTCGAGGATGCAAGACCTATTCTTGAGGACAAGAACGCAGAGGGTAGAGAACTGATAAGACCAGAGGAAAAGTATGGAGTCAAGATGCTTTCCATCGGTTTCTTCGTGAATCCAAAGGACGCTGTACTATGGCGCGGAGGTATGGCAAGCAACGCTTTGAAACAGTTGATTACCGATGCAAATTGGGGTGAGCTTGACTATTTCCTTCTTGACCTTCCTCCTGGAACAAGCGACATTCACTTGACACTTGTCCAGACTCTTGCATTGACAGGTGCCATTGTAGTCAGCACACCTCAGGAGGTTGCGCTTGCAGACGCACGCAAAGGCATTGCAATGTTTACAGGTGAAAAGGTAAACGTGCCTATCATAGGTCTTGTGGAGAACATGGCATGGTTCACACCGGCCGAACTTCCGCAGAACAAATACTATCTGTTCGGCAAGGAGGGATGCAAGCGATTGGCAGAGGAAATGAATGTGCCTTTGCTTGGACAGATTCCTATCGTACAGTCAATCTGCGAGTGTGGTGATTCGGGTGCACCTATAGCACTTAACACAGAGAGTATGACAGGTTTGGCCTTTGCTTCTCTTGCAGAGAGAATGGTGTCGTCGGTTGAAGAAATTAAGTCGAAAGGAATAAAAACTTCGCGAGTTATAACACACAAGTAAAGTTTTTTATATATTTGCAGTCGAAAAAGAGACTTTTAGTTCAATAATTTATATAATCAGGTATTTTTAGTTTTATGAAGACTTTAAGAAATTATTTTCTGCTTTTCAGCTTGGCACTAATGTCTTTGGTTACTGTCAGCTGTGGAGGCAATGACGACGAGTTGGATCCATTCATCCAGATGGACAATGCACAGAAGTTTATCAACGCTTACAAGAGTAGATTACCACAGGCTATCCTTGTGGACCTTCGTTCTCCAGAGGATTGGGCAAAGGATGGACTTCAGGGATCTTATAACCTATCAGTTATGAATGCTGATGGCAAGACTGTCAACGCCAAGGATCTAGATCCAAAGTTGGGTGGTACTTGGCCAAAGAGACTTCTTGAGTTGGCAGGTGACAAGAACGTGGCTGTATTCCTATACGGTAACACTAACTTCGCTTACACTCGTGATATCGCAGGTCACGCTTCACAGGTTGGTTTCGGTAAGAAGAATACTATCATCACTCTTTCAAAGGTTGCTGATTTGCAGGCTGCAATGGACAACCAGTAAAATAGTATTCTGTACGATACGAAAATAGAGATAAGGCTGCACAATTCAGTTTGTGCGGCCTTTTTTGTTTCTATATAGGAATTATTGTGACAAACTTTGCTTTGCATTGGAATTATAACTATTTTTGCATCATTCGAAAATTGAAACGATTACAATTATTGTATATGATTTTTTCTGATAAAGCAGGCAAAGCGGAAGTGGAGGAGTATTTGAGGTCGCACGACATACGCCCAAGTATTCAGAGAATGGCTGTGATGGAGTATTTGGCAAACCATCGCACGCATCCCACAATAAATGAAATTTACAGGGCTTTGCAACCGACAGTTTCGACATTATCACGTACAACAGTGTATAATACATTGCATCTCCTTGTTGAGGCTAACGCAGTAAAGGAGCTGAGCATGGAGGACAATGTATGCTATTACGACGCAGACACCTCAATTCATGCGCATTACAAATGCAGGAAGTGCTGCAAGATTTTCGACCTGTTCGAACCTGAGATGCCGATATTGGCAGAAATAAGGAACTTGGTGGAGAACGATTCCAGATTCGATACCGCAGACGTATTCCTTCGCGGAGTATGTCCGAAGTGTGTGGAAAAAGCAGAAAAGAAGAAACAGCAAAAGTTATTTTAAGATATGAATATTTCAGACAATATCAGATACGTTGGAGTTGATGACTTGGATATTGACTTGTTCGAGAGCCAGTATATTGTTCCTGAGGGAATGTCTTATAACTCTTATGTTATCCTTGATGAGCAGACTGCTGTGATGGATACAGTTGACGCACGCAAGACAGACGAGTGGTTGGAGAATGTAAAGAAGGCTTTGAATGGCAGGGAACTAAACTATATAGTTTGCCAGCACATGGAGCCTGATCATGCCGGTTCTTTGTTCAAGGCGGTTGAGGCTTTCCCTTCAGCAAAGATAGTCGGTAATGCTAAGACTTTCACATATATGTCCCAATTCTTTGACATCAATCTTGAAGGAAAGAAAGTTGAGGTCAAGGACGGCGAGTCCTTGAGTCTTGGCAAGCACAACTTGACATTCGTTTTTGCCCCTATGGTACACTGGCCAGAGGTTATGGTGTCTTATGAGAGCAGCGAGAAAGTGCTGTTTGCAGCCGATGGTTTCGGCAAGTTCGGAGCTATCTCCAAGTATGACGGTGACTGGGCTTGCGAGGCAAGAAGATACTATTTCAACATCTGCGGAAAGTATGGCGTTCAGGTTCAGTCATTGCTCAAGAAGGCTGCAACCCTTGATATCAAGACTATTGCTCCGCTTCACGGTCCCGTGTTGAAGGAAAACCTTTCATACTATATCAACCTTTATGACGTTTGGAGTTCTTACGGAGTAGAGAGCGAGGGAGTTCTTGTGGCATACGCGTCAATTCATGGCAATACGAAGAAAGTTGCAGAGAAGATAGCCCAAATGCTAGAGAAACAGGGAGCAAAGAAGGTTGTTGTAAGCGATTTGAGCAGAGATGACGAGGCTGAGGTTATCGAGGATGCCTTCAGATACGGAAAGATGATTATTGCCGCTCCTACATACGACGGTGGACTTTTCCCTCCTATGGAAAGTTTCCTTTCTCACTTGAAGAGCAAGAACTACCAGAAGCGTACAGTGGGAATCATAGAGAACGGTACATGGGCACCAATGTCGGGCAAGTTTATGAAGGCTGCTCTTGAATCAATGAAGGAGATTAAGATTTGCGACACAGTCGTAACTATCAAGTCTGCTTTGAAGCCGGAGAACGAGCCTCAACTTGAAGCATTGGCTAAGGAAGTTATGGCTTAAGAATTAACGAATTTATTACAAATTAAAGATATTATTATGGCTAAGTTTATTTGCACAGTTTGCGGCTATGTTCATGAGGGAGATAGCGCACCAGAGAAGTGTCCACAGTGTAAGGTTCCTGCAAGCAAGTTCAAGGAGCTAGATGAGACAGCACCTGTTAATTACGCTACGGAGCACGTTATCGGTGTTGCTAAGGGTTGTGATGCAGAGATGATCAAGGACCTTAACGCTCATTTCAACGGAGAGTGTTCAGAGGTTGGTATGTACCTTGCAATGAGCCGCCAGGCTGACCGCGAGGGTTATCCAGAGATCGCAGAGGCTTTCAAGCGCTATGCTTTCGAGGAGGCAGAGCATGCCGCTAAGTTCGCTGAGCTTCTTGGAGATGTCGTTTGGGATACTAAGACTAACCTAGAGAAGAGAATGAACGCAGAGGCCGGCGCTTGCGAGGACAAGTTCCGTATTGCCAAGAATGCAAAGGCTCAGAATCTTGACGCTATCCATGACACAGTTCACGAGATGGCTAAGGACGAGGCTCGTCATGGTCAGGGATTCCGTGGTCTTTACAACAGATACTTCGGAAAGTAATTTATTTCTTGTATAGTCTGGAGAGGGTGGCTTTTAGGAGCTGCCCTCTCTTATTTTTTGTATTTTTCATTTTTATTTTGAACTGTTAATTATATTTTTTTGTCCTTTAATTTTTTTGACTAACTAGTGCTTTTCTAAACAAAATGTACTATCTTTGCCGAAGTAATTTTGATGGAGTTCTAACAATAAGCCGTTAGGATTCTAATTTTTTATTGTGTTTCTAAACTTAAATATAATATTATGGCTGTTTCTTATGTAACAAAAGAAGGTCTTGAAAAGATGCAGGAAGAACTTCGTAGGATGGAGACTGTGGACCGTCCTTCAATCTCTCAGCAAATTGCCGAGGCTCGTGAAAAGGGAGATCTATCTGAGAATGCTGAGTATGATGCTGCCAAGGAAGCTCAAGGCTTGCTTGAGGACAAGATAGCTCAATTGAAGGAGAAGATCGTTAACGCAAAGGTTATCGACACTTCACGCTTGAGCACAGACACTGTACAGATCCTTAACAAGGTGGAGTTGAAGAATGTCAAGACTAACGCTAAGATGACTTACACTATTGTATCTGAGCACGAGGCTAACCTTAAGGAGCTTAAGATTTCTGTAACTACTCCTATTGCAAAGGCTTTGCTTGGCAAGAAGGTTGGAGAGATTGCTGAGGTAACAACTCCGGCAGGAAAGATGCAACTTGAGGTTTTGAGTATTTCGTTCTAACCAATTCAATAGAAGGAGAAAAATGGCAACTATATTCACACGTATCATTAACGGAGAGATACCTTGCTACAAGGTATATGAGGATGAAAAGTATTTCGCTTTCCTGGATATTAACCCATTGAAGAAAGGCCATACTTTGGTGATTCCAAAGGTTGAGGACGACTATATATTCAACCTTGATGACGAGACTTATGCAGGACTTTGCCTTGTTGCCAAGAAGATTGCAAAGGCATTGAAGCAGAGCACTAACTGTCAGCGTGTGGGTGTGACTGTTATGGGAATGGAAGTTCCTCACGTTCACATTCATCTTGTTCCTATGGACAAGGAGAAGGACATGTTGTTCTCTAACCCTAAGCTTGAGTTGTCGGCTGACGAGATGAAGTCGATAGCTGAGGATATTGCCAAGAGAATTTAACTTACAAGGAAATCATTTATGGTGCAGGGCATATTGTGGATGGTCCTGCACCATTTTTGTATCGCGTAACAAATACTATTCCCAATGATAAATCCAATACAGGCATTTTCAGCATGCTACTTCATGTTCGAGAATGCTGACCCTATTCCAGTGACATACGGCAGAGGTGTGGCCGCATCCCTGGCCAAGCCCATAGAGGAGGCAGGATGCAAGTCTGTCTTTATTGCGTGCAGCAGAACTATACGTCGCGAGAACATGCTTTCGGAGCTTATTTCAAGCCTTAATGGCAGGGGAATAAGGACCACGTTGTTTTCGGACATTGTGCCTGATCCCACGATAGGTAATGTTGAGGCTGGCTATTCCTTGCTCAAGGAGAACAAGTGCGACTGTGTCATAGCGGCTGGCGGTGGCTCTGTGCTGGATTGTGCCAAGGTTATAGCTCTCAGGGCTACAAATCCTTGGATGTCGGTCAGTGCAATGGCGATTTTCGTGCGTCCTTTGTTGAACTCACTGCCTTTGTTTGTCCTTCCTTCAACTTCCGGAACAGGTTCCGAGGTTACCTATTTCTCAGTTATTACGGACGAGGAAAGACATAAGAAGTGCGCAATCGTTACGGACAAGTTTCTGCCTAGGCAGATCGTCTTTGACTATGACTTGCTGCACACGGTTCCGGTTAATCCGACAGTTTATGCGGGACTGGATGCGCTGACCCATTCGGTTGAGTCATTTATAAGCAAGATAAAGCCTATATTCAAGAAGGACGCGGCTTC
Source organism: Paludibacteraceae bacterium (assembly GCA_045641625.1). Taxonomy (GTDB): domain Bacteria; phylum Bacteroidota; class Bacteroidia; order Bacteroidales; family Paludibacteraceae; genus UBA1723. Next base: position 12,591 of record JAZUHH010000023.1, read on the forward strand.
TTCCCCTGAAGTTTGCAGGGACATATTCAGGTATCTTCCCGTTGTAAAGAACGATCCCGACAACGAGGAGGCAAGATTGGCTATGGCAAAGGCTGCCTATAATGCCGGAATAAACTTCAGAAGAAACGGAGTAGGTTTTGTTCATTCAATAGCCCACAGAATTGGGGAGAACTATCATGTGCCTCATGGACTTGCTTGTGGAGTCATTCTTCCTCTTGTTCTTCGCGCTTCGTTGGACGATGCCAGAAAGGATCTTGACTTTCTTGCCAGAGAGAGTGGTGTGGCAGAGGATGCCGAAGGTTTTGTGTCTGCAATAGAGAAACTGCTTGTCGATTTGGGTGTTCCGACTCAGTTCGAAGGAATAAGGACTGAGGACTATTCCAGAATGATGTCCAGAATATGGCCCGAAGTCATGATGCTGGGTGTTCCAACATGGCTCGGAAAGACTGAGGTCACAAAGATTTTAGACCAAATCAGTGTAAAGCCATAGGCTAAGTAACTTTTATCGGAATTTTAACGAAAATATGGATTCGGGGGAGGATTTTTCAATAAATGGAAAGTTTCTCCCTTATTGTTTTATGCCTGAATTGTGGAAAAAGTTGACAAATAAATCTATGTTAAGTTATTGAAATATAGTTTTATAAGATTTATTAAGCGCAGTTATCAACACATTGTTGATAATCCACCGGAAAAGGTGTTACTAATTCAACCAAAATTGTTGATATCTCCTTTGGTATATTTTTTGCATATCCGTTCAATGGATCTATATTTGTAGCAGTAAATCTAATCAAGAATATTAACGCTTAAAATTTATGAACTATGATTTGGGATATGATGATAGGCACACTAGTTGCCGTAGCAATAGTTGTTTCTATTTCGTCGGCGTTGCTGGGGTTGGTATGAGCCCGCTTGCGCAGTTCTGTGCAGGTAAAGGTAACAAGGTCGTAGGTAGTGACCGCGCATTCGTGATTGGCAAGGCTAATCAGGATGTTACAGAGCTTTCACGCTGTGGCGTGGAATGCGTTCCTCAAAATGGTGAACATATTCCTCAGGACACGACTGACGTTGTTGTCAGTGCAGCTGTCGAGGAAACAAATCCTGATATCAGGGAGATCAGGAAAAGAAATTTGAATCTCGTACAGAGAAGCGACCTCTTGGCGAAGCTTGTTGCCGAAAGCGAGGGCGGATCTGTATGTGTGGCAGGTACAGCCGGAAAGAGTACAACTACTCTGCTTACCTACCAGCTGCTTCGTGAAGCAAACAGAAATGGAGAAAAAGTGCGTCGTCCGCAACTGATTGCCGGTGCAGCCCATAACAGCGAGAAGCGTGCAGGCCAAAGCGGTAATGTGGACTACGAGGGAGACGGACTCTTGGTGTTCGAGGGTGACGAGAGCGACAAGAGCGTAATAAAGTACCATCCTTCGGTAAGCATCATTACTAACATCGGACACGATCATCACGAGATGTCTGTGACACAAGGTCTTTTCCAGACTCTTGCAAACCAGACTTCCGGCTATATAGTCGTGAATTCCGGAGACGAACTTGTCCGTCAGATCAAGGGCAGTAAGGTTGTTTCCTTTGCGCTGGATTCCCAGGACTCAAAGGCTGACTTTGTGGTTTCGGACTTGAAGCAGACTGCTGCAGGTCTTTCGTTCAAGATCAACGGAGTATCTTTTGCTTTCCATTCCATCGGTCTGCATAATGCCCTTAATGTTGCGGCTGCTGTTGCGGTTGCTGTTACAGAGGGAGTCTCGCTTGAGTTCTGTGCCAAGATTTTGGAGAACTACGGCGGAGCGTACCGCAGGGGAAACATCATCAGCGACAGAAATTCTGATGTGGTTGTCATTGACGATTTCGCCCATACTCCTGAGGAGGTTGCTGAGACAATTCGTACTGCGACATCATTCTCTGATAGAGTCTTTGCAATATACCAGCCTCATGGATACGGACCGCTTCGCAAGACATACGAAGAGATGGTTCCTCTGTTGAAATCGGTTCTTCGCCCGCAGGACACTTTGTTCTTGACCAAGGTCTATTACGAGGGTGGAACAACGGATATGAGCATTGATGCCGAATTTGTGGCAAAGTATTTCTCTCTTTTCGGAATACCTTGCAGGTACATAGACGACAGGGAGATTCTACCCGGAGAAATGAAGGGAGAGGCTAAAAGCGGAGACGTGATTGTGGTTATGGGTGCTAGAGACAAGTCGTTAGCACAATATGCCGAAAAATTCTTGTAGGCAATAAAAGAGTTCATAAAGTTTTGATATTCGGACTGCCGGACAAAATCTGTCCGGCAGTCTTATTTTTGTTTTTTTGATGTTGTTATTTTTGTGGATGTTTTTTTGATTGTCATTTTTGTGTCGATGCTTTTCAAAGCTGCTTTCCAAAAATATAATTCCCGTGTGGACAAAATTTAAGCCCTTTATTAAGATTGTTTTTCGTGTGTCGGGTCTTGTAGTGTGCTTTTCAACTTTTTCTTTCCTTGCCTGATGAGCTTATGCCGTTTGTCTATTATGTATTTTGTTTGGCAGAAGACATTGACACCACTTTTTTTATATTGTTGCAGTGTCTGTATGTCTCTTTGGGTTGCAATGCCTTTTGTTTTGCAGGAACGAGCCTTGTTTTTACGCGCTTCCAAATTTGTAACCGTTCAATAAAACAGTATATTTCATTCATATCCGTTTTTTTTTTTTATACGAATTCCCAAAAAGTATCGACGAATATAAAAAATTGCGAAGTAGATAATCTGCTTTATAACATTGTTTCGTTAATAAAAAGTGTCCTTTAGTTGAAACAAGTTGGTTTGAATGAAAAAAAACAGAAAAAAAAAGTCTCATAATAAAATAATGTATTACTTTTGTCCCAAATTAGAGGTACTAGAACACGGTGCTTTTAATGGGGTGGTCTTCTTAGATAAATATTATTATGAACTACAATATAAAATTTCATAGTGAATATATCGTATAAATTTATAGTTTAAGGGTTTAAGAGAGGATTAAATTAAGAAAGTTGGCAAAGAGAATATTAACATATTTCTTAGTTTTCTTTTTGGGTGCGGCTTGTGCTTTAGCCCAGAAAAACAAAAGTGGATTCAACGCTTATGTGGATTCCTCTACGTTTACCTTTTATTTTAATGCAGCTTCTTCAGCGATTGACCTGAGCATTGAGAGCAACAGAAATCAGTTGAAGTCATTGCAGTGGATCGGAGAGAAAGTGGCTCATGACTCTTTGTACGTGCCCAAGGTGCTTGTCACATCCAATGTGTCGCCCGAAGGTCCACTGGAAGCCAATTCCGAGCTTAGATGGAAGCGTTTGCGCAACTCAGTGGATTTGATAGGCAGGTATTTCACTCTGCCCCAGTATTCAGAGACATACTTTGATGCTAAGGTTACAATTCCGCAGATATGGAAGAACCTGGCTGGACTGGTCAGAAAGACTGATTGGCCGAAAAAGCAGCAGGTTGTAGCTATCCTTAACTCGGGAGGTGATATTCCTGCAAAGCTGAAGGCTCTGGAGCCGAACCACAAGACTTGGAATGCAATAGCCAGCGAGTTTTTCCCTGAGCTCCGTTCCTGCAAGGTCGTGGTTTACTTCAAAAAGAAAGCTCCAAAGCCGGTGTTCCCAAAAAGTGACATCCATTTGCCTGAGCAGACAACAATTAAGGTTTCCGAACCTACTGTCAAGCCTAAGGTAGAGAAGCCGGTCGAAAAAACGGAGCCGAAACCAAAGAAGCCTAGCACTCGTTTTTCGTACACTCCTATCCTGGCTGTGAATACGAATGTGCTTTACGATCTCGCCATAACTCCTAACATCTCTGTCGAGGTGCCGGTGAAGGACAAGATGAGCTTCGCGCTTATGGGACTTACATCGTGGTGGAAGAAGAAGGACGATTCATGGTGCTATGAGTTCCAGTATGCCGAGCTCGAGGGCAAGAGATGGCTCGGTGACAGAAGCGGACGCGACGTCATGACAGGACACGCGCTCGGACTGTATGCGGGAATCGGATACTATGATATGGAGGCACATTCCGAGGGCTACCAGGGAGAGATGAAGATCAATGCCGGTGTCAGCTACCATTACGCCAAGGCTTTCGGCAGTGCGGACAGATGGAGGTTCCAGTTCGGTTTCGGACTTGGTGTGACAAGAATTAACTACAGCTATTACGAGGGAAGGCAGAACAACAAGTATCTGGTCTGGCAGTATGACGGAAAGCGTACTTTGGTTCTCCCTACTAAACTCGAACTTACGCTTGGTTATTTGATACATAAGAAGAAAGTTGTAACTATTGGAGAGAAAGGAGGTGAGGAAGATGACAAATAGACTACGCCTGCTGTTCTTTCTTCTTCTCACTCTTATCTTTGCTTCTTGCGAGCGCAGACAACTTTGGGATGAGATAACAGATTTGGCTCCAGTAGAAGCCAATGTCGATTGGCAGCGAAGCCGTTGGAAGGATTTTGACGAGGGTCAGCCTCCTACTGGAATGTCGGTATATGCTTACGAAAAAAACGGAAAACACAAGCCTGTGGTGGTTGTGACAAACAACTTGGAGCATGCCACAACAAAGCTTGGAGACGGTCTTTGGAATATGTTTGTCTTTAACCAGTCGGTGATGGAGTATGCGTCGCTTATGTTCTCTGGCATGGACAACTACTACTCGGCAAGGGTCGAGACAATCCCTCAGGCTTCGCGCTGGTTCGCCGCTTCGAGAGCTGAATGGGTGACTCGTTCAAATTCTCCTTGGGCTGCGCAGACTCGTTCAAGAACTCGCGCCCAGCAGGACGGAACGCGTGCCGAGGAATACTCCCTTACTACTAAGCAGCCTATTTGGATTGCTACGGACAGCCACGAGGGAGTCTTGGTTACCGAGGACATGCTGGTCAGGGAATACACTCCGCACACGCGTTTCGATGACGGAAAGTTCTATCCTCTGTCAGCTGTAAAGAATGTCAAGATAAAGGTCCACTTCAAGGGAGTTAAGAATCTGTTGACCACTCGTGCCGTGATAAGCGGTGTGGCAAAGTCATACAGCATAAGCGAAGGCTCTTCGATGAACGAGCTTACAGCACACGAAATTACAGGATGGACGCTTGTCAAGGATACTGTAAACACGGAGTTGGGATATTTGGAGGCTACTATGCAGACCTTTGGTATGGTCAATGGCTACCGTTATAATCCCGAGGATTTGTATCTGCATCTTGATGTGATGCTGGTCGATGGCCAGACAATCCTTACCCATGACCTTCCTGTCGGACACCTTGTCAGATATGCTACAACAGCAGGTTCGGACATAGACATAAACATCGATGTCCGCAAGGAAAATCCTATTGAGCTGCCTAATGTGCAGATAACAGGAGGCGGAAACGGATTCGACATCACGGTAAGTGACTGGGAGGACGAGATAAACATTGATATAGACTTATAAGCAAGAAAAAAAGTAAAAATAATATTAACAAAAAATTTAATTAGGATGAAAAAGCTTTTCATTTTCGCACTTGCAGGCCTAGGGTTTGCATCGTGCTCAGACGACGAGAACGTCGTTTCAGAGAAGAAGCAGGAGGCTGGCAAGCAGGCTTTGACTTTCTCTACTTACACTGCTGGTGCTACTCGTGCTACAGATGTAACTTCTGCTGAGGTTAAGACTTCTGGTTTCCAGGTAGCTGCTTGGTATGACGGTTCTCTTTATTTCAATGCTGGAGAGTCTGCTACAGTTAATCCTGCAGATAACTTCTATGATACAGATGGTGATACATACTACTGGCCATCATTCTCAGCAGGAAATATCGGTTTCAAGGCATTCAATAAGGGTGTTGGTGCTGCTTGGACAGCTGCTAAGGAGTATGAGTCAATTGACTTTACTGTAGCATCTACTGCTGCAACTCAGAAGGATTTGGTTATCGCTTATGCTGAGGCAAGTGAGAAACCTGCTGATGGTGTACAGCCATTGAACTTTACTCACGCTCTTTCTAAGGTTAACTTCACTTTCAAGGGTGCTACTACAGATAAGTACACTATCAACAAGGTTGAGGTAATCGCTGCTGGTGGTGCTGCTACAATGGCATTCGCAGAGACTACAGAGCTAGGATCAACAAACGGAACAGATGATAAAGATCAGCCAAACGTTAATTCTCAGGCAAATAAGGTTAATTGGACATACACTGCTATCGATGGTACTCAACCTTTGGTAAAGAAGGATGCAGCAGCCGCTGCTAATCAGGGTGTTCTTTACACTTACTATGATGTAGCTACTGGTGCTGAGGCTTCTACTATTGCTGACCAGAACTTCATGCTTCTTCCTCAGACTGGTAAGATTGCAGTTCGTGTTTACTACAAGGTAGAGGATGCTAACGGTAAGTTGATCGGTAACTGTGGATTCTCGAAGACTGATAAAGAAGGTCGTCATGAGGGTAATGCTAAGTTTGTTGAGTCAGGTGCTATCTATGGTTGCAAGACTGTAGTTATTGACCTTGATGGAACAATGGCTCCTGCATGGGAGGCTGGAAAGGCATACCGTTTCACTTTGACTTTGCCTAAAGACAACTTCATCGGTGATAAGTCTAATGATGGTGTAGCTGATGGTCTTGATGACAAGGGTGATGCAGATGCTTCTAACGATGTAGATTTGGATGGTGATAACGATAAGGATCCATCAGAGTTCGATATCTTGACTCCAATCCGCTTCTCTGTTACTGTTTCTGCTTGGGTGGACACAGAGGTTGAGTCTAACATCACAATCAAGTAATTTGATTAAAATATTATTCGGCAGAGGTGCTAACAGCACCTCTGCTGAATATATTTATTCAATTCACAATGCATAATTCACAATGCATAATTGGTTATAAAAGTAAGATTTTATAATCAAACTACTTTAAGCGTTCTTTTTTATTTAATTATTAACTATCAATTGTTAACTATTAACTAACAATGACTGTGCGACTACATAACATAATTTTTAATTCTGTGCTGGCAATTCTGTTGTCCGCATTGTTTGTGTCGTGCAAGGACAAGGAGGAGGAAGAGAACACCAATAAATCACAATCTAAAGGTGGAGTAATAGGTTTCAATGCCTTTCAAGACGGATTCCAAAAGCCGGCTACAAGGGCGGTAATTGACAACATTGGCCAATTAAATGAGATTTATGTGCTTTCAATGAAGAAGAAAGATTCAGGAAATTGGGAGCAGGTATTCAAAAACGATGCGGGTACAGCCATTGATGTTCTGACCCTTAACAGAGGAAGCGTAACTGGTCAAGGTGAGATTTGGGATTATTCTCCCGTAGAGAACTGGGAGGACAATACATACTATAAGTTCAGGGCATTCTATCCTAATAAGGGAGGATTCAATACTACGGCCGGAGAAACCTGTGCTAATGGCTTTGAATACACCAAGCCTTCAACTGATTTTACCTTGAACAACTATAAGTCGGCAAATGATCCACGAAAGAATACAGACCTTCTTGTCTCTAAAGAAGTAACGAGAGCATACACTACGGCAGAAGGAAACGATGAACCTGTGCCGTTGAAGATGAACCATATCCTTTCCTGTGTGAGTTTCAGTATTAAGAAAAAGGAGGGAACGAAGCTAACAATCACATCCTTCAAGTTAAAGAACTATGCTTCCAAAGGAACTTATGACGTAAGCGACTGGCAGTTTGAAAAGAAAAATTATAATTCTTCAACTGATCTAAATAATGACTTTAATTTCTATGATTTAAAAGGAAACAAGTTCGAGGTTGGCAATGGTGATCTGAATGGTAATGGAAACGGCTCTAACAAATTAAAGGATAAGGATTTTTATGTAGAATATAAGGCCGATGGACAGAATGCTATATTGTCTTCATATTCTGCTGAACTTACAGAAGGGTTGGTAAACGATATCGAATCATCTGTTACGGAAAAATCGAACTATTGTACAGGGCTTCTTATGATACCGCAGGTGTTGAAAGGTCAAAATGACGTCATTAAGATTACCTTGAAAACCGGTACTGTAATCACAGGAGAGATACACAATAATGTTGAGGCTGAAATAAAATTCAAATTTGACAACGGTCCAGAATTGACTGCTATAGTTGACCTTACAGCCAATGGAAAGGTTCCCGAGTGGGAGCCGGGAGTAAAATATAACTACACAATCGGCATATACGAATACCAGGCAACTGCAAATATCACTATAGAGGATTGGGTACACCATACATACGAGGAGGAGTTGAAATGAAAAAACTTAAATACATATATGCTTTTTTTGTAGCGGTGCTTTTGGGCTTTGCTGTCTCTTCTTGTGAGGACGATGATGTGGTTGCCGCTGAAGTAACAGAGGAAACAACAGAGGGTAGTGGCGAGACTGTCAAGACAACTTTTACTGTCGGAATCTCTGCTCCGGATGTAAGTGCTGATATCGACCCAGTAACACGTGCATCTGCCGATAACGCAAACATAGAATATGCAAAACCAGAGAATGGAGGTCGTTTCCAGAATATCGTTGTGGTGTTGGTCGGACCCCAGATTACAACAGATAGAACAAATTTAGGAAACCATAAAATTTATGGTATTCATTGTCACAATTGGAATGATGGTGTAGGAGTTAAGGAATATAATGTTATCTTTTCTGATGTAAATATAGATAAGGCTAATGACCTAGGTAAAGATTTTACAGTGTATGCTTTTGGAAATGTAAGTAAGGAAGATTATGATGAAATAGAAAAAGAACAAAATGCAAAGATTTTTGAAAAATGGACAGATTTTAAAGAAGGATGCATTGAACCCGTACTTTCATTTAAAAGTGCTGATATATATGGTATCAATTTTGTTCCTTCTGCGGAATATTATCGCGGAAATAGTGATATAAATGTACGGGGAACAACAGCTAAAAAAGTTACCTCTACTGGTATGCCTGTAAACAATAGTGCAACCGCAATAGCAGTAAAAGGAAACACACAATTCAATGTTGCGTTGAAGCGTGTTTGTGCAAGACTGCAGGTGACATTCAGAAACTTTACGGGAAAGACGGGTTATTCTGGTGAACCTGAAACTGGAAATAATGTCTATGTAGATAAGTTTGAAATTCCCAATATTTTGGCAACAAGTACAAACTACGCTGCTTGGAAATCTGCTCCTTCCACTTCAAACACGCCTTTTAGATTATCTGAATTGGTAGATAAATTTAAGGATGCAGGTGATACATCTTTCGATAAAGATCATGTCAAGGTTGAAAATGGAGACCAGATAACTGTCTCTATGTATGTATTCGAAACTAAGAAGGCTTCTGGAAACTATACATACGACCTTAAAGTAGATAGAGGCAAGAGTTTGGGAAAAAACACCACAACTATACAGCCAGGAAATTCTTATGTTATTTGGAATAATCAAGCACACCAGTCGTTGGCCATTAAGAATAATGTGATATGTACTGTTGAGCAGAATTCTATGGTGGATATCCCTTTTAACGAGCAGGTGTTTTGGCAAATTGAATCTGCTCCAGATTCTAAGTTGGCGGATACTTATGTGCTAAATCATTGTCTGTACAATTCAAGTACAGATAAAGCAACTCCAGAAAATAAATATTTACAACAGCAACCAGATCCTACTGATTGGGGAATGCATTTTTATTGTTCAAAGTGTAGAAAGACAGTTGATATTTTGCACTATTTAAATTTAACACATATAAGTAGCATATCTTATACTCTTGTGGATTCAGAATTTAGTCATATATTTACATCTAGTGCAGCGACATCTGATGGTAACGCACAATATGTCAACTTTGTACTTAAAGGTGGGCTTGCTGATTCGGAGGAATCAAGATATACATTCAATTTGTTGAACAAGAGTGATAAGAAAAAGAATCAAAATTATTGGGAAACCGTAGGAAGTAATTACAGGTATTTGTTTTTGACTGTGAAAGATGACAATAATTTAGGCTGTGTACGAGGAATGGCTTATAATACATCGCAAACGTTAGGAGAATACGACTGGACTCTTTACGCCAAATACATCATCAAGAATGAGGCTGTGAATTTCAATAAGGGAGAAAAGGGAACCATCTCCCAAATCGAACGCAACCACAGTTACGAGCTTGATTTCTCTGTGATGCCAAACTACGACACAAAGCAGGAAATTCTTGTAAATTGCGTCAGAAAGCAGAACGAAATAAATTGGAGCGAGGTGGAGAAATAAAGTCAAAAGTAAGTCATGAAGCGTCTGTTATACATACTAAATACGCTTACAGCAATGCTCTTCTTCGTATCATGCGAAGATGAGAGTGCTGTTATGCCGTCAGACGATCAGCAGTGCTATACTATTCTGGTTTCTGTCCCCAACCCTGCCGATACTCGTGCCACATACAAGGAAAGCGGCGAGAACATCACGGTTGTATGGGAGAAGGGCGACGTCATAAAAATCGGAAACAATGAGTTTGTGTTCAAAGAGATGCAGGGCACAAACGGCCTTTTCTTCCATTACGGAGATTTGGCCGGAGACAAGACAAAGGCTACCTTCGGCTCTTCTGTAGATGGATCGGCTATCCAGACACAAACAAAGAACAACCATTGCAGAGAGGTTTTGGAGGGAACAGTCCCAGGTGATTATAATTTTGCTGTGAATGCCGCCAAAGATCCTATTCCGCTTTATCCTGCGCAGAACATGAGTCTGCTTCATATCCAGAC
>JAZUHH010000024.1:0-2945 GCA_045641625.1 Paludibacteraceae bacterium
TGCCCATGTGTTGAAAACTTGTATGTTGAAAATCTTTTAAAAAGGGCTTGACAAACAGTAACAGGTTTAGCGCATTAACTGAATATACACTGAGCAGTCCTTCGGGGCTGCTTTTTTCATGCCTTCACGGAGGAGGTGAAATCGCATGGCAAACAGAATCAAGGGCATCACCGTTGAGATCGGCGGCGATACGACCAAGCTGATCGGAGGTCGCTGGACAGGCAGATTTTGATTCCTTCTGATTGACTTTTTCTCCCTTCTATGTTATAATTCTGGTGTGAAGGAAACATGAGGCTTCCTTCGCTAAATCGGAATTTGTATAAGATTAACTATGAAAATATATTGTTAGGAGGAATACAATGGTAGTGATCAAAACTTCTATTTTTCCGGCTTCAAAGGATGAAGTGTTTGAAAAATTGCAGAAGCTTAAACTATTACAGTATATAGCATGGCCGTATGCGACAATTACTCCAGTGGGTAAAAGGATTTCCATATGGCAGGCTGGGACAAGTTCATCATACAAATTTAAGCTTTTTGGCATCATTCCATTTGGAACACACAAAATAAATGTTGTTAAGTTTGATAAGGATGAAGGAATATATACGCACGAAGGAAATGAATATGTTCCAATGTGGAATCATAGGATCGTATTAGAAGAGATTTCAGCAGACCAGTGTTTATATTCTGACATAGTCGAGATTGAAGCAGGGTGGAAGACCATATTTGTATTCTTATGGGCAAAGTGTTTTTATGCTCACAGACAGAGAAAATGGATAAGACTATTGAGAAAATAACAATCTTTATCCCGCAATATAATTTGCTAAGACAAATTCTGATTGTGCGCCTAGCCAAGGGCGGATAGTCTAACAGGTGAGAACCCTGTACGGTAAGGTCTAACCAACCACCGTTAGCGAGTCTTGTGCTGTATGCAGTAATGCATGGAGTAAAGCGTAGACAGCGAGGAAGTGGGGTTACATGGTGATTGAGCCTCGAAATTTTATTATTCGGAGGGCTGACACTGTAATCAGAGTGGAAAGCAACATGCGCAGGTCGATACGGTGAGAACTGAAGCACCTCTGCGGGGTCAAAGAGCCAATCACGCTTCACATTGTGACTATCCAGTCAACTGGGGAGAGCCTGTGGTCTCCATATCAGCCGAAAGGACTAATGTATAAGTGGTATGCCGGACAACTGTAAAAGGAAGAATGGCAAACGGATTACAGGCAGTCGGACAGCTTCATAGTACCGATGAAGTCGGGTAATGCCGACAGAGGAAAGGAGGCTGCATAATAAAGGTCTTTCTGAGGACACATTTGCCGTACTCAGGGGCGGAGGAACAAATGGAAACGAAATTAGAAAGAATAGCATCGAAATCAGCAAACACAAAACGACCTGAATTCACATCGCTGTACCATCTCATCAACAAGGAAATGCTGCTGCAATGTCACAGAGAACTCGACGGAAGCAAAGCAGTTGGCATTGATGACATCACAAAGAGGGAATACAGTGAAAATCTCGAACGCAATATCGAAAATCTTGTGGACAGACTGAAAAGAAAAGCCTACAAACCACAGCCATCGTTAAGAGTATACATTCCTAAAAGCAACGGCAAAATGCGTCCGCTTGGCATAGCGTGCTATGAGGACAAAATCGTGCAGCTTGCATTGAAGAAAGTACTTGAAGCGGTTTACGAACCGAAGTTTCTGAACTGTATGTACGGATTCAGACCAAACAGAGGGTGCCATACGGCTGTGAAAGCATTGTATAACCACTTGAACAACGGGCGGATTACAACGGTTGTAGATGCAGACATCAAGGGATTTTTCGACCATATGAAACATGAATGGATACTGAAATTCCTGAATTACTATATCAAGGATAAGAACATTCTATGGCTTGTGAAGAAATATCTGAAAGCAGGTATCATAGATAAAGGACAGCTTGTAAAAGGTGACGAGGGAACAGCGCAGGGGAACATTATCAGTCCTGTGGTTGCCAATATCTATATGCACAATGCGCTGACGTTATGGTTTCAGTATATCATTGCCAGAGAGTGTCAAGGTGAATGCTTTCTTGTGGTATATGCCGATGACTTTATAGCGGGATTTCAATACCCATGGGAAGCCGAAATGTTCTATGAAAGACTGCGTAGCCGAATGGCGAAATTTGGTCTGGAATTGGAAGAAACCAAAAGCCGTATTGTAGAAAGCGGAAGATACCTCGCAAATGCGAGAGCAAAGCGTGGCGAACTTATCCGTTTGGGTTCATTTGACTTTCTTGGTTTTACATTCTACTGCGGCAGAACCAAAACTGGTAAACCATGGATTATGCCCAAAACAAGCAGTAAGAAATTTCGACAGAAGCTCAAAGACATGAAATTATGGCTTTACGCCAACAAGGAACAAAAGCTTGGAAAACTGATGTATATGCTGAACATCAAACTTGTAGGACACTATAGATATTACGGGGTAAGCTTTAACAGCAGAATGATTAGTAATTTCAAGCAACAGGTCAGGGAACTCTTGTTTAGAGCATTGAACAGGAGAAGCCAGCTTAAAAGCTACAATAAAGAGGGATTTTACGAAATGATAAAGTACTATCCTCTCGCACTTCCAAGAATATATGTCAGCTTGTTCGATTAAGATGTGAATTTTATTATGAAGAGCCGGATGCGGGAAAACTGCACGTCCGGTTCTGTGAGGGGCTTACATTGTAAGGTGTAGGTCTACTCGACTATCTTAATGACAACTCCCAGTTTGCAGAGCAGACCGCCACGAAATAAAACCGTGGCGGTATTTGTTTTTATTCGTATTCCTTTAAAAGAATCGCAAGGGCAACTTCAGCTTCTTCTGTCTGGCAGTCCAGGTCAAGGCCTCTGTCGTAGTTGTATACAAACTTGCCGTCCTGTCTCAGGCTCAGCTTACTGATTCTGCCTTCCTCAATTC
>JAZUHH010000025.1:0-68063 GCA_045641625.1 Paludibacteraceae bacterium
TCATTCGAAAATGTCAAGTCTGATTTGATAGTCAATGCGGTTTATGATGAACTTGATGTAGAGGTTGTCAATGGTCATGAATTTGTAGATCTTGGTTTGCCAAGCGGAACGAAATGGGCAAAATATAATATTGGTGCAACAAAGTCAGATATATTTGGAGAGGGTTACATTTGGGGATATGTAGCAAAAGAAGATTTGGTAAACGAAATAAAAAGAAAAGGAGGATTGGATTCAAATGGAGATCTTGTTGCTGCTTTTGATATAGCCACTCAGCTTTGGGGCGAGAACTGTAAAATGCCAACCAAAGCAGATTTTGAGGAACTTTTAGCATATTGCGATTGGGAGTGGACAACAATGTATGGAGAGAAAGGTTACAAGGTATCATCCAAGTCATCAGCAAGTGATGGATGTAATTGTATTTTCTTTCCAACATCGCCGTTTGTGGGATATGGTTTTGAATACGATTATAACTATGTAGGAGGATATTGGAGCAGTTCTTCAGATAGTTATGGTGAAATATATTATTTAGGCGCATTTGATAATCGTGTAGAAATAATTTCTATGTACGATGCTTATTTTCAATCATTAGCGGTTCGTCCTATTCTGAAGCAGAAATAATTATTGTAAAGCATAATTAGTTTGAAAGAAAGTAGTCGTATGGCAACATGCGACTACTTTCTTTGTTTGAGCAGGCGTGGGATGTCTATTCCTTGTTGTTATGTGCGAGAGTTGACAATTATCGGCGAATAGTTGAATTTTTGGCTGATGTATCGATATTTTTTGTAACTTTGGCACGAAATTAGCTTCTTTTATGGAAGTATATTGAAACATTGACTCCGCTACGCTTCGTCGATATAAACATTGACTTGCTATACGCCTCGTCGATATAAACATTGACTCCGCTATGCTTCGTCGATATAAACATTAAGAGTTAGAAAGTAACAATGAAGAAATTTGTTATAGCATTTATATTGTGCGTGTGTGCCTTTGTCGGTTCGCATGCAGTGCATGTGTCTTCAACAAAGGAATTTAACGGCAATGTCGGTTTCATCACAGTAGGAAATACTAACCATAAGCTAGCCGGTAACGTCGTACCTGGTGCTATTGATAGAGATCGTTCAAAGGAGAATGGAGAAATAGTTCCCATCAATGTGGCAAATTTGTTCAGCGGCACAACAAACAATGCCAACTATGCTGAATTTGTTGTAGATATTCCTAAAGAGATAACATGTGAGGACGAGATAGAAATCTTGTATGCAAGCTTGTTTTGGGGCGGACGACATGATGATGAGACTTCCGGAAATGAAAGTGTAAGGATTATGGTTACGGATTCTGTCGGCGACAAGATTGCAGGAATAAATGACAGTCTAGTAAGGACAGCTGCTGTAGATGTGCCGGTCAACGGTAAAAACAGAGGTGTCTATTCGTGTCATGCAGAAGTGACAAATTACATAAAAAAGGCTGTAAACGTAAATACTGATGATCGTCGATACCGTTTCTATGTGGCTGATTTGAACACTTTCAGTACAGAGGTTGGAGGTGGAGCAGATATCGGTAAATTCAGTGGTTGGACCCTTAATATTGTCTATAAGCACAAGGGATTGCCTGAACGCTCAATTTATATATTCCAGCCCAACAAGATGGGTGACGTTTCCGGTACAGAAGGAGTTGAGGGAGGAGAAGGTCGTACAGACCTGTTCATAGAATTGGAACTTGGAAATAATTTTAGGGTTCTTAAGGATCAAGACATTAGCTTTGTCTCTACGTTTCTTGGAGCTTATCGTACAGAGGTAAAGGATAGAATTGTTGCTAACGGTGATAATAAGGGGTCAATTAAAAGTCAAGATTTGTTTGTAAGCCCAGGAACCGAGGGCAACTGTTTTGACAATACTATAAGCTATTCATATGAGTTTGAAAGCGGATCCGTAAAATCAGAAGAAGCCTATACACGTGGTTATGACCTAAAGGCAATATCGTCAAATTTGAATTCTTGTCTAGATACAGCTAGCAGGACATTCAATTTCTTTGTGGGACTATTGCCCGAGGTTCACTTCTTTACTGACGCTGTATTGATGTTCGGACAGCCGGATATTCCCGGCGTAGTTGCTCAGGATGTTAGTCCTAGTAATGTCAAGCCTAACGAGTCATTCAAGTATTCGCTTTTTGTTGGTCTGCACCAGAATACCGAGCAGCTTGACAATATCAATGTTCGTATTCCTTTGACAGAATATGTGGACTATGTCGAGGATGTAAAGTTGAAGATTGTTGATGCTCAGGGGGAGTCGTACTACTACAAGCTGATAAACAAGATGGACATGTCGCTCGAATGGAAGGATAGAGAGTACAGGATATTGGCAAATAGCGTTAGTTTTACAAGTAATTCCAAGACTACATGGTCTAAGGACAATAAGTCTGACAGAGAAAATCTTTTTAATCCGGCACTTAGAAATGCCATGTTCGAGACTGACAGTCTTAATTTGGTTGCATTCCTTGATGATCCTCTGTCTGTAAAACAAAGGGTGTTGAAGATTTCTTTCGATTCCATCCGTTCGCTTGGAGTTGACGATGATCATGCCATAGAGATAGAGTTGACTCTTCATTCCAAGTCAGAGACAGACTGGGCATATCAGAAGAACCACCTTTTGGCAACCAGAGAACTTCCTATGCTTCAGCAGAGCGAAGTGACGTTCCATACTCCTTCGGATCGTAATTCGGTGCTCCAGAGCATGGACACAGATAACAAGTATAATAAAAAAGGTAAATTCGATTGGTCAAAATATATATGTGACCAGAAAGGTCGTGGCGGTGACGGTGCCGGTGATGGAGATCTTGATTTAGGCGGAGGAGGCAATGGCCGTTGCGAAAAGAGCGGCTATACAAGAGAAGATGCGGCAAAAGGCGGTGTCTTTACAAAAGATACTACCCACGTCAGTATCAACGTCAAGCCTAATGGGGAATTCTGTCCAAAGTTCACACTTCCCGATGCGCTTGAATTTAGCTTCTGCGAGAATACGGAGGTTTCAGCTGCCGGTATCAAGGAAATCTTGAAAGTAAGATACAGGGCCGATTTGGATTCACTTGCCAAGCGTGATTCGTTGATATGGCTTGAAGCAAAGCAGGCAATGGTCTATGACTATATCAAGAAGTACGGTGTCACTCGCCAGGAGATGGAGGGCCTTGTCAACTTTAAAAGCGTAAGTGCAACGACAGATAGAATTGTAAACCTTTCTTCATGTGGTGCAAGCACTCCTGTATATGACAGAGCACTTGACAGCATCATGAACATGAAGATTGAGTATTCGGACATCTTCTTGTTCTATAATTCACCTGCAGTCGGAGATTTGTATGACACTCCTAAGGATTCTGTATCTTTGCGCAAGTTGAGAGGAGACGGAAAGAGCTGGGTGTTCACTGACTCCCTTGACCTGTACATGTACTACAAGTCTCCTTGGGATAATGGTGCCTGCAACAAGTTTATACCTGTCAAGATCAGATCGTTCAAGAGCAATGCTCCCGTAGTTCAGTACGGAGGTTCAACACTGCCTGCAAAGGGAGATACAACTATTCGTGTATGTCTTGACTCAAATCTTGATCCGTTCAAGGTAATCAAGCAGAGCGCAACTCATGACATTTATGTTGCCATTGACGGAGGCGAGTCTATGCCGATAAATGTAGATCCCGTCAAGGAGTTCGACTGGATATTAAAGGAGTCCGAACTGGATACAAAGCAGAGTGGAACCAAGAAGTTCATTGTGTATGGCAAGGATATGGACTGCTATACTGACACGCTACACTTCAGCATTACTGTCAGCAGCAAGAAGATTACTGAAGTTCCAGAGATTGCCAGAATTGAAGGCGATGAGTTGGACGGTACAGTGCAGATGATAAATATTTGTAAGAGCAGAAAAGACCTTGACTCCCTTACCATTGACCTTGTTGATCCTAATATGGACTATGTTGCAGTATGGACAGCTAGGACTGACACTTCCCTTGTTGCTTTAGGAAAAGGTAACTCAATAAATGTTCAGAAGGATGTTGTGGGCACTACATATTATTCGGTAGTGTATGCGAACGATGATTGTGTGGGTGATTTGAAGGATGAGATCAGAGTGGAGATCCTTCCTTTGCCAGACACATTGAATCCGGACACATTCGCCATCTGCTATAACTACGAGCTAACTTCTTCCGATTTGAATGAAGCGGCAAGAAGAAAAGTGTTGCAGAGCGGAGTGACCCTTTCATACTATGATAACCTTGCAAAGGCAGAGGCTAATGATAAGACTGACATAGAGGATATGACGGTGTCGCTTAACCGAGATATTATGAATGGCGGCCATACCCCTTATTATGTTAGGGTTTATGACAGTAACGAATGTTACAGTGTGCCTACAAGAAACGAGATAAAGAGAAACCAGTTCGACATGACTGAGCCTTTGTTCCCGTCAGATGTAAAGGGAATCCTTATAGATTCTGCCTTGGTTTGTCTTGGAGCAAAACCTAAAGATAACTTGAACGAGTATTTGAGCGAGGAGGAGACTGCCGAGGTTGCAGACGCTGTTAAGCAGCCGAAGTGGATGTGGGTTCATAGTATTGATGATCTTCCGACATATACTCCTTCTTCCACATTGTATAATAATGTCTTGGGGTCTTACTCTTCATACCTTGACGGTTCAGCGGCAGGACATGATACCATGTATGTGGTCAGAGTGGATTCCAACAACTGTATAAGCAAGCCTAAGGAGTTCAGACTACATGTTGACTCCAACATCACGACATTGCCGTATGTGGACGATCCTTTGATGCCTCGCACAGGTTTGAGCCGTCTTGACTTGAACTATTGCCAGTATAGAGAGAAGTACAAGTCCGGCTATATCCCTGCCTGGGGAACAGAGCCTGGCTATGTCATAGAGTGGTACAAGGTGGACAGCCTTACTCAGGTCGTAGAAGATACTGTGGTAACAAAGTCCCATGCAGAGATTTCTTTCGACTATCCTGACACTCTATTGTACAAGGTAAGACAAAGTACCGCCTTGGGTTGTCACGGAAAATGGCTTCCTGTCAGGGCAATGATTCACCCTGCAGTAACATTGACTCCGGAAGTGGACTTGATCGAACTATGCAAGGGCGCTGATCCTGTTGAGGTAGTCGTAAAAAACAAGCCGGAAAACAAAGGACTTTCTACATTCTTTGTTGAGGATGGGAAAGAGAATATAGTTGACAATTACCTTCTTAAACTCTATGTAAATGCTGACGAGGCTACTCCAGAGGACCAGGAGCCTTTTGTGAACGGATATGTTTTGTTCAAGAACTCGACTACCGGATGCGCAAGTGATTCCACTCCGATAAAGTCGAGAATACACGAATTGCCAAAGAAGCCTTCTTCGGAGTTTTTGACACGTAACTTCTGTTTGGAAAGCGGCAATATAGATTTGGTTGATTTGTTTAAGGTCAAGACTGTATCCGAGGATGTAAACTATAACTCCAACACTCTTGTTTGGTCTTCTGCGCTAAATCGTGAGCCAAAAGTAGATCCGACCGGAATGTTGAATTCAACTTCAGCTTTGAGCAACTTCCTGGTTTCAGTCAAGCAGTATGACGAGGAGACAGGTTGTGAGGGTGATACGATAAACCTAAGAATCAATGTTGACTCTACATTCTCTTACGTTCATTTCGACACAACTTTGTGCTACGGCCAGTCAATGGAGTTGTGCCTTGAGGTGGCAAAGAGAATCAAGTTTAAGAAGAACTCTTACATCACTTCTGATGTGGACTTCAGCGTCTATCCTTTGTCTGGAAAGACTCCGTCCCTTACTCCTCTTGGCAAGAGCGACAAAGTAAAGTCTCCATACGAAAGACATGAGAGCAAACTGCAGAGATACTTGGTAAGAATTTGGGATTCGGAGAGCGGTTGCGAAATCGAAGATACTTTGAACCTTGAGTTCCGCGGTTTGCCAGTCGTCGAAATCAAGAACAGCATCGACACATGCAGCATGGCAGAGTTTGTACTGCCGATAGTTACTGAAAGATCAGAGGACACTGTCGAGTGGTATCGTGAGGACGGCTCGCTACACAATGGCAGGAACATGTCTTTGGATCAAAGCGAGAAGCCATACGTAGTTGTGACTGACGAGTATGCTTGTAAGGACACAGCAACTTTGAAGGTTACAATTCACGTCAATCCTTTGAAGCCTTTGGTGAAGGATACAGTGATCTGCCAGCATTCCGGAATAGTGAACTTGAAGATGGACAACAATGTTGATCCTGCTTCCGAGAATACTGCCGCCAAGCTGAAGCTGTTGGTTTACAACTATGACGTGATGGAGAAGGGTAAGGAGGTAGATGCCTACGTAAATACTGACAAGCTTGACTTTACCACTTCTGTACAGTCCTTGAAATATATCGTGCGTCAGGAGAACATGCTTACAACATGCTTTGACACTGCACATATCAATGTCACAGTACGCAGAAAGTACACTCCAGAGATTCCTGACTTTGGCCCTACATGCAAGGAGCAGGAGTTCGATATGGCGAAGTATGTGAACAACTACGTTTCAACCGAGCGTGCTTCAATCGGAATAGCAAATCTGTCAACTGTAACCCTTTCATACGCTGATATGGACGGAGAGTTGAGCGAGGCGCAGGCTGGAGCTGTAGTTCGTCAGTTGGATTCGGACACAACTCTATATTCGTTCAAGATTACTGACAATGACAATGTATGCGAGGTTGCAGATACGTTTATGGTAATCATCAACGAGATCCCTACAGCTCCAAAGATTGAGAATGGTCAGGATTCGGTGTTCCTTTGCGGTGATGGTGTGGCTCCGCTTGAAGTTAGCGCCAAGCCGACAAATAGTGATGCCACAAACCTTGACATTTGGTGGAGAGTTAACGGAACAGACTCTAAGAGCGATACATATACTCTTGGCTCGGAGGTTAGCAAGGCAACATTGAAGTCCTATGTGAAGAATTCAAAGACAGGTTGTGAAAGTGAGCTGAGCGAGATTGTTGCGACTGTAATTCCTGTAATGACAGCCAAGACGCTTGATTCACTTATATTGTGTGCGAGCGAGGAGGTGAATGTGTTCGAACATTTGAAGAAGTCGTTCATATATACTCCGGCATATACATCGCGCATCGGATACAAGGTTATGGAGAACGGTATGCTTGTCAATAATATGAACGAGTTGACAAAGGCAAAGAAGACTGCGCATACAGTCAATAACTACGAGATCGAGATGATGGACACATTGACAGGATGCTCTGCCAAGAATACACTTAGAGTGGTGTGGGAGGATGCTGTCAAGAATTCAATTCTGGCAAAGTCCATAGCTTGTCAGGGAGATGATGCAACGTTGGTTGCGGCAGGCGAGTCCAGACCTCATACATTGAAGTGGATCGTAGATGGTGAACTTGTCGGAACAGAGAAGCAGCTGGATATTACTTCATTGTCAGCAACTACAAACGTCACTTTGGTTACAAACATATCTGGCACCGAGTGTAGCGACACGCTTACTCATAAACTGACAGTTTACGATACACCGGAAAAGCTGGAGGACGTTTCAACATTCAGATTCTGCCAGGCCAATGAAAGCCATGACATAACTTTGGATCATTCAGACTACGAAATAGAATGGACAAATGCCAGAGGAGAAGTGGATGTCACAGAGTTTTATCCTGTGTCTGCTTCCAAGGATACAGCATTCGTGCTTCAAGCAAGGCTTATAAACAACGTGCCTGCCGACACAGTTTGTCGTTCTACTCCAATAGATGTGAATGTAGAGGTTATCAAGCATATTGATGTAACTCTTGCCGACACTAATGTTTGTGCTCCAAGCACATACAACCTTATGAAGGAGGTTCAGCAACCTGATCTTTCGTTGAAGGTTTACTCTATCTCTCCTAAGGTTGACGATTCGTTGGCGGTGGACAAGTCTGCGCTTTACACAATCACTTACGAGGACAAGTGGCATTGTCAGACAACAGCTACTACTGATGTCAGGTTCATAAGCAAGCCGGACTCGGTAATCATAGCAAAGAACGGTTTCAATATGTGCCTAGGCTCGGAAACTGTGGTCAAGCCGGTTGTCAGCGCAGGTCAGTATGTAATCGAATGGACAAATACTAGAGACAAGTCAAAACTGATTAGTGACACTCTTGCCATTTCAGCTGACAAAGTGTCCGCGTCTCCGATAATGTATGATGTTGTAAGGGTGGACACAATCTACGGATGCCGAAGCGTTACGACTCCTTTCTCTTACAATGTAATGCCGCAGATCTCGATAAATCCATACGCTGACCAGCACATGTGTGATTACGAGACTTTGGATATTGATTCTTTGTCAAAGGCGATATTTAATAACTTTGATGATCTTGAGGTTACAAACAAGACACGCAAGGTTTCCGACGACAGAACAACAATAATCTTCTCTGCTGTAAATCCTGTTTCTACATGTACTGCAGAGGTTTCTTTGGATGTGATTACTCATCAGAGACCTATGTTTTCGGTAACAGGAAATCATCCGGCATGTCAGGGCGACACAGTCGTTCTTGAAGCTGTTGGTGATGACCAGTATTTCTGGGGTTACGAAGGAAATACAAGTCGTGCCGCAAAATCATTTGCAGTCTCTACTAAAGAGAACGAGGATGTGGTGGCTGACCTTCGTGTGAAGCTGTTTGCTCCGATAGACGGAGACAACAAGTATTGTTATGCAGACACTTCCATAACAGTATCCTTTGCTAAGGTTCCAGAACTTGTCGGAGGCAAGCTTGATACAGCCTACTGCCAGAACACCCTAATCAACGAGTTGCCTGAGATCGTAGCAACAGATCCCGATGCAAATGTGGTATGGTATTCCCCTGCAGACAATTACGCTGAGCCTTATTCTATCAGGACTTTTGAGGAGGTTGCTGCAACAAGCGGTTTGTTTGACTATAAGTTCAAGCAGACTCTTGGAATCTGTTCGACTAAGCTTCAAACTTACCAGATAAAAATTCAGCCAAGGATTGACGATGTGCCGGTACTTCATGATACTGTGTATTGTATAGATGCAGATCCTTTGCTATTGTCAAAGTCTGACTACAACGCTCCTTTGATTACTTCCCAGTACAAGTTGGAGTGGAGTGACGTAGAGAATAATATCGTCGATGGAACATCTCTTCCTTTGACAAGTGCAACAGGTGTCAAGACTTATTACGCTCGCTATACAAAGGGAGTATGTAAGGGTCAGAGTGCACCGCTTGCAGTAGATGTTGAACCTCACTATCAGGATAAGCCTTTGGCTGACGAGACACAGCAGTTCTGCCCTAATACGGGTACTTATGACTTGATAGCAAAGACAACAAACTCTTCCGCCAGACTTAACTGGTATTCTGAGTTCAATAACCAAAGATTGGATAATGTTACTATAGATTCAGAGTTGGCAAAGTGGAACGGTACAACTGTCAAGGTTACTCAGTCTGTCCTTGACGGATGCGAGAGTGAGCCTGCACTAATCAATGTGTCGTTCTTCAGACTTCCTGACCTAGTAGGCGGAGATCTTGAGACTACATACTGCCAGAACACCTTGATTAGCGAGATGCCGGGAATCGCAGTTACTGATCCGGACGCAAGCGTTGTATGGTATTCTTCAGCTGACAACTATACAGAGCCTTATGTCATCAAGTCGTTGGATGAGATTGCTGCAAACAGCGGAGAGTTCAAGTACAAGTTCAAGCAGGTTCTTGGCATTTGTTCGACACCGCTTCAGGATTACACAATTAAGATCCAGCCTAAGATTGAGGATGCTCCAATTCTTCATGACACTGTATATTGTATAGATGCAGATCCTTTGTTGTTGTCAAAGTCTGACTATAACAATCCTTTGATATCTTCTCAATATGCTTTGGAGTGGAGCGATGTCGAGGACAATCTGGTTGACGGCACTTCTCTTCCTTTGACTGGTGAAGTGGGAGCAAAGATGTATTATGCTCGCTATACTAAGGGAGTGTGTAAGGGAGATGCTTCTACTGTTGTTGTTAAGGTAGAACCTCACTATCAGGACAAGCCTTTGGCTGAGGAACTTCAGAAGTTCTGTCCTAATACAGGTACTTATGACTTGACAGCAAAGACAACAAACTCTTCTGCTAGACTTAACTGGTACTATGAATTCAGCAATCAGCGAATGGATGGCATCACTATTGACACTGATCAGCCAAATTGGACAACTGCAACATATAAGGTTACACAGTCTGTCCTTGACGGATGCGAGAGCGAGCCAGAGATAATCACAGTCCAGCTTAAGAAGTCTGTGGTCGAAAGAGACACTTTGATAAAGAATATGTGTCTTGGCGACAAGTTCAGCATTGAGGAATTGTTCGACGAGTTGTCAGTAAGCGAGGTGATAGATGATGTTAGGGATAACAAGAACAACATAATCGACCACGTCATAGCGAGCGAAGGAATATACTTTGTTGACGTGCATAACGAGGACGAGTGCAAGGCTCAGTTCAATGTGTCTGTCAAGACATGGAGTGTTGGAGTTCCTGCCGTAGTGGAACCTAAGGAGCAGTATTGCGCCGGAGATAGAGTCCATGTGAGTGTGGCTGCTCCTAACGAGGTTGACTATCGCTGGTACAGCCAGAACGAAGATAAGATCGTAGGATATATTTCCGACATCAATACAGTGGCTGGAACTGAATCCGATTCGTTGTTCCTTACAATGTCTGTCAAGGGACATCCAGAGTGTCAGAGCGAGGTTAAGTTCGAGATCAATGTTGCTCCTAAGATGGAGTTCGAAATTGTCGGAGATACTGCAATCTGTGCAGGTAACGAGTTCAACCTTTCCGCTACAAACATAACTAACAAGAGCTGGATGATGTTCGACACTTTGTTCGTTACTGAGACATTTGTATATGCTCCTTCTAAGAGCGGATATGTTACTGCTTTGGGAATTGACAAATATGGATGTAATACAGAAAAGACAGTTCTTGTGAACGTCTATGAGAGTCCGAAGCCTTCTATCCTTGTAGGCGATACTGTTGATCATCCAAATTACGATCTTGATCGTGATGACAGGGACATCAGCTTCGAAGCTATTGTCAATGCTGACGAAACTGCCGAGTTGGTTTATTACTGGGAGGTTGGAGATGGAAACATCTATGACTCGAAGTCATTTACTCACGAGTATGAGTATGGCTTCGTGGATATGATCAAGCCTATACCTGTCAAGCTTCGTGTGTCGTACGAGTTTGATGAGCACTGTATGGGCAATGCTACTGCAATACTACGCATAAATCCGGACTTTGACGTTCCTAACACTATGGGTGCAAACGATCACTTTATGCCTAACTACAACTTGCAGATCTTTGACCGTGTGGGTAACTTGATCTACGAGGGTAGAGATGGATGGAAGGGTCAGGATATGGATGGACGTGAGGTGTTCGGAGACACATACTTCTATGCAATCACATACTTTATTGACGGTAAGAAGTATGTTAAGAACGGTTACGTCACTTTGGTAAGATAAAATGATTGCTCCAGACCAAATGAACATAAAAATAGAAATATCTATGAAGCATCGTTCGATGACTATGGTTTTCAATAGTCTCAGACAAATATATGTGTTGTTGGTATGCACTCTTTTGAGCTTCAGTTGTGTCGCTCAAGAGGATGTGCTGTTCACCAACAAGCAGTTGCGCATGCCATACTATAATCCAGCTTACATTCCCGAACTGCTCGAAGCTACTATAACTGTAGGAGGCAGAAACCAGTGGACAGGAATTGAAGGTGCTCCAAAGACGATTATGGTTTCTGGAAAATACTTCTTTGTGGGAGCTCATTCCCAGGTTTCTTTGTCCTATATGGCAGACAAGATCGGTTATCAGTACACACTTCAGCCGAAGCTCCAGTATGCATTTATGGTTCCTTTCGCAGATGACTGCTACTTGAATCTCGGAGTCGGTGGAGGATTTGTCAAGAGAGGCTATCATCCGGAGATGATTGACCCTGTAAATACTGTAAACGATGCCACTATTGAAGATAACTTGGTGGAAAGCAGACAGCCCGACGCTGAAGCGGGTTTCGAGCTTCTTATCCAGAACTTCGAGTTAGGAGCTTCTGTAAACCATTTGATAAAGGGAAATAGCGAGCGTCCGATGACAAAGTTTTATTCCGCCTATGCCAATTATCTTTTCCAGACAAAGGAGTGGTGGAGACTGACAGCTTCGTATTCGCTTTATAATTACCACGAGATGAACTATGGCCAAAGATGGAAGCATCAGTTGAGCGTATATTTCCAGTATTTGTGGGATTATGAGGCTAAGCCAAAGGATTTGGTGTATCTTGGTCTTGCTTTCAGACCGACACTTGAAGGCAGCGTTATGGGAGGAATAAACCTGTTCTCGTTCTTGAACGTGTTCTACTCGTATGACTGTTTCTTCGGTAACTTGAGATATACAAGCAAGGGAACACACGAGATAGGTCTTGAGTTCAAGATTCCTCACAAGTTCAAGGGCTGCTACGCAAACTATGGAAAGAGCCACAAGTACACTCGCTATACAAGAATCAAGTAAAGAGGCATATAAGCGTTAAGTTTTATGCTTTATAGCATATTTTGCCTCTTTTTGAGAATTCTTTTTGACAAACAACCGCAGATTATTGAAAATTTTTGTAAAATCAGCCGAAAAATTTGGTAGCTTTTACAAATTCTCCCAATTTTGCATTCGGTTACTGAAAGTATCCATAAAATTTTAACTATACTAATAACGGTTCTGTGTGAATACTTTATTTACGGGACCTTTGGTTTATTCTGCAAAGCAATTATTAAATTTATTTAGAATACTAACTTTAACTATAAGATGAAGAAGTTTTTTAATTTTGCGGTTATCTTTACTGCCCTTTTGTTTGGCTCCACATTCTTGTCTTGCTCAAAGGATGACGACGATGATTCTGAAGGCAAGAAAGATCAGCAATCAGATATAAATACTAGTGAGTCCGACTTCAAGTTCTTTATCTTGTCCGAGAACGAGATAGAGGTGACAGGACTTAACATAAGCTCTTCTTCATTCGTTGAGTCTGCGCTTTATGAAGTGCCAGAGATTATTACAGTAAAGGGTAAGGAATATACTGTGACAAGTATCGGAGATAGGGCTTTTGCCGGAATGCCAAGAATAAAGAGAATTACGCTTCCAAAGACAATAACAAATATCGGTTCGATGGCGTTCTCTGGCTGTTCTGAAGTAGAGAGCATTAACACATACGACGGACTTGTTACAATCGGTCCAGGCGCATTTCAGGGATGCTTAAAGCTTAAGAACATCTATATTCCTGAAAGTGTGGTTACTATCGGCCTTTATGCTTTCTCAGGTTGCAAGAGTTTGGAGACAGTTACAGTGCCAAAGAATCTTAAGAAGATAGATAATGCTTTGTTCAGAAGTTGCGAGAAGTTGACTTCAGTCACTATCCCTAAGAATGTTGAGTCAATAGGTGCAGAGGCTTTCTTGGGCTGTTCTTCGCTTACAAATGTTACTATTCCCGAGAGTGTTAAGACTATTGGAAACAGAGCGTTCTTGGAGTGTTATAAGCTTAATGTGGAGGTTGAGAATACAATGGGCAACGTTGTTTTGGGTGACAGCGTGTTCGTTGACTGCCTATCTCTTTTATATACTGGTTCTAACGAATAGTATTGATGCTTTGGGTTTAGTCTCAGTCTGCCCAAGTAGTCATTTTGTATAGACTAAAAGGAATATGTTCCGGCATATTCCTTTTCTTTTTTCATTTTGCTAAAACAGAGGCAAAAAATAGGTTTTTGTCACAATTTTCCCGATATTTGTACCGCTTTTGTAAAGTATATAGTTTTTGAAACTTATTATTCTATTATTCCAAACATGAAGAAAATCTTTGTAACAGTTTCTTGTATGGCTGTCTTTTGCGAGGCTTCGTATTCTGTCTCGTACATAAAGATAGAAAGAGAGAAAGGGGAAGCCGTAAACTATGAGGTTGACGATATCAGTCAAATCTATTTTGAAGATCCTGATACAGTGAAAGTTGTGTGGCCCAAGGTTGCCGTTGACGGAGAATTTGATGGCTATTCCTTCGTTGATTTAGGCTTGCCAAGTGGAACTCTATGGGCAACATACAATGTCGGAGCAACCGAACCCAAGGAGTTTGGCAACTATTATGCGTGGGGAGAGACTGAGCCCAAGGACTTTTATTGGTGGGAGACCTATAAATGGTGCGATTACGAGGAAGAGGAAAGATACACTCAGCTAAAGTATGTCATTTCGGACAAGAACGGAGTGGTTGACAGTTTGATGACTCTGCTTCCCGAAGATGATGCGGCTACCGTAAACTGGGGAGATTCGTGGCGTATGCCAACAAGCGAAGAATTGTATGAACTCCAGAATTCCTGTGTTTGGAAATGGGAAAGTCGAGATGGTGTAGGCGGCAAAATAGGGAAGAGCAAATACAATGGCAAGCGAATTTTCTTGCCTTCAGCCGGCTACAAGGAGTACTCGTATATTGAACGTGGTGATGGAGAAGCTCGTTATTGGTCTTCTACCCGTAATGATAGTGATTACGGATTCACTGCCAAAGCATTTAATTTTTATGACGGAAGAGTGGTCATTTACGAGGATTGCTGCATGCATCCTTCTACGCATGACGTATATATTGGTAACTCGGTGAGAGCAGTAGTAAACAAGTAGTTTGTCTAACGCAAGGAAAAAGGAAATAAAATGAAGAAAAATATACTGTCCATATTCACGTTGATATGTTTCGGACTCCCGTTGAGTGCAGAGACACTGATGTATGTCCAGAAAAAGGACGGCTCGGTCAAAGGATATCCTATTTCAGAAGTTACTCAAGTCCTTTTTGAGGAGGATGATCGTCTGGTGGTTGATACATCTGACTGGAAAGTGTCTGTGTCGGGAATCACTGGCAAACAATGCTATGTGGATTTGGGGTTGCCGAACGGAACTTTGTGGGCCACATGTAATGTCGGAGCCAAAAAGCCTCAGGATTTTGGCTATTTCTATTCTTGGGGAGAGACTTTGCCTAAATCCTCGTATTCTTGGGAGACATACAAATGGAGTGAGGAAGATACTGATTATCTGACAAAGTATTGTTTGTCCGAGTCAAAAGGTGTCGTAGATAGTTTGGTGACTTTGCTCCCCGAAGATGACGCCGCCACAGTAAACTGGGGAAGCGAATGGAGAATGCCGACGTATGACGAAGTAGTTGAACTGATAGATGGCTGTGACTGGAATTGGGTTGAGTCATACATGAACGTTAAAGGCAAAGGTTTTGTCGGCAAGAGTAAAGCCAATGGCAACGTTATTTTTCTGCCCGCGGCTGGATATTATGTGGAGTCAAGACATGAATGCTTTGTTGACAGAGACAGGTGGGAAAACGGAATACAAGGTAATTATTGGTCTTCCACTCTCCTTCCCGAGTCTAGTGATCGAAATCTGGCATTCTTTTTCTATTCATACATTCTGGATGAAGTCAATATCCTGCACAGTATTCGATATGTGGGAAATAGTGTGAGAGCTGTTGTGAACAACAAATGAGGAAAGAAGAGGGCATTCCAAATAGATATGCCTTCTTCTTTTTTTTTTTGATATGGACTAAAAAGGACCAAGCTATATAGTTTTTTTTCCCTTTCTTTGCATATGCATTAAGGTATGCAATCTAATAAAAAGGAAAAGAAGTAATATTATGGGAAATTTAAGTGGACAATTAAAGCCTGAAGATCAAGTTACAAAAGTTATACTAGATGCTTCGTCAAATGGGAAAGAATCGGAACATGGTATAGAAGACCAAGTAAAAGACTCTAAATCTTCGATGGGAAAAATGAAGGAAGAGGTTGTGTCTGTAGTTTCATTAAAGTTCAAAGAAGTTTGGAAATTTGTCAAGGACTTAGGATTATCAGGTTTTGCTATTATTGGGAAATCTATTTTAATGAGTGTTTTGATTTCTGTGGCGTTTGTCTTATGCATGATATGTTGGGGCCCATTATCAGTATTGAAGATTTTGCTGTTGGTGTTGGCAACTTTAGTGTTGGTTGTTTCAGGTGTTGTGTTTTTTGTTGCGTGGAATACTTCGAGATTTATAGATAAGATGGCTGCGCCAGTTTTGAATACATGTTCTAATTTCTTGTCTCAAAAATTAAACGCATCAGATATTCTGAACATGGAAAAAGTGTTTGATTCATCCAAAAATTATGTGATAGAAAAAGCTCCTATATTATCACCGTTGTTGGCTTCTGTGTCATACGCCTCATTTGAAAAAACACTTATGAAGTCGAGTAAGGTTAAAAATTATTCCAAGATTGCAAATAATTTAGTTGGTGGAAAAATAAATGATGTCAACAACCTATTTGACAGTGTCAATAGTATTGTTTCGAGGATATCAGTAGTTTGGCAAAAGCCGTTAGGTATTATGATGAAAAAGTCCGTTTTCTTTTCATTACTTGCAGTAGTTGTCACTTTGGTGATGCAGATTGTCGTATTCTAAAATCAAAAAACGTAAGATTAAAGATTGTATATTATAACTTTATTCTTTTGATACACATTTTTCTTTCTTTAATCCCGCTTTTTTCAGTAAAATGACAATGGATCAGGGAAGAATGTTTGTCAGTTCCCCTTCCGATCATATTTGGGGGAAATCACAAAAGTGTTTTTTGATGTCTGAGTTTCCATGCCGATATAAGTCATGTGCCCGAAGTCGAGATAATTATAACTTGCTCGACTAGCAATATGTTTTTTTGGGGAGTGATTCAGTTTTGGACTGAATTTCAGTTTGATTTTGTGTTCCACAATATCCCATGTATTAAAATACTTTTTGTTTCCAGCAATAAAATGTGTTTGAGATCGAAAATTCTGCTCTAAAGCAAATTTGTTATGTCTTTGTAGCAATAAAATGATAAAAATCTTGCCATATATATGCGCTATTTCTTTTCTTTGTTGCATCTTTGCAGGGGAATTCTGATCTATAGATTTAAAAAGTGATATTATGTCTGCTGGGAAGATTATTTTTGCAATCTTGTCGTTTTGTCTGGGCTTCTATTTGGGGTGTGTTATAAAGGGTGGCATTAGTTTCTGGGCTATTGTTCCTGCCAGCTTGTTTTGTTCTGCCGCTCTTTGGATATGCGACAAAAACAGTGATGACCCTAAGGAAGAAGACGACAATAGTTCTGAAGACAAGTAAGTATGCCTATAGAAAATCGGCGGTGCCAGATGACATTTGCTGCTTTGCCCGATAAGAGTTGCATTCATAGAGTCGAGTGACGATAATTGTGAAAAATCGTTGCTTGACCTTCTTTTTTGTAGCTTGTGATAGGGAATAATAATAAAAAATCCCTATATTTGCAGAATCAATAACAATATAAAATAATAATTCTCAATTTTTTAGGACATGAGGATTCACATAAACGAGATAATTCTTTCTGCCTTTCTGCTGTCGCCTTTGTCGGCTTTCTCGCAGACTGCACAAAGTGGAAGCTATAATTTTACTTTGGAGCAGTGCATCGAGTATGCTTTCTCGAACAGTTTGAAGCGACAGAACATGAAACTCAGCGAAAGAAGTGCAGAGCTAGGATTGGAGCAGAGCAAGAATGCCCGCAAGCCGAGTGTGTCAGGCTCAGTCAGCGAGTCACTTTCGCATAACGGACACGAGGAGAGTGTTAATTTGGGAGGAAGTATCGGAGTAAACGCAGGCGTTACACTTTATCAGGGCGGTGCAATCAGCAACAATATCGAGAAATCAAAGATTGAGGCCAAGAAGTCAAAGGTTTCAACGGAGCAGTATGACCATACTCTGCTATTGCAGATCCTTCAGTATTTCATGACTGCGATTTCGAGCGAGGAAATGATGCACAGCCAGCAAAGAATACTGGAGATTCAGAAAGAGCAACTTCGCCAGGGGGAGGAAAAATATAAGGTCGGAACCATTCTTGAGAGCGATTACCTTGTTCTCAAGGCCCAGTACGAGTCGGACAAGTGCAATGTGTTGAACTCGCAGATATCTCATGACAATGCGTTGTTGTCCTTGAAGCAGGTTCTTTCACTTGATCCAACAGAGGAACTTATCCTTGTCTATCCGGACACAACTGATATGGAGGCTTTGGCTTTGCTTCCTCCGATCGAGACAGTGATAGAGCGCACCATTGCAACCAATCCGGATCTTCAGCTTGCCCAGTATTCGATAGACATCGCTGAAATAAACAAGGAGATTGCAAAGGCAGGTCGCAGACCGACAGTATCCGCTTCGGCAGGTTTGCATACTTCACACCGCAACTTCGAGGATTTCGGCACTCAGCTTGGCAACAACTTCGGACAGAGTTTGGGAGTTTCTATGAGCGTTCCGATCTATGACAGGGGAAACACAAAGACTACCCTAAAGATGAGGGATGTCGAGCAGAAGATGGCAGAGATAAACAAGCAGAATACAGAGCTTGAGCTTCGCCAGACAGTGACTAAGGAGTGCAGTGATGTGAATCTTGCCTATGCCCAGTACAAGGCGTACAAGTTGAAGTCTGACGCATACGAGAAGGTGTTTGACGTATATTCCAAGAAATTCGAGTACGGAACTATCACAAGTGTTGACTTGTTGCAGCAGCAGAACAACTACGTCAATGCCTTGCAGGACTATTTCAACTCGAAGTACAACTTCATCCTAAGCCGAAAGATGCTGGATGTCTATATGGACTATCCGATCAAGTACGTGGCTGAAGAGTAGGCAATTTTGAATAACCAATCTAAGAAAATACTCATAATCAATGAATAAGAAATTAATCATAACGCTTATAGCGTTGGTGGCTGTGGGATTGTTGGTTTACTTCCTTTGGCCAAGCAAGAAGTCTGTAAGCTTCAAGACTCAAGTGGTCGAGGAGGGTACAGTGAGCAAGGTTGTAACAGCAACCGGATACGTTCAGCCTGCCGAGGAGGTCGAGGTCGGTACTCAGGTGTCCGGTATCGTCAAGAAGCTGTACGTAACTTACAACTCGAAGGTTAAGAAGGGTCAGGTGCTTGCAGAGCTTGACAAGTCAACTCTTCTAGAGAAGCTTCAGCAGGCAAATTCAAGCAAGGCTAGTGCCGAGAGTGCATTGAAGCTGGCAAAGCAGAACTATGAGAGAACAAAGGCTTTGTATGAGGCAAAGGCTGCAACACAGCAGAGCTATGATGAGGCTACAAACACTTACATTCAGGCTCAGAACTCGTTCTCTAATGCACAGACTAATGTCCGTCAGGTGAATGTGGATCTAGGCTATACTGTGATCACAAGCCCTATCGACGGTATTGTTCTGGACAAGCAGGTGGAGGAAGGTCAGACAGTTGCGTCTTCTTTCTCGACTCCAACTTTGTTCGTCATTGCCAGAGACTTGAAAAACATGCACGTTGAGGCAGATATCGACGAGGCTGACATAGGTTCAGTAAACGTAGGCCAGAAGGTGACTTTCACTGTGGATTCGTACATGGGTGTAGAGTTCAAGGGTGATGTCATCGAGGTTCGCCGCAAGCCAAAAGTTACAAGCAATGTCGTTACTTATACAGTTATCATCAAGGCTGAGAACCCTGACGGCAAGCTTTTCCCAGGCATGACTGCTTCTGTTTCTATCGTTACAGAGGCGCAGTCTTCGACAGTAGTGCCTTTGTCTGCACTTAACTTCCAGCCTTCACAGGAGTTGTTCGACGCTCTTGGCAAGCCAAACAAAAAGGACATGAAGAAGGGTGGAGAAGGCAGAAAGAAGTCTGGAGAAGGCTTGAGCGACGAGGAGCGTGCACAAAGACGAGAGGAGCGCAGAGCCCATATGGAGAAAAGTATGGAAAACGGCAAGGTTGTCTGGGTAAAGAACGGAAACAACATTATGCCTAGACCTGTCGAGATCGGCATCAATGACGGTGTGAACACTATCGTTAAGAGCGGTGTCTCTGTCGGCGATACCGTAGTTCTTTCTGCTCAAGTTGGAGAAAAGGAGAAGCCAAGCCAGAGAGGTCAGGCTAACAATCCTTTCGGAATGAAGGGTCCAGGTCAGAGAAAAAGATAAAAAGCAGCTGTATAATAACTTTTAGAGTAAACGTCTATGGCTGATTCTATAATTCAAATACGTGACTTGAAGCGTAACTTCCAGGTGGGCAGCGAAGTTGTTCGTGCCTTGCGAGGAGTTACTTTCGATATAGAGAAAGGTCAGTTTGTCGCAATCATGGGTACAAGTGGTAGCGGTAAATCGACCATGCTTAATATCCTTGGTTGTCTGGACCAGCCAAGCGACGGGGAGTATCTGATTGACGGAATTCCCGTTTCTAAACTCTCTAAGGACGAGCTTTCGGAAATAAGGAACAAGAAGATAGGTTTCGTGTTCCAGAGCTATAACCTCTTGCCTCGTACAACAGCAGTGGAGCAGGTTGAGCTGCCTCTGCTATACAACAGCAAGATAGGTGCAAAGGAACGCAGGGAACGTGCTGAGGAGGCTTTGAGAATGGTGGGACTTGAGTCAAGAATGTATCACCTTCCGAACCAGATGTCAGGAGGACAGCAACAGCGTGTGGCTATTGCCCGTGCCATTGTGAACGATCCTGTGATTATCCTTGCTGACGAGGCGACAGGAAACCTTGATACCCGTACTTCCTACGAGATTATGGCGTTGTTCCAGAAGCTTAATGAAGCAGGCAAGACCATTGCTTTCGTTACGCATGAGCCCGACATAGCATGCTTCACTTCAAGAGTGGTTATGCTTCGTGACGGTCATGTCACTAAGGATGAGATGGTGGAGACAAAGAGCGCCCAGGCGGCACTTGATGCGCTTCCTGCAAGTGATGACTATTAAAAGGTGGTGGGGTATGAATATATTGAATCTTGTTAAAATAGCATATCAGGCACTGCTTCGTAACACGACTCGTGCCTTGCTGACTATGCTCGGTATCATTATCGGTATCAGTTCCGTGATTGCAATGGTAAATCTTGGACAAAGCAGCCAGCAGAGTATTTCCGACAATATCAGCAGTATGGGAACTAACCTGATCATGGTTATGCGTGCCCGTAATGTGAAAGGTGGCGGAGGAGTCAATATGGGTGCTTCGAATGTCCAGTCACTTACAATCGACGATGTTGAGGCTGTAAAGAAGTATGCCAAGTATGTTTCCGCAATTTCTCCGTCGATTACTGCAAGCGGCCAGCTTGTCAAAGGCGCGAACAATATGCCGGGAACAATGCAGGGTGGTAGTCCTGAATTCCTTGAAATCAAGAAATACGAACTTGAGTCGGGTGTAAACTTCGGGGAAGACGATGTCAGAACCTATGCCAAGGTTTGCCTTGTCGGACAGACTGTCGTAAACACGCTGTTCCCTAACGAGGAGCCTATCGGAAAGGAGATCCGTTTCGGAAAGATTCCTTTGAAGGTTATTGGAACACTTAAATCCAAAGGTCAGGACGGTAGAGGTCAGGACCAGGACGATATTGTGATAGCTCCGTATTCTACTGTTCAAAAGAGAATCCTTGCGCAGAACCACTTGCAGATGATATATGCAAGTGCGTCGAGCGAAGAGGTGGCAGATCTTGCCACTCAGGAGATCGAGAGAATCATCCGCAGACAACATGGTCTTTCCGATGACCAGTCGAACGACTTCGATGTCAGAACACAGGCGGAAATGCTTGAAATGATGTCTTCAGTAACAGAGACAATGACAGCTCTTTTGACTGCTACAGCTATCATTTCCCTAATAGTCGGAGGTATCGGAATCATGAACATCATGTATGTTACTGTAACAGAGCGTATCAAGGAAATCGGACTAAGAATGGCTATAGGAGCCAAGAGCCGAGATGTGCTTTGGCAGTTCCTTATCGAAAGTGCGATTTTGTCCTTGGTTGGCGGAATCATAGGCATTATACTGGGCCTTGTCCTGAGCTATTTCATTGCAATGTTCACCAATATGCCTTATGTTGTAAGTATGGGTGCTGTAATAGCAAGTTTTGTGGTTTCTGCATTTATCGGAATCTTCTTTGGATGGTTGCCGGCCCGCAAAGCAGCAAAGCTTGACCCTATCACAGCATTAAGGTACGAATAGTATTTGCTAATGCATACAAAAGCTCAGGGAATTGCTTTCAAGAAAGTTCCCTGAGCTTTTGTGTTTTTCTTTATTGTTAGAAATGTCAGAAAAATCGGAAATCCGTAAATTCATCAAGTCGATTACAAAGTCGAGAAGTGCCGAAGAAAAAAAGGAGGTGAGTGAAAATGTTGTCGCAGAACTTGAGCGTATGCCCCTGTTCAAAGAGTCTAAAACTGTGATGCTGTTCCATTCTCTTCCGGATGAAGTCTGCACGCATGACCTGATAGACAAATATGCGGGCCACAAGCGGATAGTTCTGCCTGTACTGATAGATTGTCCTCCATTCTGGGAATTGCGCGAATATACGTCCAAAAACGACCTGAAAATTGGTGCTTTCAACATTATGGAGCCGGTCGGAAAATTGTTCGAGGACTTTTCGGACATCGACCTTGTTGTAGTTCCTGGTGTGGCATTCTCTAAAAGCGGCAAAAGGGTAGGCCGTGGCAAAGGCTATTACGATCGCATACTGTCAGTTGTAAATGCTCCGACAGTTGCAATCTGTTTCCCCTGGCAGATCCTTCCTGATGAAGAGGTACCTTGCGACGAATGGGACGTGAATATCGACTGTGTAATAGATGTGAGGTAAGTCTATGCAAAGCAACATCCTCCACAAAACTGAAGGAATTTAACCCTTGCCTTACATTTCCGGAAGTGAAATACCCATAATCTTTCGGTAAAGATCCAATGCATAAACATCAGTCATGCCCGACACGTAGTCGAGAACGGCAAGAATTCGATGGTATGGATCTTCGTCGTCAAGCTCATATTGGTTTGGCACTCTTGCAAGAATCTGCTTCGAGTATGCCTTCTCAGCGGCAAAGGCGGCCTCAATCTCTTTTTCTATTAGCGTGTACATGATGTTGTAACCGGCAATCTCGATGTCAACAACTTCTTTGCAGCGGTATATTTTTGCGTATGAAAGGGCTTGGCATTTCTTGTAGGCGGAGCTGATCTCCTCTCTCATGTTACTGATTAGCGAGCCTTTGAATTCGCCTCTGAGAATCGCGTCCTCGTTCTCTGCAAATACTCTTGAACATTCGTCGATCAAGGTGCCGAATACTGCGGAACGAAGGTAGGCAATGTGTTCGTTAAAGTCCGGCACGTCGTTCCTTCTTGCCTGTATCTTTTCCTGTCTTTCTTTGGGAAGGAAGTCAAGAAACAGGTTCATGGCCTCCTCCTTGTCAAGAATGCGAAGCTTGTAAGCGTCCTCTATGTCCATGATTTCGTAGCAGATGTCATCCGCTGCCTCTACAAGATACACTAATGGGTGGCGGGCATACGATCCGTCCTCCTTCTTTATTATTCCAAGGTGGTCGGCGATCTTTTCATATATGGCTTTGTCCGCCTGAAAGAATCCGAACTTGTTTTTGTTGCCTTTGACAGAGTATGCCTCGTACGGATACTTTATTATGGATGCCAGAGTTGAGTAGGTAAGCACGAAGCCTCCTTCGCGTCTGCCTTTGAACTGGTGTGCCAAAAGCCTGAATGTATTGGCGTTTCCGTCGAAGTGAGTGAAGTCTGCCCATTCCTCGTCGCTGATATTGTATTTCTCCTTCAGTTCAAGCCCCTTCCCTTCCGAAAAGTAAGAAGAAATGGCTGTCTCTCCGCCATGACCGAACGGAGGGTTTCCCATATCATGGGCAAGACAGGCGGCGGATACGATAGCTCCGAGTTCCGATGTGCTTTCTGCCACGGCATCCCCATATTTGTTCTTCAGGAATTTAGCTGCCTCGTTTCCAAGGGATCTGCCCACACAGCTGACTTCAAGAGAATGGGTAAGCCTGTTGTGTACAAATATGTTTTTGGGAAGAGGAAATACCTGCGTTTTGTTTTGGAGTCTTCTGAAAGGGGAACTGAAAACAAGTCTGTCATAGTCCCTTTGGAATTCTGTTCTGCTTTCCGACTTCTCGCTATGATATGTTTCAAGTCCAAGTCTCATTGTGCTTATGAGCTTGTTCCAATCCATTTTAATGCTATTGTTTTCCATTCTTTGTCCTTTTTTATGTTATGTATCACAAAAATATGTGAAAAGTGTGGAATATTCAAAGAATAATGGAACTTTTCTTGCTAGTTACTCCAAAGATTACTACTTTAGTCAACAGTTTATGATATAAAATCGGAAAAGCATTACTGTATATGACCACAAAGTCGTTGATGAGAGACATATTTTTGACACCATTTTCGTGGTTGTATGGCGCTGTGATGAGCATCAGGAACCTGATGTTTGATATTGGACTTCTGCCTTCGTCAAAGTTTGGCTCTCCGGTGATAGTGGTAGGTAACATTTCGGTCGGAGGTACGGGCAAGACACCGCTTACCGAACATTTGATTTCAGTGCTGTCCGACAAGTTCAAGATCGCTGTTGTAAGCAGGGGATATAAGAGAAAGACCAGCGGATTTGTACTTTCTTCGAATGTGAGCACTCCTTCGGATATAGGTGACGAGCCTTATCAGATGAAGAGAAAGTTCCCTAACATAACCCTGGCGGTGGATGAAAAGAGAGTAAGGGCGATAAAAAGGCTTCTTGCGAGCGAAAATAAGCCGGATATCTTTCTTTTGGATGACGCTTACCAGCACCGTTATGTCACTCCGGACATATCAATTCTGCTTGTGGATTATAACAACTTGATTTACAAGGATGATTTGCTTCCAAAAGGCAGATTGAGAGAGAAGGCGTCGGCAAAGAACAGAGCCGATATAGTTGTAGTGACGAAGTGTCCTGCTGACATTTCTCCGATGGATTTGAGAGTGATTACTGCTGACTTGAAACTCTTCAGCTACCAGAGTCTCTATTTCACTACAATGGTATATGATGCGCCTAAGGCAGTGTTCTCTGCTCCGTTGAAGGATTCTTATGCTGACTGCTCCGCTTTGGCGTTATCCGGTATTGCTCAGCCAGCTACTTTTGAACAACATGTCGCATCTCTGTCTTCAAGTATGAAGGAGATGCGTTTCAGCGACCATCATAATTTTACTGACGAGGATTATTCCAGAATAAAGGCTGCCTACGATTCTCTTGAGGGAAACAAAAAGGTGATATTTGTCACAGAAAAAGACGCTGTGAGAATGATGAATGACAAGTTGTTCCCCGATAGTTTGAAGTCGGCCATTTACTATATACCAATGAAGGTTCGTTTCATCAGCTATCTGAAGAAGGACGAACAAACGTTTAACTCTCAAATTATTAGTTATGTTACAAAGAATCGAAGCTACATGCGCTTATCTTAAAAGCAAGACAAGCCTAAGACCTGAAATAGCAATCATATTGGGTACCGGACTAGGTGGTTTGGTTGAGGAGATCAAGATTGAAACGGAAATCCCTTATTCCGAGATTCCGAACTTTGTCCAGAGTACAGTAAAGGGACACAGTGGAAAGCTAATCTTCGGAACAATTGCAGGTGTCCCAGTTATGGCTATGCAGGGCAGATTCCATTTCTATGAAGGTTATTCGATGCAGGATGTTACCTATCCGGAGCGAGTAATGAAGATTATGGGTATCAAATATCTTATGGTGAGCAATGCGGCAGGAGGATTGAATCCTGAGTTCAAGGCCGGAGACATAATGTTGATAACAGATCACATAAATCTGTTCCCTGAGCATCCGTTAAGGGGCAAGAACGACGAGACTTTCGGAACTCGCTTCCCTGACATGAACAACGCCTATAATCGCGACATTATTGCCAAGGCGGAGTCTGTTGCCGCAAAGAACAACATTCCTTACAAGAAGGGAGTCTATGTCGGCAATCAGGGTCCTACGTTCGAGACTGTGGCTGAGTACAAGTATTTCCGCTTGATCGGCGGAGACACTGTTGGAATGAGCACCGTTCCAGAGATTATCGTGGCACATTGGTGCGGAATCAAGTGCTTCGGAGTTTCCATTGTCTCAAATGCTTTGGGAGATGCGTTGAACGGTATCGAGACTTCTCATGAGGAAGTGCAGAAGAACACCAACATGGCAAAGGAGTATTTGAAGACTCTGTTCCGTGATTTGGTTATCGAAATCAGCAAGATGTAATGAAATCTTAAATGAAGATCGTTGGGTGCGCCTCATGGCGCACCTTTTTTGTTTGATGATAAAGCAAAAAAGGTGGTCGTTGTCCGGCCACCTTGATGTTGTTTCTAACCCAGTTTTTAATCTTTCTTGTCTTTGTTGCAGCTTTTCTTGCTGCACTTTTTCTGCATCTCGTCCCGATGCTCACAATTACAATCCTCGCATCCGCAGCAACCTTCGTTTTTGAAGAAAATCAGTTTGATTAATGCTGCAGCAGCAATTGTAATGATGATGTAAACCACTGCTTCTTGCATTTCCTTTTTGTATTATATTAGTCCTAAAAAATATTTGTCGCAATCTGATAGAATAGAAATGATGTGATCCACGCCACGCATATCGTGTAAAGGGCAGAGAATCCGGCCCATCCCCATGAAGACTCCTTTGCCAATGCCGAGATGGCCGCTATACAAGGCGTACAGAGCAGCACAAACAGCATAAGAGAGAAGGCTACAATCGGGTTAAAGATGTTGTTACCGTCTTCATCCTTTACGTTCTGCAGTACGGATACAAGCTTTTCGCTGTTCTCGTCTGCATCCAGGTCTGCCTGGTAGAGAATGCCCATTGACGACACTATTATCTCCTTTGCGGCAATTCCTGTAAGTATGCTCACTCCTGTGCGCCAGTCAAAGCCAAGAGGCTTGACAACTGGAGCGATGGCATGACCGATCTTTCCGATGTATGAGTTTTCGTTGTGGATTCTGTTTTTCTTTAATTCTAGTTCTGAACGTAGCGCGTCGTTCTCGTCCAACTGCTCGATCTGAGCTTCGATCTCCTCGATTTCAGGAGATGATTTAGGGAAGTAGTTCAGTGCCCATAGTACAATGGATGCCAGCAGAATCACTGTTCCCATCTTTTTCAAGTATTGGACAGCCTTGTCCCACATGTGGATCAGTACGCTTCTTGTTGTGGGTATTCTGTATGGCGGAAGTTCCATTACAAACTCCTCTGAATTGTTCTTGAATTTAGTCTTTTTCAAAAGCAATGCTGTGAGGATGGCGAATACAATTCCTATCATGTATATCAGGAACAGGACAAGTCCCTGGTTGTTCTTGAAGAATGCTCCGACAAGCAGCAGATAGACTGGAAGTCGTGCCGAGCAGGACATGAACGGAATGGCCATCATTGTGATTATCCTGTCCTTGGGGTTTTCGAGTGTGCGGGTAGCCATGATGGCAGGCACTCCGCATCCGAATCCGCTTAGCATCGGTATGAAGCTCTTTCCGTGCAGGCCAACCTTGTGCATCACCTTGTCCATGATGAATGCCGCACGGGCCATATATCCGGTATCTTCAAGTATCGCGATAAAGAAGAACAGAATCAGAATGTTCGGCAGGAAGACAATGACTCCGCCCACACCTGCGATGATTCCGTCTATTATCAGGTCAGCCAGCA
The DNA here is from genome assembly GCA_045641625.1 of Paludibacteraceae bacterium. GTDB lineage: Bacteria > Bacteroidota > Bacteroidia > Bacteroidales > Paludibacteraceae > UBA1723. Next base: position 27,527 of record JAZUHH010000025.1, read on the forward strand.
TTCCCTCTGGAATTACGGCTTTTGCCCCTTCGCATATCAGGCTTACCAGGCTTTCTATCCAGCCCTGAGGGTATGCTCCGATAGTGAAAGTCGCTTCAAATATAATGAAAAGAAACAGGAACAGGAAAGGAAATCCTAAAATTTTATGTGTTAAAATTTTGTCGGCCTTATATTCCAGTCCGTTTGTCGCTCCCTCTTGAAGTGTAAGGGTCTCGTTCAGTGCGCCTCTTATGAAGCCGTACTTGGCATTTGTGATGGCGCTTGATGTGTCTTCCCCGTAAGTTCTGGATATGTTTCCTCGGGAAATCTCAAGCTGCATCTTTAACTCTCCGAAGTTCGGGAAGTATTTCTTTATGCTGTCCTCTGTGTGCTTGTCTCCTTCCAGAAGCTTTAGGACTACATAGCGGAAAGGGTAGTCAACAGCGATCTCGTTGTGCTGAGCTATTATCGGCTTTATTACCGCTATCTCGTTCTCTATTACCGGTCCGTAGTTTATATGGATGTGCTTTGTAAGTTTGTCCCGGTCTTCGTACACGCTGACGATGTGGTCCAGAATGTGTGTTATTCCTTCGCCTGTCTTTGCGCAGGTAGGCACGCATGGGAATCCGATGATTTTCTCGAGCTGGTCCATGTCAAGCTTCGATCCGCTCTTTTCGAGTACGTCGTACATGTTCAGTGCCATTACCATTCGCACATTCATGTCTATCAGCTGAGTAGTGAGGAACATGTTTCGTGCAAGGTTTCCCGCATCCACTACGTTCAGGATCAGATCGGGGTGGTTCTCTGTTATGAACTCCCTGACATAAAGCTCTTCCGGAGAATACTCTGTGATCGAGTACGTGCCGGGAAGGTCCACAAGGTTGATTGTGTACCCGTTGTGATAGAATGTGCCGGTCTTTGACGAAACTGTTACGCCGCTATAGTTTCCTACATGCTCGTGCAGGCCTGTTGCATGGTTGAACAGTGATGTCTTTCCGCAGTTGGGGTTGCCGACAAGCGCTACAGTTATCGTTTTGCTGAGGTTCTCGAGTTTGGCCTCGATGTCCTCGCTTATCGTGCCTTTATAGTCGTAGTTGTCCGATATTTGTTCGTCTGCACTTATCACTTCGATGTGGGCCGCCTCTTTTCTTCTCAGGGACACGTGGCTCTGCATAACCTTGTATTCGATTGGGTCCTGCAGTGGAGCGTTCTTGAGTACGGTTATCTTTTCGCCTTTGACGAATCCCATTTCCATGACGCGGTGGCGGAATCCTCCGTGTCCGTTCACACGAAAGACTATGCATTCCTTACCTTGCTCTATGTCCGAAAGACGATAAGTGTTGTTCATTTCCGTTTCTGTTTAGTTGGCGTAGCTGTGCATTCCTCCGAATACGTAGTTTACGCCGAAATATGTGATTAGTAGTGAGAAAAAGCACATCATTGTGTAGCACTGGAAGAATAGAGGCGAATCCATCTTCTTAAGCGACTTTCTGTGAAGCGCCATACTGTAAAGCAGCATTGTTATAAGTGCCCAGGTCTCCTTGGGGTCCCAGTTCCAGTAGGTTCCCCATGAGGAGTTTGCCCATACTGCGCCGGTGAATATGCCTCCGCAGATGAATGTCACAGCGGGGTAAAGCATGATCCTGTTCAGAAGTGTGTACCTCATCAGCTCCTCCTCGTTGTGGTGGATCAGCCAAAGGGTAATTGACGTGCAGCTGCAGATGAACATGAATCCGAACAGTGTGTACGAGATCATCATCAACATCACATGGACGCTGAGCCATTTTGAGGCAAGTACGGGAACCATGTGCGTGATTTCCGGGTTCATAAGTCCCATCGAGCTGATAAGCAGGGCAAATCCCGTAATCAGGAATGTCGCAATGTAAACCGCATAGACTCTCTTTGCCAGAACAATGGCAAGTCCGGATGATAGGCAGCCGATGCAGAGCATGGTCTCGAATCCGTTTGAGAACTGCAGGTGTCCGGATATGAATGTTCGGATCAGCTGGATTGAAAGGATAGAGAAGAATATGATGTAGTTGCAAATGGCCAACCACTTTCTTGACTTCTCCTTCCACTCTGTCTTGTTCGGGATGAACACCACGAACGCATAGGCTATTATTCCAAGTATCAGCGAAAATATGGCGATCATCTTTATGTTGCAGTATTTGTTATAGAAGTGCTCCAAAAAGTCGAAGGACTCGTTGTGTGACTCTCCAAGTACAGTGTGCTGCAGGTATCTGAACTTGTTGATCCATACTTCTCCATTGTTGCTCTCTTCCTCTATTTCGCGGTAGAGCAGGGACAGCACACCCTTGACCTTGTTCTGCGTGTCCTCGTCAATTCTTGAGTCCCTGCCTGTCGGAGTCAGCCAGATGACGTCAGTCTCTGCGCTGTTATGTAGTCGGAACGGGAAGATTGTAAGCTCGTTGCCCTGTTTCAAGGACTCGATAAGTCCTATCTTGTCGCTCAGCTCCTCCTTCAGCATTGGTGCGCATTGCATTGTTCCCAAGGTTTTTACGGCGTCCTCAAAAGAAAAGTATCCGTCCCTTTTTGTCTTGATGATTTTCTCTCGTCTCCATGCCTTTTCGTTGAACAGCCATCCTGCAAGCACCTGGTTTGCCGTGTATCCGTTGTAGCTGTCCTTGCCATAGAGCTTCTTTGTGAAGTCCATCGCATAGGTTTCGACAATCGACACTCTTCCCTGGTAAAGCATGTGTATCTGGCCGAACGCTTCGGATGTGCTCTTGTCCAGAGTCTTGGATGCTGCCTTGGAAGTCGAAGGCATAAGGACTAGCAGAAGTACAGTCAGCCCCTTCAACAGCGGGTTGTTGAACAAGGCAAGCCAACGTGTCTTGTCAAATCCGTAGGCAATGAGCGACAAAAGCAGAAGTGCGTATCCGATATAGGTTACCACGACTCCCCATCTGTCGTATGTTGTTGTTAGCTGTATGCCCTGTCTGTCGTCATCGTAACTTGTCAGATATAGTCTGTAGCCGTCGATCATGAAAATGTTGTTCATGCTTATCTCAGGATTGCTCTCCTTGTCCTTCTGCCTGATTGTTATGTAGGCCTTGTAGTCCTGAGGTGTGGCTGTGCCGCTATAGTATTTGATGTCGAAGCTTCTGAGCTTTATTTTGAAGGGGAGCTGCTTTATGTCTCCGTTTGTCTTGATCAGAGCCTGTGTGTATTGGTCCGTCTGGGCGTATATAGTGCCCTTTTCTGCGTAAAGGTATGAGATGCAGGCTCCGAGTAGGATGAAGATGAAGGCTATGTGGATGCCTAGTCTCCATGTGAAGCCTATCGACTTGTTCGCAATGCACATCACAAGTCCGGAAATGGTAAGAAGCATCCACGCAACCCAGAACGGTATGGACGTGAAAAGTGTTCCCATTTCAACGTCGTTCGAGAATCTCTCCACAAATGTGAACGCAGCCATTTGGATAATCTGGATTCCCAAAAGTGCAAAACTTATGTTCTTAGACCAAAGAACAAGTTTTTCTCTGTTAATGTTCATCTTTTAAAAAGAATGTAGAAATGTTAGTTTATTATTATAGTATAAGTGCGGTTTACAGTTTCTTTATGGCAACAGCCTCCATCTCCACAAGCCAGGTTGGGCGGCATACCGGAGCCAGTACCACGACAATCTGCGAGACTTTCTCCTGTATGGTTTTCTCTACGCGCTTTGCGTCCGCATAGTCTCTGACATATACTGTCGCCTGTGCCACGTCCTCCCAGTTCATTTCGGCTTCAGCAAGCAGGGCCTCGATGTTCTCTAGCATCCTGTCCACCTGTTTGTCTATGTCTCCGACGTGAAGTACGTTGCCTTTGTTGTCTATGCTGGCGGTTCCGCTGATAAAGACTTGTCTGACTCCCTCTTTTCTGTCAACAGCCACTCCGCGCTCGAAGGTTACGCCATATTCTATGGTCTTGTTCATCTTTTCGCTCGCATATAGTATGCGGATGCTGTCCTGTGGGATGTTCTTTATTGCGAAGGCATCAAGGATTGAAGTTACATCCGTGTCGGCGTCGTTTCCCTGGATGCCTGTACTTGCTATGTAGTGGGTTTCCGGAGTCAGGTTGTTGGCGTGGAAGTTCTCGCGTCTGGCGTCCACCACTCCGGCATAGTTTCTGTCAATGTCTCTTACGAAGAACCATGTGCGAATACAGTTTTCGGATATCTGCATTCCCTCTTTCGACAGCATTTTTTCGTACTTTTCAAGCTGCGCCTTTGCTTCGGCAAAACTGTCGCGGAACGGAGCCGTCATCTGCGTTGTGATGTATTCCTGCTCCGAGTCCGGCGTGCTTCCGCTCACGCAGATTGTGTTGCTGTCTATTCTCTTTGCGCTCGCACCGATCTCGCTCCATGCGACAGCCACAACCTTTTCGTCGCATAGCGGCGGCTGGCCTACGATGGAGATCGCAGTGTCGGTTTCGTCTGCAAATGTTTCTCTGATTATTTGTGCCTGCGAGGATACGTCGCTGACAAGGAACCTGAGCATGACAATGCTCTGGGGCTCTTTTCTTCTTGTCTCGTCAAGCGCGAACTTGAGTGCCTGGATGCATGTTTCAGCATTGCCTCCTTCACTGTAGGGCTTGATTGTGGAGTAGATGAATGTTCGCCCATTCGACTCCACGCGAGCCGATGAAACCAGTACAATTACTCCGTTTTTGTTGTATATTTCGACATTACTCCTCATACTGGGTGCAAAATTAGTGCTTTATGGGGTGTTATGCAATACTTACTTTTAGGTATTTTGCATTATGCTGCCACTTTTTCGGTGAAAGCAACCTGAAAACGGATGGTGCGGAGTCCGCTTTTGGGAAAATAGTATTCAAATCAGATGTCTTGCCTTTTTCTCCTCATAGATGTCGTTGATGTCGATCATCAGTCCGGTTTCGTAAACGTCGCCGAACTCGTCGTTGATTGCGACTCCGAACACTTTCATCGAAGGGGATAGGGTCATGTAGGCATTCACAAGCGGAGGGATATTTTTGCCTTTGTTCTTCAGCTCCCTCTTCAGTATTATGTAGTCCTCCTTGAAATTCGCTCCGTCAAAGATTCTGCTGATTTCCTCTGTGCCCTCCAGCTTCATCGGCTTCTTCGGGAATATCAGGTGGTTGGAGTCCTCGAAGTATTTGTTCATGAAACACTCTATCATCGTGAACTCGGTCATGCCGAACGAGGGGTATATTGTTGCCTTGCCGAAGAAATACCTCATCTCCGGGTTGCAGAGAATGATTCCCCCGAGTCCGTCCCACAGGTTGTCGAGAGCATAGAGGCTCTTGTGTCCCCTCAGTGCGCTCTGGTACTCCGGCCTTACGAAGCTTCTGCCAAGCTCAATTGTCTTGTCCAGATATTCGTTCCGGAACAGGTCGCTGTAGTCGAACAGGTGCGAGGATGTCAGTAGCAGTTCGTCGCTTCCTTCCTGAACCGAGTCCGCCCCCTTGATGAATCTGTAGCCGCCGACTATCTCCTTCGCCTCCGGATTCCAGACTATCAGCTGTTTGCAGATGCCGTCCATATAGTCGTATCTGTCGAGGTCGCACTCCTTGCCGCTGCCTCCTCCGGCTTCCCTGAACGCTATCTCCCTCAGCCTTCCTATCTCCTTCATGGTGTTCGGAGCCTGGGCTGAAGAGAAGATGAATATCTGGTTGTCAGCCTTGTTTGTCGGCTTGAACATCCCGATTCGGTTCAGCTCCTCTTCGATAAGTCTTGTGTCTATGGCGTCTGCAATTTCTTTCATTGGGGTTCTACTTTGTTTTGAGGTTATAGACATGGTTGTATGCGAATTCGGTCCACTGGATGTCGGACTTCTCGGAAAGTGTTTCGTGCGCTATCCTGTCGCCTATGTGGATTTCGAAGTGCCTTCCCCTGTGCTTGAACATCTCGTCCGCCAGATAGAGCATCTCTATGTTCGGCAGTCCGACTTTTGTCCTGAGGCGTGCCAGGTTGTAGAAGAAGTCCGAGCATTCCCCGTCAAAGAATATGGGAACTATGTCCCTCTTGTACTCCCTGCTCTTGCTCACAAAGGTTTTTCTCCATTTTTCGTCCCTTATGCTTCCGTCCGCCTGTCTTCTTGAAACCTTTCCCGCGGGAAAGAACAGCACGTTCGTGTCGCTCTGCATATATCGGTCCAGCATAATGGCGTTTTCGCGGCTTTGCGAGCCTGACTTGTTCACGGGGATGAAAAGGCTCTTCATCTTGTCTATATACATCAGCAGGTCGTTCACGGGGGCAACGGTCTCTCCGCATTTGTGGTTGAGCATGTCGAGCAGGATTATTCCGTCCATGCCTCCGAGCGGATGGTTGCTTATGTATGTCGTGTGCGATGACTGCGCCAGCTTCTCTTCTCCGACAACAGAGAACGAGATGCCGAGCTCCTTTATGAAGAACGATGTGAAATCCTTGCCTTCCAGTTCTTTAGCCCTGCAGAAAATGTCGTTCAGCTCGTCCTGGTGCACTATCTTCTTGAGGTAGCTGACCGCAAAGTTCGGAAGCCACCTGTTCAGTTTCGGTGCTTTGTTTTCGAGGATTTTGTCTATGTCGATTGTCTTTTTCTGCATAATGCCCTTTGTTTGCGAAGACAAAGATAGGTTTATTTGGTTACAAATGCAATTTTATTGTTGCGAAAATTTTCAGCCCTTTTAGAGTGCTGATAAAAAAAGAAGGAAGCCTCTCGACTTCCAATCTTCCAACCTTAAATCTAATACCATGAAAAACACGATGCAAAATTAGCACTATTTTTATATTCTGCAACATATTTTTCAAAAAAAATCTTAAAAAATCGCACTTTTTTTAATTTTTTATGTTTTTTGCAACATGTTTTGGGCTGTGATTCTGATTTTTTGGATTTTATGTTGTACAACATGCTAAAGTGTTAAAAATAGGGCAGTCGAATAATTTTTTGTCTAAAAAAGTTTTTTGTTTGAGAAAAAGCGTGCATATTTGCCGACGCTAAATGATGTATATGGTCCCGCGGCCAAAATTGCTTTTATACTAAAACAATATAATTAATGTAAAAGTCAGTTTAATCTGGAGCCGTCTCTTTTGGTTAGTTCAAGTAAATAATTATCAAAAAATTTTCATAAATTAAAAAAAGAAAATGAAGAAATTTTTAACTCTTGCTGCTGCAGCAGGTCTTGCAGTTTCTGCTAACGCAGAGCTTCAGACTCTTAAGCTTGTTGGAAAGCAGCTTTCTACAGCTGATGGCAAGGCTATTCAGCTAAAAGGTTTCTCTACATTCTCTATCCACTTCAACGATGGAATTGCATGTTTGAAGAACAGCCACTTCAAGGCTATGAAGGAGTTCGGTGCTAACGTTGTTCGTTTCGCTGTTTATGTAGATGATCCTAACGATGGTGGTGCTTACATCTCTAACCCATCTAAGTTCGATGAGGCTGTTAAGGGTTATGTTCAGCAGGCTATCGACAATGATATGTACGCAGTTATTGACTGGCATATCTTGAAGACAGATCAAAACGGTGGTGAAGCAGGTAATCCTAAGACATACCAGAAGCAGGCAGAGAGCTTCTTCTCTACTATGTCTTCTTTCGTAGCATCTAACCCTGCTCTTAAGGGTCGTGTAATTTACGAGTTGTGTAACGAGCCTTCAATGGGTGTTAACTTTAGCACTATTAAGGAGTACGCACAGCCTGTAATGGACAAGATTCTTGCTAACGATCCAACTGGTCTTTGTATCATCGGTACAGAGGGATGGTGTCAGAAGATTCTTGAGGCTTCTAAGAATCCAGTAGATGCTAAGTATAGAGAGAATACTCTTTACTCTTTCCACTACTATGCTTGTTCACACGAGTACCTAATCGGTGACTTCCAGAATGCAACTACAAACGTTCCTTGTATCGTTTCTGAGTGGTCAACTGTGAACTTTACAGGTGACGGTTCTCACTGTGAGTCTGCTTCTAATAAGTTGATGGCTGTTTGTGGTACATCAGACGAGAACGGTAGAGAGAAGGTAGCAGGTCAGAACAACGGTAAGCAGCTTATCAGCTGGTTCTTCTGGAACTGGGGTAAGAAGAACGAGGGTTCTACTGTATTCGCAGGTAGCTGTGATAACCCAGGAACTGCAACTAAGTCTGTTCCAGGTCAGTATATCTTGTCTATCCTTGGTGGTGGTTCTGTTAAGCCTATTCCAGAGGCTGAGGGTTATCCAGATCCAAACGTAATCCCTTCTACTGCTACATCTTTCTTTGACTGGATGGCATACGATTACGGTGGTGAGGGTATCGCTTACCACGATGGTAACAGTGGTGCTTACGACAAGAACACTACGACTGGTTACTATGTAGCATATACTTCAGGTAACGATGAGGCTGATGCTCTTTCTGAGGGTCGTAACTTCGAGACAGGTAAGACTTCTAAGTTGGGTATGAACAAGAACTTTACTTATGGTAATGGTGTTCTTCCAACTGCTGCAGCTTCAGCTGACCAGGTTTGTGTTGGTGATATGAACTGGACTACAGGAGTTTGTGGAACAATGGGTTACAAATCTTTGAACGCAGGTCTTGGTTACTCTAAGGATCTTAACTTCTTCCCTAACGACAAGTTGTCTGTAGCAGGAGCTGATCCTGTAAATGTTGACAATGGTCGTGCTTATAGCGGTGTCGATGTTTCTAAGTGTTCTGGTAAGCTTGCTTCTGGTGCTCAGTCTATCGACGTTGAGCCAGATACTTACAAGTATGGTAACATCTGTTCAGTTGAGCCAGGTGAGTGGATCCGCTTTACAGTTGATGTAAAGAAGGCTGGTTACTACAAGGTTCACTACCTAGCTTCAGGTCAGAATGCTATGGCTTCTATCGGTATTTCTTTGAATGACAAGGATTTCGGTGGTAACATCGTTCGTGATTTGGATGACAAGGAGAATATCGACGCTCTTTCAGCTCTTTGGACAGAGAAGGGTGACGGTCTTGCAGCTAATGACTACGAGACTTGGAGACTTCAGCAGCTTAACGATGCTGAGAACATGAACGACGAGGTTGGTGTTGTATTCCGCAAGGCAGGTGAGCAGTCAATCACTCTTACATTCAACGAGGAGAACGGTAACACAGGTCCTCTATACTTCGAGCTTGTTTCTGAGGATGTAACTCCAGAGATCAAGGCTCAGGAGGCTAGAGTTTACGCTGAGGATGTTATCGCAGTTTACCCTAACCCATCTTCAGGTGAGTTCACTGTAGCTCTTGGTACAGCTGAGGCTGCTCAGGTAAGCGTAGTTAACATGGCTGGTCAGGTTGTATTCTCTACTTCAGTTGAGGGTGTTGAGAACGTAACAATCTCTGAGAAGCTTGCTTCAGGTATCTACAATGTAGTAGTTGCTTCTGAGTTCGGCGTTAAGTCAACTAAGCTTCAGGTTAAGTAATTAAATTACGTAACTTAATAATAAAGAGTGGTGCTTTATGGCGCCACTCTTTTTTTTGTCTTTTTTCTGCCTAATTCGATTATTTTGCGGCTAAATTGGCCTCGGACAGCAAAAAGTGCGGCTAAAATTTTTTTTACAGAAAAAAAAATCCCATATTTGCAGAGTCATTCGGCTGTTTTGTGTGGCCGGAACTTGATAACAGTCTGAGTTAGGGTCTTAAATTACACTTTATTTTAGTATGAATTACAGTAAATCAATGCTTGTCAAAAGGTTAAGTTTTTTAATAGTTTGCTTGTTCGCTACAATATGCGCTGTATATTCGTCTAATTACAAGGTGACTTATACTCTGTATGGCTCTGTAGTTTACGAGGAGACTTATCCGGCAGGTTCCGAGGTAAATGCCCCGAATATAGACGACATGGATTTGTTCCCGCCTGCTGACGGATACGAATATACATTCAAGAAGACTTTCCCGTTCATCATCAAGGGAAATACAAAGGTGGTGATAGAGGAAACCCTTATAGGCGCTGGTACTTATAATCTTATTCTAATTATTGGCGACAATGCCCCGATAAATTTGTCTTATGAAAGCGGTGCATTGATAAACTTGAATCTTCCTTCCTCTTATAATAGAGAGGGCTATGATTTGGTTTGGGATAAGGATGTTACAGTGATGCCTGCAGAGGATTTGACTCTTACAGCCAAGTACGTTCCGATAAACAGTTCAATAACTTACGTTTTGGATGGCGGAGTGAATTCGGCTGACAACAAGGAGTTCTATAACGTAGAAACTTGCCCTTACAAGCTTTCTGAACCAACCAAAGATAAGTTCCTCTTCCTTGGCTGGTATTTGGGAGACGAGAAGGTTACAGAGATAGACTGCAAGCAGGGTGATGTCACTTTGGTGGCACACTGGGAGGCTGATCCGAACGCCGGCTTGAAGGATTCTCATGCAAATACTGATTTCCGTGTGGTCGGAAACGAGATCATATTCTCGGACACCGTGAAGTCGGCTGAGCTTTACAGCATGCTGGGCGTGAAGGTAGGCACAATGGTGAACGGTGCCATAAGCGTTGCCCATTCAGGCCTGTATGTGCTCAAAGTAAACGAAAGCACTGTAAAGGTGAAGCTTTCGTTGAAGTAATATAATTATGACAGTGAAAATAGATATTCTAATAAATTAATGTTTTGTATCGAGATACTGTTCAACGTGAGTTGGGCAGTATTTATTTTTTTCGTTTCTGCTCAAAAACACATAAATTTTTGATACGTTTTTTAAAAGACTTATATAACTTTGCACTCTATAATTTGATGATGGTATATAATACTAAATTTTTAGTTTCTTATGGCAATTAAGAGCATTGAAAACTTGGTAGCAGAGGAGCTACTCAGAGTAAGAGCAATTAAGGTACAGCCTTCTAACCCATTCACTTGGGCAAGCGGTTGGAAGTCTCCAATATACTGCGACAATCGTAAGACTCTTTCTTATCCCGATGTCCGCACACTAATCAAGATTGAAATCGCCCGTATCATCCGCGAGACTTACGGAAATGTTGACGTTATCGCAGGTGTTGCAACAGGTGCTATCGCTCAGGGTGCTATGGTCGCAGAGGAGCTTGGTCTGCCTTTCGTTTACGTTCGTTCCTCACCAAAGGATCACGGTTTGGAGAACTTGATCGAGGGTGACTTGAAGCCAGGACAGAAGGTCGTTGTCGTAGAGGATTTGATCTCTACAGGTGGTAGCTCGTTGAAGGCAGTGGAGGCTATCCGCAAGGATGGTTGCGAGGTTGCCGGAATGGTTGCTATCTTTACATACGGCTTCCCTATCGCACAGGAGAAGTTCCGTGAGGCAGGAGTCGAGTTGACAACTCTTTCTAACTATGAGGCTGTCCTTTCTCACCTTGTTGAGACTAACTATATCTCTGAGGAGGAGCGCGCAACACTTCAGGAGTGGAGAAAAGATCCAGCAAACTGGAAAGCTTAATATAGGGCCGACATATCACTAATGCAATGATTTTTGTTATTGACCTGACACTTGGAAAATAGTGTCAGGTCTTTAATGGTAAAAAGATTCATACAACTTATGACTACATACGAGAGCAAAGTAAAGAGCGTAGCTGCAGATGACTCGCAGGTTTTCGCTGTATTGAGCAACATGACAAACCTGCAGAGATTCGAGAGCAGACTGCCAAAGGACAAGATTCAGGACTTCAAGACAACACAGACAACTTGCAGTTTCAGTGTCACTCCGTTCGGCAATTTCGAGATTGCGATAGTTGAGGCTACTCCAAACAATACGGTAAAGTACGGAACAACACAGTCTCCGATGCAGTTCAATGTCTGGGTTCAGCTGAAGCAGATAGAGCCGGGCAAGTGCGCTTTGAAAGTTACTATGAAGATAGACCTTAACTTCATGCTCAAGTCTATGGTAGGCAAGTATCTTGAGGAGTACATTGACAAGGCCGCTACTGTTCTTGCGTCTTTGCCTTACGCTCAGCTTTCGAAATAGCATGGCGGTCTAATAGCCGCTTTTGCTCCCTAAATCCTATGGGAATTCATATAACCTTAATCTAATACAATTCGTTAATGAGAAACCTTTATCTATTTTTTACTGCAATCATTCTTTCGACCTCGGGCGCTCAAGCCCAGAAGTCTCTCTACATTCCTCAGGAATGGAGAAACAACGCAGATACTCTTCTGTATAGCGAGGTTGATAACGACAACAAGTACACTTGGTCAAAGTCTCGTTCCAAGGAGACTGAGAACTACATTGTCTATTGGGACAACAAGTACGGCAGCACTTTGCCTACTTACGCCGAGTCTGCCTATAGCGTGGACATTGACGACCTTTTGTCCAAGTGTGAAGGCTTCTATGCCATGAATGTTGGAAAGCTTGCCTTTTGCGACGAGAAGAATTCCAACGTGTCAAAGTACAAGATGATGATTCTCCTTAACCACACAACTGACTGGGTGTGCTATGGAGGAGGTTACGACAATGTAATAGGTGCCTTGTGGCTTAGCCCTAGCACCAGCAAGCCTGTCGGCCATTCAGTCGGTCATGAGGTCGGACACTCGTTCCAATATCAGGTCTTTGCGGACTTGAAAGGCAATGCAGGTTTCCGCGCATCCATAGGAATCGGCTCCACATTTTGGGAGCAGACAGCCCAGTGGCAGTCTAACCAGTCGTATCCGGATTTGAAGTGGGATCAGAGCTGGAACCTGTTCAAGAATACACATAACTATGCAATGACCCATGAGTGGCACAGGTACCAGTCCTATTGGTGGCACTACTACCTTGCTGAAAAGAACGGTATAGACTATATCGGCAAGCTGTGGAGACACGATCCCGGCAGAGGTGTCGATCCAAACCAGTCCTTGATGAGCATGTCGGGAATGAGTTCTGACGACTTGTATGACGAGTATTTCCACTACGCCATGAAGTGCGCAACTATGGACTTTGACGTGACAAGAGACGAGGCTGCTCCTTATATCGGCTCAATGAAGTACGAGTATGTCTCTCTCGGAGGAACAAAGCATCAGGTGTCCTATGCAAGCTGTCCCCAGTCAACAGGTTTCAATGTCATTCCTTTGAATGTGGCTAAGGCCGGCACTGAGATAACAACGGAGTTCACATCCCTTCCTAACGGTAGTGCCCTTGCAAGCGGAGACTCCAAGAAGTATTTTGACGGAGAAAAGTTTACTGATGTCTCTGCTAGCTCGTACAACACTCTTTCCAACTATTCCAAGAGGGGATTCCATCTCGGCTATGTAGCTTTGCTAAAGGGCGGAGAGCGCAAATATATGTTTGAAGATGAAGTCTATTGCAAAGGCGGAAGCGACAGTGAGGCAAAGAACTGTTCTGTCAGCTGTATAGTGCCGGAAAATGTGGAGCGTCTGTTCCTGGTAGTTTCTCCAGCTCCGGCAGAGTACATTCAGCACAAGTGGGATGACAATATATTGAACGATGACCAGTGGCCTTATACCGTAGAGTTTACAAATACCAATATCTATGGTGCCGCTGACATTTCAGAAAGCAGGTCTATAAGTGATGTCACACTTGAATATGATGTCTATTTCCCTGCATCTTCCAAGGATTATGTAGGCTTGAACTTCAAGCTTGACGGCCAGTCACTTTCTTCACTTGGAACAGCATTTCAGATGCAGGCGTCTTCTCTTGGCGGAGTAATGACGTCGTGGAACAGTGCAGGGCCTTCGGACGGCAAGGCTATGTTCTATGCTGTGGATTCAAACAAGCAGATCAACAATTCCGCATCCACTGCAAACGGTTACGGACATTGGTTTGACAATAAGGGAAACTTGAGCGCCTATGCCAACGGATATTTCTTCAGCGAGTTTGATCCTAATTCCCTTTCTTTCTCTTTGGGACAGTATCCGGGAAAAATGAGCAATGGAGCCTCAACGTCAATATCTCAGGCAATCAAGTATCAGAAGAACGGAAAGACTGCTGTGGCGACATTCGTGTTCAATATCCATTTGTCTTCTGACAGATTGGGTTGTGAGCTGGTTGCCGACAAGGCTTCGGGCGCTGTGTCCCTTTCTGCTGATGAAGTTGTTCCTGTGGCTGTATATTCCGTCTCTGGTGTGCAAAGAAGAGAGTTGCAGAGAGGAATAAACATTATTCAGATGAGTGACGGATCAACAAGGAAAGTAATAAAGAAGTAATAATATAATCTAATTATGAATAAACTAACTAATAAGGTTTTCTTCGGAGAACACGGATTGACAAGCACAGCGGCAAACCACTTGGCTGAGTTGGCGCAGGAGATTGTCACAAGCAACAAGTCAAAGCTTGAGCAGACATCTTTTGTTAACGCTTTTGTTGATATAGTCGGCTCTAACAGTGCGGCAAAGCAGGTTCAGGTTGGCTATTCGCAGGAGAAACTTGACGAGATACAGTCTGTGGTAGAGCAGATCTCCGAAATGAACTCTTTCTGTGCATGGATGCGAGAGGCTGTGAAGGCCAAAGAAGCTATGGACGAGAAGGTGGCAGAGATGCAACTATGGCAGTGGTGCCAGGACAACGGTATAGAGCAGGAGTGTCTGCCAATGTCTCCAGATCCTGTGAAGATGGAGGAGATTGTTGACGAACTTAATGTCAAGGAGCGCTGTGAATACTTCGCTCTTGAGGCAAAGGCGGCAACTATAGGCCAGTACATCCACCCGGAGGAACCGTTTTCCGAGGCTCGCAAGCGTCTGCATGATATTCTTGCCAATCCGGTTTCTACTGCCGGAGAGGGTGCCTCCCTTTTGATCTATAACTACGAGCCTTCAGTTTCGGAAGCTAAGGTCGAGGAACTGTATCTTGCCTTGCAGAAGGAGCACAGACAGAATGAGCAGAAACTAAATCAAATCAAGGCGTCCTTGAAACTAAGGCTTACAGCCAAGTCTATCGAGCAGCAAAAGGAGTTCGCTGAAAAGACAAACGAGGCAAATGCAAAGATTGCCCGTCAGCAGAGCGACTTCGAGAGCTGGAGAGTGAAGGAGAGAGAGCGAATCTCCAAGCTCAAGATTGTAGTGCCTCAGGACTTGCAGAAGACTTATGATTACTTGTCTGCTTTGGACAAGTAGTGTTGGAATATCGCTGGTGCCTGGTACCTGAAGCCGTAAAGGATCTTCTATGCCCGGTTTTGTGGCGACATGGTGGAGAACTTCATAATTTTTAATTGGGGGCTTCTGCCCCTTGAAAAGGATCATTGGAAACTAATAATTGGCGACAGCGCTCGTGCTGTCGGCCTTTGCCTTGGTCTTTATCTTTGCCTTTGCCTACATCTCCATCTGTTAGCTGACAGCGTTTGTGCTTTAAGTAGTCGTGTGGCAACATACGACTACTATTTTGTTGTCTATAATTAAAATAAAGGAGATGAAATGTTGCACGTTAGCGATTTTTTTAGAACTTTGTGCTAGAATTCGACAATAACAAATTAAAATAATAATGAATATAAAGAAATGTATCTTTTCTGTATCTTTGTTGCTTGGGTCTTTTAGCGCTTTTGCCGATCCGACTTATATAACAGTAGAGCAGAGGGACGGACAAA
Source organism: Paludibacteraceae bacterium (assembly GCA_045641625.1). Lineage (GTDB taxonomy): Bacteria > Bacteroidota > Bacteroidia > Bacteroidales > Paludibacteraceae > UBA1723. The sequence goes on from JAZUHH010000025.1 coordinate 42,939, forward strand.
AGTTTGACTTCCTTTTGTCAGAGCAGCCAGTGTTCACTTTCAGTAACGGAGACCTCATTGTAAACGGAGACGCAAGCACTTCGTACGCAATCAGCGGTGTTAAGAACTATCACTTCACAAGCACAGTTACTGAACTTGGAGTAGTGTCGGCAAACGAGCTTCGTGTGGTTTACATCGACGCTTCGACAATCAAGGTTCAAAACGCAGAGGCTAACGCCGTAGTTTCTCTTGTAGATGCTTCGGGCAAGGTTGTCTTGTCAGAAAAGACTGACAGCGAGGGTAGTGCAGTTGTAGGTTTGCCTCAGGCTAAGGGCGTGTATGTCCTTTCCGTTGCAGACAAGTCGTTCAAGGTAATCAGAAAGTAACGTATGAAGAAATTTTTACTATCGCTATTCGCTTTTGCCTGCCTATGCACAGCATCAGCAGAATCATATATGTACATTGAGCTGAAGGGAAAACCTGCCACAAAGTACAAGGCAGTAGATGTGGAGGAAGTAACCTTCGAGGAGGAGCAGTTGGTTTCCAGCGGAGATACAGTCTCTGGCGTGCAAGACGGCTATGAGTACGTAGACCTTGGATTGCCGAGCGGAATTATGTGGGCTACATACAATGTGGGAGCGACTAATTCGAGAGAGATTGGTAATTTTTATACTTGGGGAGAGACTGAGCCTAAGGAGGATTATAACGAGTACAATTATAAGTGGTTTCTTAAAGGTAAAAGACCAGGTGGTATTACTACTTTACTAATTACAAAATACTCAGTTGATGAACGATCTACTCATCCGGATTACGAAGTGGACAGTATCACAACTCTTCTTCCTGAGGATGATGCCGCTTCGGTTATTTGGAAGGGCAAATGGAGAATGCCTACTGCTGTTGAATTTGCAGAGTTGCGTAATAACTGCGATTTCGAGCCAGAATATGACGCTGATGAAAATGTAATTGGCGTTGTCGCAACAAGTATGATTAATGGCAATATAGTGTATTTCCCTATGGGAGATAGCTCAAATAACACAGATTCTAATTATTACTGGACTGCATCTTTGATACCAGAAAATAGTCATGGAGGATTCGAAGCAGTAGCTGCTTTATTGGCAAGTTCGGGTTATTCCATTTATAGTCGTATTCTTCTTCCTCGTGACAATGCAGCCGAGGTTCGCGCCGTGTTCCAAGGAGAGAGAAAGCCAGAGATAATTACCTATATGACAGTACACCTTGCGAATGGAGAGACAGAAAAGTATGACATTGAGGAAGTTAAAGACGTTAGGTTTTATGAGGTGTATGACGATTTCGGTGTAACTGTTTCGGGCAAGATTGCCGATTACGAGTATGTGGATTTGGGCTTGGAGGACGGAACTTTGTGGGCTGTCTATAACGTAGGAGCAACTTCTCCGACAAGCTCCAACTCTTACTTTGCTTTTGGCGAGACTGAAACAAAGGAGGTTTATGCAGACATTACATACAAGTGGGCTTCGGAAAAATCGAAGGCGAATCCGACTGCATTGTTTGAAACAACAAAATACACAGGACGAATCCCTAATAGAGAAGGATTCATAGACGGATTGACTGAACTACTGCCAGAAGACGATGCAGCAACTGCTAATTGGGGTGAAGACTGGGAAACTCCGTCAATGAACGAGTGGAAAACTCTATACAACTCTTGTGATTGGGTTTGGGTGGAGAATTTCAATGATTCAGGTGTGGATGGTATGCTAGGGACAAGCAAGAATAATGGGAATACCCTCTTCTTGCCTGACGCAGGATATAGGCAGGATGACGAATTGTATGATACAAGTTTGTTGGGTAGAACACTCTATATGACAAACACAATTGATGTTATGACCAACTATAGTTATGCTAATTTGGATGCTACTATCGAAAGACAGCGTCTTGTTACTTTTAATGCTATTTCCCGCTCAGTCGGTAAACTTGTAAGACCAGTAGCAAAGAAGAAGTAGTCATGAGATTGGTTTTTGAATCAAAAAGTAGTCGTATGTCACATACGGCTACTTTTTTAATTATAGAAAGTTTGTCCCGGAAATGTGTTATGTTTATTCTAATGTAAAAGATTCTTAGCTTTAAAATTTGTTTCTCATATTCCTTTGTTATGAGTTTTGTCTTTGATTTTTAATGTGTTAATTCGGTTACCAAGCTTCTAAACCTCAACTTTTTAGCGGACGAGAGCAATAGTAACAGCGCTTACTACCTCAGCTTCGGTTCTAGCGGTGAGAACACGGACGACAACTATCGCGACTACGGGCACACTGTCCGTCCTGTCGCAAAATAATTAAGATTGGTATAATCTCATGGCGATTTAGGTCGCCTTTTTTTGTTTGTGCTTTTGGTGAAAATTTCCAACTTTTGACTATCTTTGCATAATCTTAATTACGATAAACCCATGACAGAATTTGTTCACCTACATGTTCACTCGCACTACTCCATGCTTGATGGTATGAGCAAGGTGCCTGACCTTGTGGACAAGTGCATGAAAAACGGAATGCACGCCATAGCACTTACTGACCACGGTTGCATGTTTGGAATCAAGGATTTGTGCGACTATGTGGGTAAGGTGAACGGAGCGCCAAAGAAGAAAATCAAGGAGTGTAAGGAGGAAATAGGCAAGACAACTGACGAGGCCAAACTTGCCGAACTAAACGAGAAGCTTGCTAAACTTGAGGCTGATGCAGCTTCTTTCATTCCGTTCAAGCCGATTATTGGAACGGAGGCTTACTGTGCTCGTCGAACTTTGCATGACAAGGACAAGACCTACAAGGAGATCGATCCCGAAACAGGTAAGGAATTTATTCCTGACCGTAACGGTTGGCACCTTATCTTGTTGGCGAAAAATAAGACTGGCTATCTTAATCTGTGCAAGCTTGCATCTCAAGCCTATGTTGATGGAATGTACGGAAAGCCACGTATTGACAAGATAATTCTCGAGAAATATCATGAGGGACTTATCGTGTGTTCCGCTTGTCTTGGAGGAGAGATTCCTCAGAAGATTATAGGTGGTGACCTGAAGGGAGCAGAGGAGTCGATAATGTGGTTCAAGGGAATATTTGGCGATGACTACTATATCGAACTTCAGCGTCACAAGACTGACAAGCCAAATGCTTCTACTGAAACCTATGAGCGACAGATGGAGGTAGAACCACACCTTATAGCATTGGCAAAGAAGTGCGGTGTTAAGATTATCTGTACCAATGACGTTCACTTTGTAGAAGAGAATCACGGCGAGGCTCACGAGCGTCTCGTGTGTCTGTCTATAGGTGTTGACTACGATGACCCGAACCGAAAGATGATGTACACCAAGCAGGAGTGGTTGAAGACTCCTGACGAGATGGCTGACATTTTCTCTGACATTCCAGAAGCCCTAAGCAATACTCTCGAGATTGCTGACAAGGTCGAGGTATATTCTATCGACAGCGGTCCGATCATGCCTAAATATGACATCCCGGCAGAATTCGGAACTGAAGAGCAGTATCGCCAGAGATTTACAGACGAGGACATCTTCAACGAATTCACTAGAGACGAGAAAGGTAATGTAGTGCTTTCAAAGGAGGACGCCGACAAGAAGATTCAGCGTCTTGGCGGATATGAAAAGCTCTACCGAATAAAGCTTGAGGCAGACTATTTGAACAAGCTTGCATGGGAAGGTGCTGCCATGCGTTATGGAGCGAAGCTTACATGGAACGCAGAAGAGAACCAGTATGAAGTGGATCTGGAGCAGAAAGCCAAGGACCAGATCATATTCGAGCTGTACATCATGAAGACCATGGGTTTCCCGGGATACTTCCTTATTGTGCAGGACTATATCCGTGCGGCACGTCAGGAGCTTGGAATGTTCGTAGGTCCCGGTCGTGGTTCTGCGGCAGGTTCCGTGGTCGCATACTGTTTGAAGATTACTGATATTGACCCTCTTACTTATGACCTTCTGTTCGAGAGATTCTTGAATCCCGACCGTATATCACTTCCCGATATTGATGTGGATTTCGAGGACACAGGTAAGATTATCGAGTGGGTTACAAAGAAATACGGAGCCGAGAAGGTGGCTCGAATCATCACTTACGGAACAATGGCTACCAAGTCGGCGTTGGCCGATGTGGCTCGTGTCCAGAAGGTCCCATTGGATGAGGTTGCCCGTTTGAAGAAGCTTGTTCCTGACAAGTTTGACGATGTCATTGATCCAGAGACTGGCAAGACATTCGGATCTTCGGGAAAGAAACCGCCAAAAGTGAAACTGAAGAACTGCTTCAAGTATATTCCCGAACTGAAGGAGGCAAGGTATTCGGAAGACAAGAATATCTCTACCATGTGCGAGTATGCGGAGCAGTTGGAGGATACTAACCGACAGATTGGTATCCATGCCTGCGGTGTGATCATCGGTGCAGATGACCTTACAAACTTTGCTCCGATGTGTACTGTCAAGGATAAGGAGACTGACCGTGACGTTCTTGTGACGCAGTATGACGGACACGTTATCGAGAGTGTCGGACTCATCAAGATGGACTTCTTGGGTTTGATCACCCTTACCCTTATCAAGACAACGATCCAGAACGTAAAGAAGTCAAAGGGAATAGACGTTGACATCGACCATATTCCTCTTGACGACGAACTTACATACAAACTCTTTGGAGAGGGCCGAACCATCGGAGTGTTCCAGTTCGAAAGCCCCGGTATGCAGAAGTACCTGCGCGAGCTTAAGCCGTCAGTAATCACTGACTTGATCGCGATGAATGCCCTTTATCGTCCAGGTCCAATCGCCTACATCCCTACGTTCATCAATCGTAAGCACGGACGAGAGGAAATCAAGTACGACCTTCCGATCATGGAGAAGTACCTTGGTGACAGTTACGGAGTTACTGTTTATCAGGAGCAGGTTATGCTCTTGTCAAGACTTTTGGCGGGATTTACACGTGGACAGTCCGACTCTCTGCGTAAGGCGATGGGTAAGAAGATCTTTGCCATGCTGGAGCAGCTCAAGCCTTTGTTCATAGAGGGTGCCATGAAGAACCCTAACATCCGTGACGGCCTTACTGAGCCGATGGATGACGACAAGTTGCGCCAGACACTAGAGAAGATTTGGAAGGACTGGGAGGCGTTCGCATCCTATGCCTTCAACAAGTCGCATGCCGCATGCTACGCTTGGGTGGCTTACCAGACAGGTTATCTGAAGGCGCATTTCCCTGCCGAATATCTTGCAGCCAACCTTACCATAAGCCAGGACTCCATCACCGAAGTCCAGAAGTTCATGGAGGAGTGCAAGGCTATGAAGATAAAGACTCTTTGCCCTGATGTCAACGAATCGGACCTTAACTTCTCGGTAACTCCGGACAACGGAATCCGTTTCGGACTTTTGGGTATCAAGGGTATGAGTAGCGCATGTGCAGAGGCAACAGTGTCCGAGCGTGAGGCAAACGGACCATATACGGACATATTCGACTACGTTTCGAGAGTCCCTTGCTCTGCAAAGGATATAGAGTCCCTTTCATTGGCAGGCGCTTTCGACAGCCTGAAAATCGACAGAGAGACATTCTTTGAGAAGGACAAAAGAGACATGTCGTTCAGTCAGGCTCTAGTGGCTTACGGTAAGACAATCCGTCAGATAGTCAACGAGTCAAAGAACTCATTGTTCGGAGACGATGACTCCATGTCAACAGCAACGGTCCAGAGACCGCCGATACCTAAGTGCGAGAAGTGGGGAACTTTGGAAAGACTGCAGAGGGAAAAGGAGCTTGTCGGAATCTATCTGTCAGCACATCCTCTTGATGACTACTATGTTATCTTGAAGTACCTTTGCAACACTCCTATGTCAGAGATTGGCAATATAGATGTCATCAAGTCTCGTAAGGTTGTTGCCGGCGGTGTGGTGACATCTATTACTCCCAAGAAGTCCCGAAGCGGAACTGACGGACTTATCATCAAGATTGAGGATTATGTCGGCTCCGGAGAAATTGCCTTGTGGGGTAAGGATTTGGGATTGGTGAACTTCCTGCATGTCAATAATATCATTCTGTTCTCGGCTACGGCTGTTCCGGACAGATACAGAGAGGGAAGTTTCAGGGTTACGTACAGCAACTTTAACCTTTTGTCAGAGATCAAGGACACAATTCCGATGAAACTGACCATGACTGTTCAGCAGAAAGACCTTTCGGAGGAAATGGTCAACCAGTTGATCTACGAGATAAACGAATGTCCCGAGGGCAAGGCCGGCATTGCAGTCCAGTGTCAGCTGAATAACGGAACCATGCTTAACCTTGTTTCAAGGAAGAAGGACATTCAGATAACACAGAGGCTTATAAATTATCTCGAAAGTATAGCTCCGAAAGATATCGAGCTAACAACAAGTAGCGATGAGTCTTTCGAACAGGTCGATACATCAGATGATGATGAGAATTTGGATGCAATCCAAATGGTTGACAATTCCATTCCCGGGAATACGTCTTCAGGAAGCTTCAAGTTCAAATTGACAGGTACTCCCTTTTGATAAAAGCACATTTGCGTGAGAAGGAATGAGGTGTTTTGCCTCATTCCTTTTTTTATGCAAGAATGACATTTGGCGATTCGATTTCCGTTAGTCTTGTAAGGCAATAAAAATGAAAATTTGCATGATAAAACAAAGCGAACAATCTAAAGAACTTTTAGAACATTTTTCGTACACGAAAAGTGTTCTGTTTTTACGAAAAACTCTCTAATTTTGCAATGTTATTATTAGAGAAGAAAAAATAGTTTAATGATATGAAGAAGGGTTTGGTTCTGTTGTCGTTATTCTTTTGCGCTTTGACAGGCTGGGCGAACGATGGTGTTGTCAAGTTGTCGTTGGACAGCTGTCGCAGAATGGCAGTGCAGAATAACAAGGAGATTAAGATGTCGGATGCCAAGAAACAAAAGGCATACTATGACAGAAAGGCGGCTTTCACAAAGTATTTTCCAAGAGTTACAGCTACGGGAGTGTACATGTTCACTTCCAAGCAGGTCGAGTTGCTTTCGGATGAACAGAAGCAGGAGTTGAACACTCTGGGTTCAGGAATGACTCAGGACCTGATGCCAGTGATGCAGCAGATGATGGCGGCTTCGGCAAGCAATCCGTTGTTGGCCGGAATGATGCAGCAGATGATGCAACAGGTTGCGCCTATGCTTCCGGCAGCAGCAAGCGGACTTGACGCTAAGGGTGCCGCAATAGCAGACGCAACAGAATTGGACACTAGAAACATAGGCGTCATTTCAGTTATGCTTACCCAGCCAATATATATGGGTGGCAAGATAAAGGCGTACAACAACATCACTAAGAGTGTAGAGGAGCTGACAAACATCCAGGCTTCAAGCAAGGAGGCTGATGTCATCGTTGAGGCTGACGAGGCCTATTGGAGAGTTGTCGGACTTGTGGCAAAGAAACATTTGGCAGAGAACTACCTTGCTACAGTAGATTCCATAAGCAAGGATGTGGACAAACTTATAGAGGCAGGCTTCGCTACAAAGGCAGACGGATTGAGCGTGAAGGTAAAGGTGAACGAGGCTAAGGTTTCGGTGGTTCAAGTGAACAACGGTATCGCTCTTGCCAAGATGCTGCTTTGCCAGATCTGCGGTTTGGACATGAATACCAAGGTTCAGCTTGAGGACGAGGATTTCGATCCGCTCAATTTCCTTGAGCCCGCTTCAGCAATGGGAAATGTGAATATAGCTATCGAGAACAGAAACGAGCTAAAGAGCCTAGACCTGTTAAAGAAGATAAATGACGAGAAGGTCAAGGTAGTTCGCAGCGAGTTCCTTCCAACAGCAGCTTTGATCGGCGGATATACAACAACTTATCCTTCGTGCTTCGACGGATTCCAGAAGGAGTTTGGCGGAATGTGGAATGTAGGAGTAATGGTCAAGGTTCCCGTTATCACTTGCGGAGAGAGAATCTACAAGGTAAAGGCTGCAAGAGAGGAGGCAAAGCTTGCCGAGTACCAGTTTGACGAGGCAAAGGAGAAGATCGAACTCCAGGTAAACCAGACAGAGCAGAAGCTTGCAGAGGCTAAGGAGAGACTTGCAACAGCAAGAGAAAGCCAGGACGAGGCGGCAGAAAACTTGAGATATGCTCAGGTTGGAATGAAGGAGGGCATGATTCCTGTTTCAAACGTGCTCCAGGCTGAAACTGCATTCCTGAAGGCAAGAACAAACTTGGTTGAGGCCGAGATCGACGTCCTTCTTGCCCAGGTATATCTAAAGAAAGCTTACGGAATAAAGTAAAATAATATAAATATCAAGATAAAGATGAAAAAGAACAATACAGTGCTAATTGTAGCAATAATAGTTATAGCCGTTATACTCGGTGTAATACTTACTGGTCTAACAATGAGCGAGCCTCAACCTGTACTTCAAGGTGAGGTTGAGATAACTGACTACAGACTTTCTTCAAAGGTTCCTTCGCGTGTGAAAGAGATCAGAGTGGAGGAGGGAGACTATGTGAACAAGGGAGACACTCTAGTAATCATGGAGGCTCCAGAGGTTGAGGCTAAGTTGTCTCAGGCAGAGGCTGCCAAGAGAGCCGCTCAGGCATTGCAGAGCAAGGCTCAGGCAGGAACTAGAAGCGAGCAGGTTCAGGGAGCATACGAAATGTGGCAGAAGGCAAAGGCTGGCCTGGAAGTTTACGAGAAGACATACCAGCGTGTGCAGAAGCTTCATAACGAAGGTGTTGTTGCCGCTCAGAAACTTGACGAGGCTAAGGCTCAGTATGATGCGGCTGTCGCAACAGAAAAGGCAGCAAAGGCCCAGTATGATATGGCTATGAACGGAGCTCAGGCAGAGGACAAGCAGGCAGCGGCTGCACAGGTGGCTCGTGCAAAGGGTGCCATTGCAGAGGTCAACTCTTACATAAACGAGACTATCATCGTTGCCCTTGCTTCAGGTCGTGTCACAGAGATATTCCCAGAGGTCGGCGAACTTGTTGGAAGCGGTGCCCCTATCATGAACGTTGCAAAAACTGACGGCGCATTCTTTACATTCAACATCCGCGAGGACTTGTTGAAGGGCCTTGAGGTTGGTGTTGAGAAGGATGTGTACATTGTTGCCAAGGACACTACAGTAAAGGCTAAGGTAAGCAAGATGAAGGATGTAGGAAGCTACGCTGTATGGAAGGCAACAAAGGCAAGCGGACAGTACGACCTAAAGACTATCGAGGTTCAGTTGAGACCTGTCGATAAGGTTGAAGGCCTTGTTTCTGGTATGAGTGCAATTATTAAGTAAGACAGTTAGGTATTTATGAAAAGGGGCAGATCGCCTTCCCCTTGTTCTTAACTCAATATAAAATGGAGAAATTAAAACTAACAGTTCAACGCTTGAAGGATTTGTTCCTTCGTGAGGTGGAGATGGGAAGACAACGTCCCCTCTACTTGTTCTGTATGCTGATTGCTCCGCTTTTCTTCTGCTACATGTTCTGCAGTCTGATGACTGAGGGCGCACCTAACGATTTGCCTGCGGCATTGGTTGACGAGGACAATACACAGGTGTCCCGTACTATTGTCCGTACTCTTGACGCCATGCAGGAGACAAACATTGCGGTGAAGTTCAACAGCTTCAGCGAGGCAAAGAAAAGTATGCAGCGTGGCGAGGTATATGCCATCTTCTACATTCCCGAAGGAACTACCAAGGGAGCATTAACACAGCGCCAGCCCAAAATCTACTGCTATACAAACGAGGCGTATTTCCTTTCGGGCTCTTTTCTGTTGAAGGACTTGAAGCTTATCGGAGAGCTTTCGGGACTTGCAATAACAAGAGAGACCATGCAGGCAAAGGGATACACAATGGATCAGATCATGCCGGTGATACAGCCTATCTCTGTTGAGACTCATGCGTTGAACAATCCGTCCCTTAATTATTCAATATATTTGACGAATATGCTAGTGCCGGGAATCATCCTTTTGGTGGTGTTCCTTGCAACTACATATTCAATAGGATTGGAGTGGAAGAGAAAGAGCCACAAGGAGTGGTACGAGAAGTCAGGAAACAGCGTGATGGTGGCTTTGTTCGGCAAATTGCTGCCTCAGGCACTTGTCTTCATGCTTGTGTTTGTTGCTATGGATGTGTACCTCTACAAGATTCAGCATTTTGTTCTGAACTGCAGCATGTGGAGGATAATTTTCATTCAGTTGCTTTCGGTTCTGGCTTCACAAGGCTTTGCTGCGGCTATATTCGGAATTCTTGCTGGACAGATGCGTATGGCGATGAGCGTTGCTTCCCTTTTGGGAGTGTTGTCCGTTTCACTAAGCGGATTCACTTTCCCGGTTATGGCGATGCCGAAGTTAATGCAGTCGGTGGCATGGTGCCTGCCTTTGCGTCATTACTTCCTGTTGTACGTCAGCCAGGTTCTTAACGGTTTTCCGATGATGTGCAGCTGGAAGTCTATAGCCATTCTGCTGACAATTGCGGCTCTTCCGCTATTGTTTGTCAGGGTGTATCGCTATGCCTTCGAGAATGTGGATTACAAAGCATAATAAATTTGAAAGATGGATTTGTTGAAAATATGCTATAAGGAATTAAGGGAGATATTCTCTGACTTTGGTATCGTGATTTTTGTTGTGATACTTCCATTGGCCTATCCATTGCTTTATGCGTGGCTGTATAATGGAGAGGTTGTCAGAGAAGTTCCTGTGGTTGTGGTTGACGAGTCTCAGACTGCGTTGAGCCGTGACTTTATCCGCAGATGTGACGCTTCTCCGGACATTAAGGTCGTGAGCCATGCAATGAATATGGATCATGCAAAGAAATATCTGGAAAATACTGAAGCCTACGGAATAATACGTGTTCCCCGCGAGTTCAGCGACGACATAAACACCGGAGAAAGACAGGCTGTAGTGGGAGCCTATGCTGAAATGAGCAGCATGATGAACTACAAGGCATTGCTCATGACAGTGTCTATGGTTGCTCAGCAGATGAACAAGGAAATTAAGGTAAGCAAGATGGGAAGCAGTACGTCCCGCGAGTCTCAGATTCTTCAGGCTCCGGTTACTTACGAGACTCATGCTATGTTCAATCCTCAGAGCGGTTATGCCTCGTTCCTTATTCCTCCGGTATTGATGCTGATCATCCAGCAGTCATTGATGCTTGGAATAGGAATGCACATGGGTAGGACAAGAGAGCAGACCGGAGGTATCTGCATTCCGAATAACTCTCTTTACTCTAATGCAGTGGAAATCTTCTTTGGCAAGGCGCTTGCCTACTTCCTTATATATATAGTTGCGGCTGTGTATATGTTCGTAGTTGTGAATCGCTTGTTCGATCTGCCCCAGATGTCCACGTTCTGGACGTACTTGGGTTGGGTTATTCCATATTTGATAGCATGTATTGCCTATTCAATCGTGTGCTCTGCGTTTGTGTACAGACGAGAGGATTGCATCATGCTGTTCGTGTTCCTAAGTGTTCCGTTGATTTTCTTGTCTGGAGTCAGCTGGCCTTTGCCGATGATGTCAAACGGATGGGTTATGTTCTCTTATCTTTTCCCATCGACATTCGGCATCCATGCCTATGTCATGACAAATACAATGGGATCGACATTGGAGGACATCAGCTTCTATCATTACGGACTAATAGTTCAGGCGGCAGTCTATACAATGCTGGCTCTTGCCTATTATACTATACAGTTGCATAGAAAGAGAGTGAAGCTGAAACTAGAGAATTAATAACTGTCTTTACATTTATATCAACAAAAGCAGTCCAGATGAGAATCCGGACTGCTTTTTTGTGTATGGGTCAAGTGTCGGCCTGGCATCCTGTTTTAACAAGAAGCGGATAGCTTTAAAATGCTTCTGAACGATTTTTTTTTGTGCGTATAGATAATTATCTATTGATTGCACTGATTATTGGAGAGATTTGCTGTGGGATACTGTTGCAAAAATTGACTTGGATACAGTTCCGTACTCTGAATTTATAACGCGCACTTTCAATTCAAAAGACTTTTTGACTATACGTCCTTCCCCTTTGCATCCCAATCCTTGCTTATAAGACAAAAAAAAGAGATTGACCGAAATCAATCTCTGTAGTTGCGGAGGCCCGACTCGAACGAACGACCTTTGGGTTATGAGCCCAACGAGCTGCCAACTGCTCCACTCCGCGATCCATTCAATCCGTTTATTCCCGAATTGCAATGCAAAATTACTACTTTTTTTGATAATAGCAAGTGTTTTGATCTCTTATTTTTAGATAATTTATATAAATGTCTGAAAATTAGAGAGAAAAAGATGTACAAAATTTTGATTGGAAACTTATCCTAATGCTTTTGAAAAGCTGAACTTATAATTTGTAACAATAATATAAGTTTGTGCTTACAGTTTTGTTCTTGTTTTTGGCAAATAAAAGCAAAATTGTAATAAATATAGCATTTATATATCAAAATGCTACTGTTTTTAGTTATATGCTATCAAAATGCTATATCTTTGCATCGTAAACATAAAACGAACTGAAATATTTTATAATCACTTAAAACGAAACGAACATGAAAACAACTAGACTAACAATGTTTACTCTTGCTTTGTGTGGCTTGGCAAGCGGTGCTGTAGCACAGGAGGATGTTGCAACTCCAAAAGAGAAGAAGGTTGAGTTCTCAGTAGGTGCTGATTTGGTTACCTCTTACATCTGGAGAGGTCAGTATATGAGTGGTTTCGCTGCTCAGCCTTGTGTGGAGATGAATGCCGGTAACTTCACTTTGGGTTCTTGGGGATCTGTGGGAGTCAACAACGGAGATACTAAAGAGTTTGATTTCTATGCTTCGTACAAGGTTAAGGCATTCAGTTTTGGTTTGACTGATTACTTCTGCACTCCTTCGTGGGATGATCACAGTTACTTTGCCGACAACTCTCATGTCCTAGAGCTTAACTTAGGTTGGGACTTTGCTGAGGTTTGCGACAAGTTTGCCATGACAATCGCTGCAAACATGAACTTCTTGAACGACAAGACTTTCCGTGATGGTAAGGAGAAGGAGGAGTTCTCGACATATATCGAGTTGGGCTATCCTGTAGAGAGCAAGATCGTCAACTGGGATTTCTCTCTAGGTACTTGCGTAAACAAGTCTGACTTTTACGGAGTGAACAAGTTCGGAGTAATCAACGTTGGTGTCAAGGCCAGCAAGGATATCCAAATCACAGACAAGTTCTCTTTGCCTTTGTTCGCTCAAATGATATTGAACCCTCGTACAGAGAAGGCACACTTCGTAGTGGGAATGTCATTCTAATCACATAAACTGAATTAAGAACATAAAACGATATAGATCATGAAAAAGATTGAGGCTATTATCAGAAAGACAAAGTTCGACGAGGTTCGCGATGCTTTGCTTGACGCTGGAATCGAATGGTTCTCGTACTACGATGTTCGTGGTATCGGTAAGAGCCGTGAGGGTAGAATCTACCGTGGTGTAGTTTATGACACAAGCTGTATCGAGCGTATTCTGGTTTCTGTAATTGTCAGAGACAAGAACGTCGAGAAGACTGTTGAGGCTGTTTTGAAGGCAGCGCAGACCGGAGAGATCGGAGACGGTCGTATCTTTATCATCCCTGTTGAAGATTCTATTCGTATCCGTACAGGTGAAAGAGGAGACATCGCTCTCTATAATGCGGAGCAGGAGAAATAATCTCTGCCTCACTCTTCAGATTGCCTTTAAGATAAATACACATTATAAAACGAACGAATATGAAATATATTATATCACGCTCGAGATTCTTCAAAATTCTCGTAGCATTGGGAATGTTTTTCGCAGGTGCTTTCGTAACTACTGCATCTGCTCAAGAGGTGGCCGCAGAAGCCACTGCCGCTGCTGAATCTTCTATAGACCCTGTCGCAGTCGGACTTAATACACTTTGGGTGGCACTTGGTGCAATGCTTGTGTTCTTCATGCAGCCAGGATTCTCTCTTGTAGAGGCTGGTTTTACAAGAAGCAAGAATACAGCGAACATCCTTATGAAGAACTTCTTTGACTTCATGATCGGAACAGTCCTTTTCTGGGCAGTAGGTTACGGAATCATGTTCGGTGCGGGCGGCTTCATGGGTATGCCTAACTTCTTTGACATAGACTTCAAGGATTGTATGAGTGACTATGGTATTCCTAACTTCGCATTCCTTATCTTCCAGACAGTGTTCTGTGCTACAGCGGCAACAATCGTTTCAGGTGCTATGGCTGAGCGTACAAAGTTCTATATGTACATGATATACTCACTTTTGATTACAGTCTTGGTTTATCCTGTCAGCGGTCACTGGACATGGGGTGGAGGATGGTTGTCAGAGTTCTCTATCGGAACTTGGACAAAAGGTTTCCACGATTTCGCAGGAAGTACAATCGTTCACTCTGTCGGAGGTTGGATGGCTCTAGTAGGAGCTTGGATTCTTGGTCCTCGTGTTGGTAAGTTCGCCAAGGACGGAAGCGCTCGAGCTATTCCTGGTCACAACTTGACAATCGCTGCTCTTGGAGTGTTCATCCTATGGATGGGATGGTTCGGATTCAACCCTTGCTCACAGCTTGCAATCGCATCAGTAGAGGATGCAACAGCTTCGACATTGGTATTCGTAAACACTAACATCGCAGCCGCAGTCGGTGGTCTTGCAGCAATGTTCGTGTCATGGATCAAGTACAAGAAGCCTTCTCTATCATTCACATTGAACGGTGTGTTGGCAGGTCTTGTAGGTATCACAGCTGGTTGTGATGCAGTAGCTCCAGCAGGTGCGGCAGCAATCGGACTAGTCTGCGGTATCTTGATGATCTTCTCGGTTGAGTTCATCGAGCACAAGCTAAAGATCGACGATCCTGTAGGTGCAAGCTCGGTACACGGTGTCTGCGGATTCACAGGTACATTGCTAACAGGTTTGTTCGCAGTAGATGGAGGTTTGTTCTATGGTGCAGGTATAGATTTCTTCCTAGTTCAGTTGACAGGTGCAGTCGTAATCGGCTTGTGGGCTGCAACAATGGGATTCATCATCTTCAAGTCTTTGGATAAGATCCACGGTTTGAGAGTTGAGAAGAGAATCGAGGAGGAAGGACTTGACGTATATGAGCACGGAGAGAGTGCTTACAACTAATATAATCTTTTTCTAAAATGTTCAAAAATAAAAATGGGTTTGTCTGGGAAGATGAACCCTTTTTTATTTGTAATAAAATCTATCTGCCGAGCCAAAATCTGTTTGTTGATTTCCCTTGCTTCTGTTTTGTATAGGCTTCCTTCTTTTGTTTTCCCTGTTTGATTTTGTTTAGAGGGAATTTTTTTGATGAGATTCCACCTGTTGTTTAGAATGTGGCATCTTTGAAAATTTTAAAAGATGCTGAGACAAGAACCCCTTGATTTTGATAAATGAAAATCTATTGGAAAGTATTTTGATGACAATACAACAAATTTGTATTTCGAGTAAAGAAGACATTGGATCGGAATTTTATGGAAATTTCATAGATTGTCGAAAAATAATCGGTAGATTATTAAGAGATTATCTTTTTTTAGTATCTTTGCACTCGCTACAACTTTTGTAGTATGACATATAAAAAGGCGTTTGTTGACGCTTGTACTTAACGCACAGAAACTTAGCAACTTTTTGAAAGCATGTTGAGAACAAGGGTATAACAGATGTCTGCAATGGTGTGTATTAGCATGGCATTAGGTTTGTCGTGTTTGTATATTGCTTGCGTGGGCTTCTGTATTACCCGTTCTACATGTTTGGGTAATGCTAAGACCTCTGTGCGTGGAACGGTGAAATACTTTCTCACGCTTTTTTTATGTTTTCTTGTGAAACGTAACATTACGAAACTTGGCTGCAATACATATAGGACAAATAATTAAAAACGAGCTGGACAAACAGGGCAGAAAGGTCAGTTGGTTTAGCGAGCAAATAGGCAAAAGCAAGAGTGCTACGTTTGCACTTTTTAACCGTGCGTCAATAGATACGGGCGAACTTGAAAGAATTTCTAAGGTGTTGAACTTTGATTTCTTCAAGGTGTTTTCTGATAATTTATAGTCTTGAAAATCAAGACTGAATGTACTGCTATTCAAAACCGTTGTTTGGGTAGTTGTGTGGGGTTATTGTTTAATTTTGCAGCGGTGGAAAGAAGAGAAGTTCTTTTTGTTTAATTCAAAAAAATAAATTTATGGCAATAGAATGTCTGTCTTGCGAATATCGTATGGACGATAATGCTAAAAAATGTCCTAAGTGTGGTGCACCTGTTCCGCAAAATGGATTTCTTGCTCCTAATTATAAAATAGGTAAAGTTGTCCTGTGGATTGTTATTGCAATTAGCGCAGCGTTTGAGTTATATGTAAATTTAATAATAGGTGGATTTTTGTTAAAATAAATATTATGGCAAGAAAATGTTATCATTGCGGACATCTTATGAGCGATATTGCTAAAAAGTGTCCAACATGTGGAACTCCTGTTCTAGTGCAGGAGTCACAAACTAGTCCTTTTGGTACTATGAACAAAAGTACACTTGAAAGAGGTAAAAATACTAAGGCAGAGGATGGAGTAGAGGAGTTGTCTGCTAATATAGCGCATTACTTCGATCTTGTGGCAACTTTTGCGATAGTTCTAGGTATTATAAATTTATTAATTTCTATTCCTGCGGTATTGGGTCTGGTATCGCAGAATCCTGTACTTCTCGTTGTTTTTTTACCCGTTATAGTTGCAGAGATACTAGTTATTATTTATTTTCCTAGATTTATTAGGTGGATTGGAAGGATGATATATAGTGTAAATATGTTATTTTTCAATAT
This sequence comes from Paludibacteraceae bacterium, assembly GCA_045641625.1. GTDB lineage: Bacteria > Bacteroidota > Bacteroidia > Bacteroidales > Paludibacteraceae > UBA1723. The sequence continues at coordinate 59,657 of JAZUHH010000025.1, forward strand.
GTCAACTACACTTAAGAGAATAGAGATTAGACTTGCTCAAGAGGAAGAAAACAAGAAGAAAGATGTTGGGTAAATCTTTTGTATAATCTCATCCCATAATCGTTCATCGGCATTCGCAGATGAACGATTTTTTTTTTGTAGCATAGGTTTGCATCTACCAAATTTTTTCGTATCTTTGCCCAACAAAGACAAATTATATTCCTATGATTACTACAAAGCAGAATTTCTCGCTGATAAATAACAATACCTTCCGTATAGACAAATGTGCTAAGGTCTATGTGGAATATGAAACTGAAACGGATCTTGTTGATTACGTCAAGAACGGTGCGCTTAAAAACGGAAAATATATCTTCATTGGTGAGGGTAGCAACCTTCTCCTTACTCAGGATTTTGACGGGGTTGTGGTGCGTTCTCTCAACAAGGAGATCAGTGTTGTTGCCGAGAATGACAAAGAAATTTTTGTGAAGGCCGGAGCAGGGCTCCATTTCGATGACCTGATTGCCTATTGTGTTGAGAAAGGGTTTGCCGGCATAGAGAATCTGTCATTGATTCCAGGCACTGTCGGAGCCTCTGCGGTGCAGAATGTCGGTGCATACGGAGTTGAGGCCGGAGACAGAATTCACTCTGTCCGCATGGTGGATGTAGAAAGCGGAGAAGTTGTTGAGGCTGGCAAGTCGGAGTGCGAGTTCGGATATAGAATGAGTCGCTTCAAGAAAGATTGGGCGAACAGATATGCTGTTGTTTCCGTAACCTATCGCTTGGACAAGAACCCTGAATTTGTGCTTTCCTATGGTGGCCTGAGCAAGATGATGGAAGGCAAGGAAATCTCTCTGCAGTCGGTTCGTGATTGTGTGATAGCAGTTCGAAAAGACAAACTTCCCGCAGTGGAGGAGTATGGAAGCGCAGGCAGTTTCTTCAAGAATCCTATTGTAAGCAAGGAAAGATATGACAAGGTGGTCAAGGTGCTGAGAGATGCGTGCGACGAGTCGGCTGTGCCTATGTACGAGGTTTCAGACTCTGAGGTCAAGATCCCGGCAGGCTGGCTTATCGAGAAATGCGGATGGAAAGGTCAAAAACGCGGCGAGGTCGGAGTCTGGCACAAGCAGGCGCTGATTCTTGTGAACTACGGAAACGGAGACGGCAAGGATGTCCAGGACCTTGCAAAGTCAATCCAGACCGATGTGTGGGACAAGTTTGGAATCGAACTCAGCCCCGAAGTGATAATGATATAGCAAAAGCGTAAACTTTTTCATTGTGTGAGCTTGTTTTGCCGATAAGTTTGTCAAAAAGTCGGAGAAATGGCATTTATAAACAAAAATTATAGTAACTTAGCGGCGAATTCAACAATTATTAAGAAATAAATTTAGATAATGGGCTTTTTTAGTAAGATATTCGGAAGCAAGGAAAACAAAGAACAAGAAGTTCAACCAGTTGATAATAAAACAGTTCCTGTAGAGGAGAAACCTGTAGAGGAACCAGCAGAGGAAAAGGATGTAGAGACTCCTGCTGAGGTTAAGGAGGAACCAGCTGCAGAGGAGCCTAAATCTACGGAAACTAAAGCAGCAGGCTCAAACAACGCTGGCCAGGTGGATTTGAGCAAGTGGAGAATCGCCCCTAACGGAGAGGACGGTACTCCTGAATTCCAGCCAAACGCAGAGGGCAACCAGCAGATGCAGGTGCTTTTGAAGTGCGATATGGGTGACGAGGAGTCTTTGACTGATGACAGAAGAAAGGCTTTGGTTGAGCAGGTGTTCAAGGGCCCAGAAGGCGTGAAACTTTTCGGACAGGACACTTTGATAGAGAATGTCTTCCTTATCTCATACATGCAGAATGTAATGGTGCCTAAGGCTCAGGAGGCGAACAACCAGAATGACTTGGCGGTGTTCTCGAACTTGATAGGCTTGTACTCGAGAATGTTGGTTGCCAAGATCACAAGACTGGAAAAGTGGGTTGCAATCGGCTCGCAGGTGACAGGGTTCCCATTCGAGATGGGCAAGATGGCACTTGTCTTGATTCAGGACAAATACGCTGACGAGATGGTTGATGTGATGAGCAACCAGCAGAACTATAAGGTGGCAAAGAACGATATTGCTCACGAGCATTTCTCTCATTTCGCAGATTTCTTGAGAAGATGCGGATATGCAGGAATCGCAATCTCTGACGGAAAGCATCCGGGTGTGGCTATTCCTCTTGACCTGTTCTTTACAGGTGACAATGAGCCAAAGGTAGGCCAGATGGAGAATCCTATGTTGATGGGCGCAATGATTTCCTTCATGCAGGAGATTCGCCGTGGCATAGACGTGAACACATTGCCTGCTGAAGACCAGGAGGGCTACAAGCAGATATTGTCTCGTATGCAGGGACAGATGTTCTACCAGATAGCAAATGCAGACTTCGTTGTCCCTACAAAGAAGGATGAGCAGGGTCGTGAGTTGAACCCAAGCTTCCAAAACCCTGAGGGAACAGAGAGAATGCTTGCAGTCTTTACTGATGTTCAGGAGATGGACGGCGCGTTCCCAATGAAAGACGGCTGGATCTCTATACCTACTCCGTTTGACAGAATTGTTGACATGATCAATTCCAACAACGGTGCCGGATTTGTAATCAACAGCGCTTCCATCAGCGTTCCTGTGCCAAAGGACATGATGAACCACATTGCGCAGATGAAGGCTAACGAGGAGGAGAGCAAGAAGAAAAATGAGGAGACTCAAAACTAAATACGAGGAACTTATGAGGAAACTAGTTTATTTTGCACTGTCGGTGATGCTCTGCACATCGTGTGTTCCAAAGAAGAAATATACTGAGTTAAGCGAGGAGTTGGACGACTGCTACAAGGCAAAGCAGGCTCAAAATTCCGCTTTGGCGGCAAATCGCCAGACTATCGAGGACTTGGAGTCTAACCGAGCTTCTCTTCAGAAGTCTATAGATGCTCTTGTAAAGGATACTTTGAACAAGGGCAAGAGCTTGGCCCAGAACAAGATTGACCTTGACAACTTGAAGAAACTTAACAAGAAGCTTGCCGACCAGTTGAAGAACTCGAGAAGCGAGAGCGAGGTTAAGCAGCTGCTTGACCAGTTGTCGAGCATGCAGAACAAGCTGCAGAGCAGAGAGGACAGCCTGTCTGCAAAGGAAAAGGAGATGGCTTCGCTTACAGCAATGCTTGCCCGTCAGGACAGCATGATGAAGAACTTGAAGAAGAAGGTTTCCGACGCATTGACTAACTTCGAGGGCAAGGGACTTTCCGTAATCAACAAGAATGGAAAGGTTTACGTCTCTATGGATAACAAGCTGTTGTTCTCGTCTGGAAGCTGGGAGGTCGGCAAGAACGGTCTTGAGGCTCTTGAAAGCATCGGAGATTTCCTTGCACAGAACAAGGACATTCATGTAGTTGTAGAGGGACACACAGACAATGTTCCCTACACAGGCAACGGATACATCATTGACAACTGGGATTTGAGTGCCAAGCGTGCTACAGCTATCGTTCGCGCATTGATCGGCAACAAGGATATCGACCCTGCCAGAATCACTGCTTCCGGACGTGCTGAGTTTGTTCCTCTTGATCCTGCTGACACAAAGGAGGCCAAGGCAAAGAACAGACGTACAGAGATCATCCTTAGCCCTAACATGGATGAGTTGATGAAGCTTATCAGCAACGAGTAGCTAAGGCAACTCGTGACGGACAAATACAAAAAAGGAGCAGTCTGCTCCTTTTTTGATATTCATTATTCGTATAACAAAGAACTTTAGAAGATGATTTTTAACAGGTTAGTGTCGCTGTTGTTTGCAGTGATGACCTTTTGCATTACATATTCTCAGATCAATACTGATCGTGTGATGTCCATCGGAAAGAATGCTCTCTATTTCGAGGACTACGTTCTTGCTATACAATATTTTAACCAGGTGATAGGTGCAAAGCCTTATCTTGCCGAACCATATTTCTGTCGTGCTGTGGCGAAAATAAGTCTTGAGGATTATGTCGGCGCAGAGAGTGACTGTGACTTGGCTCTGGAAAGAAATCCGTTCATTGTAAAGGCCTATCATTGTCGCGGCATTGCACGTATAAACCAGAACAAGGTCGAGGAGGCGTTGGCTGACTTCGAAAAAGGGCTTGAGTTTGACGCCCGAAACCAGAACTTGATAACCTGCAAGGGTTTGGTGTTGATGCAGGACAAGAAGTATGAGGAAGCCCGAAACCAGTTTGATCTGGCAATAAAGTACCAGCCCAAGAACCCTCAGCCTTATCTTTACAGAAGTCGCTCTTACCTTTTGGAAGACGATACGGTTCACGCCATGCAGGACGTAAACCATGCAATCTCTTTGGACAAGTATAATCCGGACGGGCTGGCTCTTCGTGCTATGGTGTACTATGAGGAGCAGAATTATGGTGGTGCGATAGCAGATCTTGACGAGGCCATTCGTTTGTCTTCTCCGCGTGTAGATCTGCATGTTAACAGAGCTCTTGCCCGTTACCAGAAGATGCAGATTGCTGGAGCAATGGAGGACTATGACAAGGCAATAGAAATTGATCCTGACAATTCTTTGGCAAGATTCAACCGTGGTCTTCTTCGTTTCGAGGTTGGAGACTTCAATAATGCAGTCGAGGACTTCAACCAAGTCATATTGCTGGAGCCGGACAATCAGTTGGCCCTTTACAATCGTGCGCTTCTCCTTACCAAGATCGGTAATTTGAAGCAGGCTATCAGGGATTTTTCGCTACTAATAGAGCAGAATCCTGACTATGCTCCCCTTTATTATGCAAGAGCAGAGGCCAAGAGACTGAATCTTGACAATGCAGGTGCGCAACTTGACTCAAATACTGGTTTCGTGATTGAGCAGAAACTCAGGAAACAAAAGAACAAGAAGTCCAAGGACGACGAGGATTCTGAGAAAACCCGCAAGAAATCAGACAAAAGCATCAGGAAGTATAACAAGCTTGTCGCAGCTGATCCCGAAGAGGAGGAGAAAAGAATCTCATACAGAAACGAATACCGAGGAAAGGTGCAGAACGTGAACACTGAGATCACTCTTGAACCGTCCTACTTTATCTCATATTATAAGCCAACGAGCAGAGTGGGCAGTGTGGCCTACAATTCGTTCCTTCAGTATTTCAACCGTGACTATAATCTAGGTCAGGAGCTTCTGCTTACAAACGAAGACAAGAAGCTTGGTACTGCCCAAATAGCAGACCATTTCAATTCCATTTCTGCCTGGAGTGACTCGCTCAGACAGAATATCTCAAAGATTGCCTTGTTCGGACGCGCGTTGGACTACTATTATGTAGGTGACTACGAGAGGTCGCTGGAAGATATGAACGCCTTGATGACTTTAGAGACTGACAATCCAATACTGTATTTCGTGAGGGCTAATATCTACGCCCACAAAGTGCAGTTCAGCAGCGCATCGAGCGACAATACCGAGCTTAACAATCTTACCCATCTGTCTGTCTATGCTATGGCTGAGGCGGATTTGAAGAAATGTATAGAGTTGTTCCCAAATTTCCCTTTTGCGTATTATAACCTTGCAAATCTGCAGATTATAAGGAAAGACTATCAGGCGGCTTTGGCAAACTATGACATTGCAGTGAAACTGGACCCTCAGCTTGCCGAGGCATATTACAACAGGGGAATTACAAATATCTATCTCGGCAACAAGTCTTTGGGAGTCATAAACCTGAGCAAAGCCGGAGAGTTGGGTATATACAAGTCTTATAATGTTATTAAACGCTATTCGGAATAAATGTTAAAAGCAAGAATAGTACATATTATTGCATTACTTTTCATGTCGCTAACCGCTGTGTTCGCCCAGTCGGAGCAGGACTCGACATCTGCGAATCCGTTTGCAGTTATCGAGTATATCGAACTGCGTATCTCCGGCAACAAGACAGTGAATGTGGACAGCATAAAATATGAGCTTGTCAAGCAGTACGTGATGGACTGTACTGCTCTTGGCCAGCCAGTGGCGTATGACTCTCTGTCGCAGAGGGCGATGAGACATATGTACAGCCTTTATTCTGAGACAACTCCGTCAAACTACGGGTCTCTTGACGACATAGAAAACGAGAATGAAGCATCCGAAGGGGAACTGTTCCGATTAAGAAGAGAGAACGAGGAACTCAAAAAGAGAGTAAGCACACTTGAGTTCAGCTCTCGAAGGAATGGTGTGCCTGTAGTGTCTAAAGAGGAGCAGGCAAGAACAAACGCGTGGGTGCAGAAGGTCTTGAAGCAGACCAAGATGTCTGCCGACTCCATGACCTTGAAGTCTTTGAAGGGCAAGGACAAGATTCATCTTCCATTGTGCTTCTCCTCTGTGTCGAATGATGTGTTCAAGCCTCATTTCGTTGACACCGCTGTCGTTCATGTGGGTGTGAAGGACACCATGCCTATGACAAGAATGCTTGCCCAGAGAAAGATAGGAAGAAGTCTGGAGAACCGTTTGCTCTACATTATATCTTCGCAGGACCCTTCTGTCATCTCGTACTACGGACTTGGAGAGTACCAGAAACCCGACTTCAGTTTGAAGGACAGGAGAGTGAGACTTATAGATGTCAAGCAGAACAATCCCGAGGACTATGAGCTAGAGACTCCATCCATGAGAAAACAGAAGAGGATTGATGATGTGTGGAAGACAAATGGCAAGGTCAATGTCTCATTCGTTACATATTTTATCTCCCATTGGTCCGGAGGAGGAAAGAACACGACAACTTTCATGTCTGACTTCAGATTGGACAGGAACTACAAGAAGGATCCGCGCAGATGGAACAACCGACTTGACATGTATCTTGGCTTCATCTATTACGAAAAGGACAAGACTCATCCGTTCCGTATCAATGAAGACGAAACTACGGTTTCTTCCACTTACCTCATCCAGATGAAGAAGAACAAGAAGCTGTTCTTTATGGCTCCGTCCGCAAAGATGAAGACTCACTTGTTTACAAGCTATGACTCTTATAACGATACCAGTGCGGCCACTTCGTTCCTTACTCCGACGAACATATATTTGGGTTCGGGAATATATTACGAACATAACCGCAATATGAGCATCGGTGTGCTGCCTGTCTGCGGACGTCTGTTCTGGCTTATAAGCGACAAGCTTTATCCTGCGGATCACGGACTGGATCCGGGCAAGCACGCAAGCATAGCTCCCGGTTACAAGGTCGAGACTGATATGCTTTGGAAGATTACCCGAGGAGTGTCAATAAACAACGAACTTTCGTTCTTTGTTCCTTATAGTCCGAAAGTCTTTTCAAACGATATTATGATGGACTGGAAGTTGTCGGGAAACTTCACGGTAAACAGGTTCTTCTCTGCGCAGCTTATGTTCAAGCTGATTTTCGACAAGCGAGTTAAGAGCGAGTACCGAGAGTGGCCACAGATTCAGCAGAAATATTCGCTTAAATTCACATACGCATTCTAGAAAATATAATAACAAGTAAGATTATATAAAAGCTAAATCCGTAATATGGGTTTAGCTTTTGTTTTTGGTCCTTTTGAGTTTTCAAAAATTGTCGAAGAGAGTTCTGTCAAGCCTTTCCCGATATCATAATTTGTTGGACAGACTTCTTTCAATCCTTTTTTGTTTTCAAAAATCGTTTAACAGCCTTCTGTAGCTCGATTTTTACGAAAAAATATGCTTTTGTTTGGTAGATTGGGATAATATTGTACTTTTGTGAGTATGTAAATATAACTAATTACAGTACAATGAGGAAAAGCCTTTTATTTTTATTGCCTCGCTTTGTAGATTCTTATTACGTTCACCACATTATGCATTACGAATTATGAATTGTGAATTATAAAAAACATTATCTTTGCAAAAGTGTTGAATGACTTTGTTGAAATATGGAACAAAGAGAGAAAAAGATATATAAGGTTACCATATTCGGTAGTGTTGTGAACTTGGTACTTGTCGTGCTGAAGTTTGTAGCGGGAATTGTTGGGCAAAGTGCTGCCATGGTGGCTGACGCCATTCACTCTCTGTCCGATTTGATTACAGACTTTATCGTTCTCTGCTTTTCCAGAATTTCAAGCCAGCCGCAAGATCACGACCATGACTACGGACATGGCAAGTACGAGACTTTGGCTACCGCTGTCGTGGGTGTCGCTCTCTGCTTTGTAGGAATAAATCTGGGTTGGAGCGCGTGCGTCAAGATATGGGGTGCAATAAACGGTGAGACTTTGGCCGAACCAGGCTATATTGCCCTGTTCTCTGCAATAGCTTCAATCTTGTTGAAAGAGATTGTGTATCACATCACAGCAAAAGTGGCGAGAGATGTCAACAGCCAGGCTGTCATGGCTAATGCCTGGCATCATAGAAGCGACGCCCTTTCAAGTATAGGTGCTGTTGTCGGAATTGGAGGAGCCATCATGCTAGGTCCAAACTGGTATGTGCTTGACTCGATAGCCGCTTTGAT
>JAZUHH010000026.1:0-4750 GCA_045641625.1 Paludibacteraceae bacterium
GGCTTTGTTAAGAAAAAGGCTGACAGTAAATCTTCTGCCAACCGCGAAAAATATATCTATTCAATAACTAGACAGGGCAGGAAACATCTTAAGTCATGGCTTGAAGAATCTACTGCTTCAAACGACTTGAAATATGAATCCTTGTTGAAGGTTATTTTCGGTGGAAATGCCGAGCCTGAAACAACCATATCAAACATTAGAAGCTTCGAAGAAGAGACCAGAGAAAATCTCGCAGTTCTTAAGATGTACCAAAGCGTATTAAAGGAATCTTTAGATGAGAACGACCACATTTACTACTACCTGACAGTCTCATTCGGTGTAAAGACATACGAAGGATATCTCAGATGGTGCAAAGAAGCTTATGCGTTGCTAAATAAGGCCGGGTAATATTTTTCGAGCAGAGTACAAACCAACAAAAAAGAGGTTGCCCTTACGGACAACCTCTTTCTATTAGTTTATAAGTTGGAATCAGTTTTCCCACTTCCAGTTTGCAACCTCAGGGAGGTCCAAACCTACTTCGTGAATGTACTGCTTGTGCTCAACCAACTTGTCGCTCATCTTCTGATAGAGGTAAGCGCCACGGTTGCCGAGCTGAGGAAGGAACTTGATAGCTTCCATAACGAGGTGGAAACGGTCAACATCGTTCTGTACACGTACATCGAACGGTGTAGTGATTGTACCTTCTTCTCTATAGCCTCTTACGTGCATCCAACGGTTGTTGTGACGTCTGTATGTAAGCTCGTGAATGAGTGAAGCATAGCCGTGGAAATTGAAGATAACCGGCTTATCCTTTGTGAAGAGGATATCGTACTCAGCATCTGTAAGTCCGTGAGGGTGCTCAGATGCAGGCTGGAGCTTAAAGAGGTCAACAACGTTGATGAAACGGATCTTAACTTCAGGAAGCTCTTTTCTAAGGATTGAAACAGCAGCAAGTGCTTCGAGTGTAGGTGTCTCACCTGCACAAGCGAAAACGATATCAGGCTCCTTGCCCTGGTCGTTACTTGCCCATTCCCAGATACCAATACCCTGTGTGCAGTGCTTAACTGCTTCAGGCATTGTGAGCCACTGCGGACGGGGATGCTTACTTGCAACGATAACGTTAACATAGTTCTTTGACTTGATGCAGTGATCGAAAACTGAGAGCAAGCAGTTAGAATCCGGCGGCAGGTAAAGTCTTACAACGTCTGCCTTCTTGTTTGCGATGTGGTCCATAAAACCAGGATCCTGGTGTGTGAATCCGTTGTGGTCCTGCTGCCATACAGTAGAAGCCATGATGAGGTTCAAAGAAGCAATCTCTTCTCTCCAAGGGAGCTGGTTGCAAACCTTGAGCCACTTAGCATGCTGAGCAGCCATTGAGTCGATGATTCTTGCAAATGACTCGTATGTTGCAAAGAAACCATGACGACCTGTGAGAAGATAACCTTCAAGCCAGCCTTCGCACATATGCTCAGAAAGCATGGAGTCCATTACACGACCGTCGATTGCAAGGTGGTCATCCTTATCATAGAACTCTGCGTTCCAGTCTCTGTTCTCAACTTCGAAAACAGCATTCAAACGGTTGGAATTTGTCTCGTCAGGTCCGAAAATTCTGAAGTTCTTGCTGTCAGCATTGAGCTTGAAGATATCTCTTACGAACTTACCGAGCTCAGTCATGTCCTGACCATCTTTTGCACCGTGAGCTTCAACTTCAACAGCATAGTTACGGAAGTCAGGCAAACGGAGATCTCTTAAGAGCTTACCGCCGTTACCATGAGGGTTAGCGCCGATTCTGCTGTCACCAACAGGAGCCATAGCCTTGAGTTCAGGAATGAGTTTTCCGTTCTCATCGAAAAGCTCTTCTGCGTGATAGCTTCTAAGCCACTGCTCCAAAATCTTGAGGTGCTCTTCGCCCTTCTCCATGCTGATCGGAACCTGGTGAGCAAGATAGTTATCCTCAATCTTCTTTCCGTCAACTTCCTTAGGACCAGTCCATCCCTTAGGTGTGCGGAGGATGATCATAGGCGATACAGGTCTTGTACCATCACCTGTTGTTCTTGCATGCTGCTGAATTGCGTGGATTTCTTCGATTACTGTATCCATTGTCTCAGCCATGAGCTTATGCATTGTCATAGGATCTGAGCCTTCAACGAAATAAGGCTTCCAGCCGCAACCTGTAAAGAATGCTACGATTTCCTCGTGGCTCATTCTTGCGAAAAGTGTAGGGTTAGCAATCTTATATCCGTTGAGGTGGAGAATAGGAAGAACCGCACCGTCACCTACAGGATTCAAGAACTTGTTGCACTGCCATGAAGTAGCAAGAGGGCCTGTCTCTGCTTCACCGTCACCTACTGTAACTGTAGCGATAAGATCAGGGTTATCGAAAACTGCACCGAAAGCGTGTGCGATTCCGTAACCTAACTCACCACCCTCGTTGATTGAGCCGGGAGTCTCAGGTGCACAGTGGCTGGGGATTCCGCCAGGGAATGAGAACTGCTTGAAGAGCTTTGCCATTCCGGCCTCATCCTCACTGATGTTCGGATAGATTTCAGAATAAGTTCCTTCAAGATATGTATTAGCTACATAGAAGTTTCCTCCGTGACCAGGACCGGACAAGAGGATCATGTCGAGATCGTACTTCTTGATGACACGGTTCAAATGAACATATACGAAGTTCTGTCCAGGAACTGTACCCCAGTGTCCAACGATCTTTTTCTTGACACTATCAAGTGTCAACGGCTTCTTCAAAAGCGGGTTATCAAGCAAATAAAGCTGACCTGCTGAAAGATAATTTGCTGCACGCCAATAAGCGTCCATCTTGCGTAAATACTCTTCGGTCATGGGACCCTTCTCTACGCATATAGTATTGTTTTCTTGCATAAAATTCTCTCCTTTCTGTTATCACTATGGATTAAAAGAATTTAAGCTATTTTGGAATTAACCAATCTGCGCTCATTATAAAGGAAGTGAATTAGTAGGAGATATTCTTAATGCACCAAAAAAGTGGAGTGATATATCCTTCTTCATATAGAAAAAGACAACACTTTATTAATCCTTAGTCTCCTCAGAAGGTAAAGGATCTTCCTCGTCATTTTTAGGAAGTTTCTTGAAAAAACTGATTGCGAAAGGAATTGTCACAGGAAGTGCAAGGACCAAAGATAGCGGCTGAGCTTCCTGAATTCCCGGAAGTCCTCTGAAAATTGCAAGAATAATAAGAACCGGAATGAAGATGAGCCCATTTCGAATCGCAGAAATAATTGAAGCAGCAAGCCTCTTTCCTGTTGTCTGTAAAAGCATTTCTGTTGCAACACAAGGAGGCATAAATAGTGAAGCTATAGCCTGAAGTATTAGCGCTCTTGTTCCGATTGCAATTACTTCCGGATCATCTCTGAAAATACCAATTAACTGACCGGAGAAAACGCAGAGAAGGACGCATCCCACAGTGATAATGAACTGACCTGAAAGCGTAGTAAATCTAAAACTCTCTCTGACTCTGGCGTATTTCTTGGCTCCATAATTAAAAGCTGACACCGGCTGAAAGCCCTGACCAATTCCAAGAGCAATTGAAAAAGCGAAAAAGAATATTCTTGATACAATGCTCATGGCAGCTACAGCTGCGTCACCGTAAATAGCACATCTTGAGTTCAAAAGAACCGTTGTAACACTGTTAAGTCCTTGTCTTATAAGGCTTGGAAGGCCTGTAGCCATTATGTTGAATACAACAGTAGGAGCAGCCTTAAAGGCCAATTTAAGGCTCAAACTAGATACAGTCTTCTTGGTTAAGAACATAAGCAACAGAATTATCCAGCTCACAACCTGGCTTATAGCAGTGGAAAGACCGGCACCAGCTATGCCCATTCCAAGTGCAAACATAAATATCGGATCTAAAGCCATGTTAAGAACAACACCGCTCATCATGCCAATCATTCCGAGAGCCGCTTTTCCTTCGTAACGGAGTAGATTGTTCATCGTGAGTGAGGAGCTCATAAATGGAGCAGCGATAAGAATAAAGAATATATATGTCTTAGCATATGGAAAGATAGTATCTGTACTACCCAGCGCATATACAATATCATCCAAAAACAAAAAACCAAATATAGTTATTAATAAACCGAAGATAGTTGAGAATAGAACACCGGTTGAAGCGAAAACAGATGCAGTATCCTTATCACCTTTACCCAAAGATCGTGAAAGAATACTACCGGATCCCTGTCCGAACATGAATCCAAAGGCCTGAATGATAGCCATAAAGCCGAAAACAATACCTACAGCACCACTAGCTGAAGTACCAAGCCTTCCAACAAACGCTGTATCAACAAGGTTATAGACGTTATTAACAAGCATCGTAATAACGCTTGGAATAGAAAGAGTCAGAATGAGCTTAGGCACAGGCGTCTGTGCCATCCTTATATACTGCTTTGATTGAGCACTACTCTGACTCAAAATAAATCTCCTTAAAGCAAAAAGACCTAAGGATAAACCTTAGGTCTTGTGGCTCCCCGAACAGGACTTGAACCTGTGACATTTCGGTTAACAGCCGAACGCTCTACCGACTGAGCTATTGAGGAATATAATCCGGCAGCAACCTATCTTCCCGGGCCGTCGCCAGCCAAGTATTGTCAGCACCAACGAGCTTAACTTCTGTGTTCGGGATGGGAACAGGTGTGGCCTCGTGGTAATCACCACCGGAATGGTTGAGAGTCTTATACCCTCAGTACTACATCGAAAACTATATACAAAACTCAGAAAGGGAAGCTTAAAAAAGAATCTCTCT
>JAZUHH010000027.1:0-66548 GCA_045641625.1 Paludibacteraceae bacterium
AAGTCCTGTCACCTGTGCCATCATCTGCAGAAGCAGTGCGTAGCTTGCGATGTTGAACGGTACGCCAAGGAATATGTCCGCACTGCGCTGGTAGAGCTGAAGGCTCAATCTGCCGTCAGCCACATAGAACTGGAAGAAGCAGTGGCAGGGCGGCAGTGCCATGCTCTCGATCTCTGCCACGTTCCATGCTGAAACGATGATGCGTCGAGAGTTAGGGTTGTTCTTTATTGTGTTCACCACCTCTGTTATCTGGTCGGTGAAAGTTCCGTCATAGTTAGGCCAGCTTCTCCACTGGTATCCGTAGATGTGTCCCAAGTCGCCTGTCTCGGGGTCTGCCCACTCGTTCCAGATTCTGACACCGTTGTCCTGCAGGTACTTCACGTTTGTGTCTCCCTTAAGGAACCATAGAAGCTCGTGGATGATGCTCTTAAGGTGAAGCTTCTTTGTTGTGAGAAGCGGGAATCCGTCCTCAAGGTTGAAGCGCATCTGGTGTCCGAATATGCTTGTAGTTCCTGTGCCTGTGCGGTCGCCCTTCTTGACTCCCTCCTCAAGAACTCTGTTCAGCAAGTCTAAGTATTGTTTCATTTCCGTGGATTTTAACTGTTTGTGTTCCTAGTACATCTTGTAGGTTGTCTTAAGCACCCTGAACTCTGTACGTCGGTTTATCATGTTGGCTGTCTCCTGGTTCTCCGGAGATAGTGCGTCTATGAACTCCTCGTCCAAGACATCCTGCTCGTGAAGGAAAGGGTACTGCTTGGCAAGGGCCTTGTCAACCACCACAGGCTTTGTCTTGCCGTAGCCCATGGCTGTCAGACGTGCGTCCTCTATGCCTCCCCTGATCAGGTAGTCCACAACGCTCTGGGCGCGCTCGCCGCTGAGCTTAAGGTTTCCTTCTGCGCTACCCACCTTGTCGGTATGTGCGCCGATCTCTATCGTGATGTTAGGATTGTCCTTCAAAAGCTTTATCAGCTTGTCAAGTGCCGCACCCGACTCCTTTGTCAAGGTTGCCTTGCCGAACTCGAAGAAGATGTTGTCAAGTCCCACAGGCTTGCTCACCGAAGCCAGCTGGAAGTTGATGTCGAACTGCTTGCTGTCCTCTAGTCCGTGTGTAGAGAGGTTGTTCTTCTGGTTCAGGAATCCTCTGCAGTTTCCAAGCATGACGTAGTTCACACCCCTCTTGATGTCGAATCGGTATGTTCCGTCCTTCTTGGTCTTTAGCTTCACGTTTGTTCCGTCGTCACCCACAACGCGCACGTTTGCGTCGCCCAAAGGCTCCCCGTCGGTGCTTGTCACCTTTCCGATGATGTTATATACGATCGGAGGGCAGTAGAACGAGTAGATCTTGTCATAGCCCTTCTTCTCGCCTCTGTTTGATGTGAAGTAACCCTTCTCCTCACCCTTGGCGAAAGTTATTCCGTAGTCGTCTGCGGCAGAGTTCACCGGTACAGGCATCTCTGTGACAACCCACTCGCCGTCGCCTGACTCTGTGGCGTAGAATATGTCAAGGCCTCCCATTCCCGGATGTCCGTCCGAAGAGAAGTACAGAAGCGAGTCGCGTGTGCTTGGGAACATCTCGTCGCCCTCTGTGTTGATAGACGGACCAAGGTTCACCGGTGCAGACCATCCCTCAGAAGTCTTCATTGATCTCCAGATGTCCTTGCCTCCGAAACCGCCGTCCATGTCGCTTACGAAGTAAAGGTACTTTCCGTCAGCTGACAGAGCCGGATGTGCCACAGTTATCGTGCTGTCCTTCAGGAGCGCTATTCTCTGGCTTTTGCCCCATTTGCCGCCTTGTCTGGTTGCTGTCCATATCTCTGCTCCGTGAGTCTCTCCCTTGATGTACGGGCAGCGTGTGTAGATCATAGTCTTGCCGTCGGCAGAGAAGCATGGGTTGCTCTCGTCGCTCTCTGTGTTCATGTCTCCCTCCACAAGCTCCAGGTTGTCCCATTTGCCGACTGCGTTTCTCTTGGCCATATAGATGTCCCTGTTCGGAGTTCCCGTGATGTTGCTTGTCTTGTGCGAAGTCTGCTTGTTGTCCCTTGATGACGAGAAGTAGATCACTGTGCTGTCTCCCTCGGGGTGAACTGGGCATCCGTCGCTCTTCTTGCTCGAGAAGAAGTCCTCCTTTTTGACGATGTATCTTGATCCGGCTTTTTCGCGCTCTGCAGACTCTATTGCCGCAAGCTTTCCGTTCACGGCTACGAGCGAGTTTGTGTCAAGCTTCATGTAGATGTCATAGTTCTCTATGGCCTCCTTGTACTTCTTGCTTCTGCGCAGGATGTCTGCGTACCTCAAGTACACGTCCTTGTCCGTATGCTTGTATCTGATTGCGTTTGCGAAGGCTCTCTCCGCCTTGTCGTACTCTCCGACCTTCTGGTAGCACATGCCCATTTTGTATGCCACATACGCCTTCTTCTGCTTCTCCTTTGTGATGTTCACTCTCGGGTATGCGCCCTTGTAGATGTTGGCCGCCTTGTAGTATTCTCCGATAGCGTATTTCTTGTCTGCCTTTTTAATCTGCTTGTTTACGGAACATGAGCAGAGTAATATGCTGAAAATAAATGTGATAGCTATAACTAGTTTATTTGTCATCTTATTCATGTTTGCTTGAGTGAAAAGATACTGCAAAGATACGAAATTCAAACGAAAAATCCAAATTTTTGGGCGGTTAAATTAGGGTGTTTTCAGGTGATTTTTCATGTCTGAAAACAAGAGGGAGGACAAGCGTGTGCGTGTCCTCCCTCTTGTATGGTTGCGTGTGAGTTCCCCCTTTTAGTCTCCGTAGCTGCTTCCGTCGAAACAGTGTGTGCAGACGCACTCCTTTGGCAGACCTATGGCCTCGATGATGTTCTCATGTAGTCAAAGTTCATTAAAAGTTTTCTTCACTATATTTTTCCTCTAAATATAGTTGATATAGAGATTTTCCTATTTCGTCACGTTTAAAACAACGTTCGTGGCTCATCGGTCTCATGGATAGCCTTACCTTATAAACGCCATTTTTAAACAGTTCAAGTACATCAGGAGTTATGGGAAATTGTGCAGTTGACTTTACTATTGGAGTCGAATTAACTGCGTTGCCTATGACGTATCCATTTGAAGTTTCAGTAGTGTTCCCAATAACTTTACCATGTAAGGTTATTACATAATTGTCAAAGGTGCGGACTTTCATTGTGGGGTTGTCGAGAAAGTACATTCTGTCTGACATCACTGTTGCAATTATAAAATAACTGGTATCTTGTTTGACTACACTATATTCCATTTCGCAACCTTCTTCTGCAAACGGCTTGTATGTATATTTTACAGACTTTGCAAAAGCGGATGACACATGAATCACCATTATTGTTGCTACAAATATGTATTTAATAAAGTTTTTCATAATGTATAGAATCTTTAAAAATGTGATTGCGCAAGTTAGTGAAAAAAAATGTATTAGAGTGCAAAAATGAAATAATATTTGGGGTTGAGGCTATGAAAAAAATGCCACCCCTTTCGAGATGGCATTGTATTGTGAACTGCTGACGAAGGTTAGTCTCCGTAGCTGCTTCCGTCGAAACAGTGTGTGCAGACGCACTCCTTTGGCAGACCTATGGCCTCGATGATGTTCTCGAGAGTGTTGAACTTCAATGAGTCCATTCCAAGACGCTTGCGGATTTCGTCAACCATCCTGTTGTATCTCTCTGTTCCCGGAGTGATGTACTCGTCGATGTGGGCGTTCATGTCTCCGCCCTCAAGCTCCTGGACGATGCGTCGAGTGATAAGCTCAAGCACCGACTTTGAAGCCGAGAAGTTGATGAACGGACAGCCGTAAAGCAACGGTGGACAGCTGATACGCATGTGCACCTGCTTTGCTCCGTATTCGTAAAGCACCTTCACGTTGTCTCTCAACTGGGTGCCTCGCACGATTGAGTCGTCGCAGAACATGGCAACCTTGTCCTTCAACAGAGCCTTGTTAGGGACAAGCTTCATGCTTGCCACAAGCTCTCTCATCTTCTGGTTTGTAGGAGTGAACGAACGCGGCCAAGTAGGAGTGTACTTCACGATGGCGCGTCTGTATGGGACGTTAAGTCCGTTCGAGTATCCAAGCGCATGGCCGATTCCTGAGTCTGGAATGGCGGCAACATAGTCAGGCTTGACATCGTCGTCCTTTGACATCAAAAGACCGCTCTTTACACGGAATTCGTCCACGTTGATGTCCTCGTATGTTGAAGGTGGGTAACCGTAGTATATCCACATGAACGAACAAATCTGCATCTTGGGCTCAGGCTTGCGAATCTGCTCGAACTTGTCGGCGTTGATAAGCACGATTTCGCCCGGTCCGATGTTATACACAGCCTCGTAGCCGAGGTTAGGGAACGCCACAGTCTCGCCAGTCACTGCGTGGGCACCGTCCTTCTTGCCGATAACGAGCGGCAGACGTCCGTACTTGTCCCTGGCTGCGATGATTCCGTTCTCTGTGAGAAGGAGCATTGTGCATGAACCCTTGATTGTGTTATATACTTTCTCGATGCCGTCAACGAAGTCCTTGCCCTCGGTGATAAGCATTGCGATAAGCTCGCTTTGGTTTGTGTCTCCACCGCTGAACTCAGCGAAGTGGTGCATACGGTCGAGCAAATCCTTCTCTATTTCCTTGAGGTTGTTGACCTTTGCCACAGTAACCAGCGCAAACCTTCCCAAATGGCTGTTTACGATGATTGGCTGCGAGTCAGTGTCGCTTATGACACCGATGCCGGAGTTACCGACAAACTTTTCCAGTTCCGACTCAAACTTTGTGCGGAAGTATGTGCTCTCCAAATTGTGGATTGAACGAACGAATCCCTTCTCGGAAAGAGTCGCAAGACCGCCTCTCTTTGTGCCAAGATGTGAATTATAGTCTGTTCCGTAGAACAAATCTTTAATACAACTTTCCTTGCCTATTGTACCAAAAACACCACCCATTGTTTTTCTGACAAAAATTTTATGATTTGTGTGCAAAGTTAGTGATTTATGTTTTTTATGGTGCATAAATCATTAAAAATATAGCAAAAAGTTGCGTAATCTGCTGAATTGATAGCTGAATGTACAGATTTGTGCGATGGGTGGAATGGAAGCTCGTCAGTGAAGTGTAACAGTCAGGGCTGTAGTTTCTGACTTGCAGGAATGAATGTGGAACTGACTTCCAGGGTGTGGAAAATGTGTGGAGGAAGGTCATGGAAAGAGGACCGGAAACACACTCCTTCCACGTCTCCTTCCACACTCCTTCCACGATGAAATTCCACCTTCCTTCCATGATTGCGTGGAAGGTGCTCCTTCCGCACTTTTAGATATATACGAAGTATATATATCTAAGTTGGAGGGTGGAAGCATCTTCCTTCCGCATCCTACACCATAAAAAATACCGGAACGGAAAGCCGCTTTTCCGTGCAGTTCCATTGTCATGAAAATCGGGTCTGAAAAGCAGGTCTGTTCAGCTGTGCCGGTCATGCTTTCGTGAGGTTCACACTCTGCGCTTTCCGGACAGTCAGTTCCGGTCAGATAAGCACGAATTTCAATTCTCCGGTCAGTTTCGTTGGGAAGGTTCCGGCATGCTTCCGTTCCATTCCTATGCCAGTGAAAGTGGAAAAACAAGGTTTCGTGACGGTGTGTTTTGTCTCTTTCATGCCGGTCAAGTTCTGCGCCTGCCGCTCCAGGTGTATGTGATTGGTAATGAAATTTTTTGAACAAAAATGCAAAATTATTTCCTAAATGTTTTGGTTGTTCGGAAATTATTGCTATCTTTGCATCGTGAAAGTGATAAAACCTGAACAATAGTTTTTGTCGTCTGTGTTGTTTCCGGTTAGTCCAACAGTTTTTTTGAATGTCAAACCCAAGCCCTCAAGCTATGAAAAGTCCGTAAAATCCATATCCCGAAGTCATATAACAAAAAAATGGGATGATTTCTCACCCCATTCACTTATTCGCCAAAGCGTTGTTTAATTGACTATACTGCAAAGTTTTCAGGGTGTCTGCCCTGGATGTTGTTGTCAATGTACCATTGCTTGATTCTTTCGATGTCCTTGTCCATTTCACCGGTAGGCACGAACGAACCGTCAATGATTATGATCTTTCTCTTGAAGTCGAGACCTGCCAGCAGAAGCGGCACATTCGCATGCTGTGAGATAAGGTAGAACCCGCGCTTCCAGTTCTTGTTTCTCTTGCGTGTACCCTCCGGAGTCACGGCAAGCTGGAACGATTCGTGGTTGTTCATCTCGTCAACAACAGCGTCAACCAGGTTGTTCTTTTTCCCTCTGTCAACACCAATTCCACCCAAAGGTTTGATGATGAGTCCGAAAGGGAAGTCGGTCCAGAACTTTTTGATCAGGAACTTGGGCTTTATACCCAGGTCAAGGGCAGAATAGCACAGTCTGCCCACGATGAAATCCCAGTTGCTGGTGTGCGGAGCGACGCAGAAGACGCACTTGTTCGGCATCTTCTCGAGTCTGTTGTCAATGCTCCACCCGCCCATTTTCAGGATAGCACCGCATACTTTGCTTGAAAAGGACATAATCTATTAATCTCTATAAATCTATTGTTCTCTATTGTTCTTCTATTTGCTCTTGAAGTAGCGTTCGTAGCCCTCCTTGATGCTGTCGAACACGTCCTTCACGGACTCGATCTTCTCGGCTCTGTATGCGTTAGATCCGCAGAAAGCGTATCCGTTGTTCAGCTTGCCCTTGAAGGCGTTGAAAAGCGCCATGACGATGCAGTACGGTGAAGTCTCTCCGTTGCAGGTCTTGATGCAGTTCACCGCGCAAGTCTTGGGGTGCTTCTCTCCGTTGCGTACCTTGTCAAGGAACTCGTTGTTGATTGCACGTCCGGGCATTCCCACGGGGCTCTTGATGATTGTGATGTCCGACTCCTTGGCGTTGATGTACTGCTGCTTGAATGCAATGTCAGCGTCACACTCGTCAGTAGTTACAAAACGTGTGCCAAGCTGAACTGCGTCGGCACCAAGCTCCATGATTTTTGCCGCATCCTCGCCTGTATAGATGCCACCGCCTGCGATTACAGGGATGACCTTCTCGTCCTGGTACTCCTTGGCTACAGCCACAACCTCTGGAACGGTCTTCTCCAACGCGAAGTTCTCGTCGAAAATCTGTTCAGGCTTGTATCCCAGGTGTCCACCCGCCTTAGGTCCCTCGACAACGATAGCGTCAGGCAGATAGTTGTATAGCGACTTCCACTTCTGGCAGATAAGCTTTGCGGCTCTTGCCGAAGATACGATAGGAGCAAGCTTAGTCACCGAATCCTTGGAAAGGAACGAAGGCAGGTCCAATGGCAGACCAGCACCGGAAAAGATGATGTCAGCCTTCTCCTGGATAGCAGTCTTGCACAAGTCCGCATAGTTGCTCAAAGCCACCATCACGTTGACACCGATGATTCCCTTTGACTTTTCTCTGGCTGCCTTTATCTCCTCTTTCAATCCATAGACGCTTGCCTTCAGATAGTCAGGGCTGAACTTTCTGTAAAGCAGTCCCATGCCTGCCGCAGAGATCACACCTATGCCTCCCTGGTTGGCTACTGCCGATGCCAGACCGGATAGCGAGATGCCTACACCCATTCCTCCTTGAATAATTGGCACTCTTAAATTCAAATCGCCAATCTTTATCTCTTTCATCATAATTTTCAAAATTTTTGCAAAAGTAATTATTTTAATTCAATTTTTGTCCTTTTTATGAAAAAGTTTGTTCGATAAACACTGTATTGTTACAAGTCGGGCAACTTGGCCCGTATAGGTCCGGATGTTGCCCGCAGTTTTGAAATTGAGCGAAAAAGCATTAACTTTGTACCCATTATGGATAGACACCAAAGCATAGACGCACATTTCCAGAGACAGCAGCAGCTGTTGAAAATGGAGTATGACCACGAGAAGCAGGCCTTTGAACAGCGCAGTAAACTGACTGAAATAGCATGGAAGGTCAAGCACGGCGTGTGCTGGTTCCCACTGACTGTGGGACGAAGCTACTATAACGCCGTGAACCAGTTCTGTGTGGATGTATTCAGGAACGGAGGGGCATCGGCAAGCCCGGACCAGCCGAACGAAAACTCTGAGTTCGAGTATGGCAAGCCGGTGGCGTTCTTCACCCAGAGCGGACTGGGCGAGGCCAAGCCTACGGGAGTGACCGGTACGGTGAGCTATGTCGAGGACAACCGCATGGTGGTCGTGCTGAACCGTGAGGGAGACATAAACCTGCTCAAGACAAACGACATGCTTGGTGTCCAGCTCTATTTTGACGAGACAACCTATCAGCTGATGTTCTCGGCTCTGCGTTCGGTGCAGTTGGCCAAGGGCGACAGGACTGCATACCTCAGGGATCTGCTCCTAAGCCGCCAGCCTGCCGAGTTCCGTACCCTTGCGCCGATGTCATTCCCCTGGCTGAACGAAAGCCAGGAGGGAGCGGTGAACAAGGTGCTGAACGCACGCGAAGTGGCAATAGTCCACGGACCTCCGGGAACGGGCAAGACCACAACCCTGGTCGAGGCTATTTGCGAAACACTGAACAGGGAGAACCAGATACTTGTCTGCGCACAGAGCAACATGGCTGTCGATTGGATAAGCGAACAGCTCAGCGACCGCGGTGTCAGCGTTCTGCGCATCGGAAATCCGACCAGAGTGACTGACAAGATGCTGGGATACACATACGAGCGACGTTTTGAAAGCCATCCGCTATACCACGACCTGTGGAGCGTGAGACAGGCTATACGCAATCTGCAGCAGTCCAAGAACAGCGGAAACAGACGCGAGGCGAGAGCCAAGATAGCAAACCTGCGTGACCGTGGGACAAACCTGGAGCTCGCTATCAGACACGACCTGTTCGACCAGTGCAGAATCGTTGCCTGCACACTGACCGGAGCGGCACACAGACTGCTCGACGGAATACGTTTCCAGAGCCTGTTCATCGACGAGGCGGCTCAGGCGCTCGAGGCTGCGTGCTGGATAGCGATACGCAAGGCTGACCGCGTGATATTCGCCGGTGACCATTGCCAGCTGCCGCCCACGATAAAGTGCGTGGAAGCCGCAAACAAGGGGCTTGCCGAGACTCTGATGGAGCAGGTGTCGGTGAACAAGCCGGAATGTGTCTCGTTCCTGAACCTGCAGTACAGAATGCACGAGACAATAGTGAAGTTCCCTTCGGAGTGGTTCTATGGCGGCGAACTGAAGACAAGCCCTACGGTGAAGCACCGCAACATACTCGAGTTTGACGCACCTCTGGTCTGGCTTGACACCCAGGGACTTGGGTTCGAGGAGGAGATGACCAACGACCAGAGCGGAAGGTACAACGAGGGCGAGGCACTGTTCATAGTGGAACAGCTCGAGAAGTACATCCAGAAGCTCGGAACTCAGCGAGTGAAGAACGAACGCATAGACTTCGGTCTGATTTCCCCATACAAGAGCCAGGTGCAGAGACTGCGCAAGAAGGTCAGGTTCAGCCCGGCACTGAAGCCGGTGAGGTCTGCCATTACGGTGAACACCATTGACGGATTCCAGGGACAGGAACGTGACGTGATACTTATATCGCTGGTGCGTGCCAACGACGACGGAAACATCGGATTCCTGCGCGAGCTGAGAAGAATGAACGTGGCAATAACAAGAGCCAGAATGAAGCTGATAATAGTCGGTGACAGCGAGACTCTAACACGCCACGCATTCTACAGGAAGCTCTACAACCACGTCCAAAGCGAGGGCAAGGTCATTGCCTTTCAACCTGAGGAGGGCAGTGGCGACAGTGAAAACAGGAGCATGTAGTGAATAAAGCAAAGGCGAGACACTTGCCTGTGCCTCGCCAATTCTATCTGTCTTTGGGGTGTCCGTTACCTATTTCAGCCTGCTCTGGTACTTCTTGCTGTCTCCCAGGTACACGTTCAGCAGACCTACGCTGATGATGCTGACTCCGAACGCAAGAAGCGGGAATATACTGCAGAACGAGTCATACAGTCCGTGTCCAAGTGCAGGGATGCTTATGGCAAGGAAATACAGACCCTTGCGGTACCTTGGGTAAAGATGTGCAAAGCTGAGGAAGAAACCTGCCACAGCTGTCCAGATGGCATGTATGAACGGCAGGGTGGTCATTCGCGCTATGTTCAGATAGTATGCGTCCGCATAGCCCTGCTGTGTGTTCACGGTAAGCTGGTACTGGACTCCTTCGAATACTCCGAAGGCAAGTCCCGATATGAGTCCGTAGAACACCATAGTCTGGGGAATCATCGGCTCCTTTGCCCTCTTGAGAAGGAACAGGAGGACAAGCATCTTGCCCAGCTCCTCTGTGAAACCTACGCCAAAGACGAAACCTATGATGTTGCTCAACAGTCCGTTGCTCTGGGTGAGCATATAGAATATGTTCAAGTTGGGCAGTCCAAGCAGATCCCATATAACAATGATGACAAGCTGTGTCAGAAAGAATATCTTGAGTGTCGTGCTTGTCTTCACCTGCTTGGTCTTGTAGAACGAATAGAAGAACATCGCCCACATGCTCGAGAAGTATAGCGATATGGCATAGAACCTAAGGAAATCGCTTGGAATATATGTCACCCCTATGAGCGGGAACATACCGATTATTGTGAGCAGAAGCAGTCTTTTGTCCTTGCTCCAGGTCTCCTTCTCCAACAGCTCCTTGGGGAACAGCAGATCCTTGCCCAAACGTGATATTTGAGAGAAAATGCTGCCTTCTGACTCGACCTTGAATGGTATGTTGTTGTACTTAAGCACACTGCTTACAGTCTCGTATCTGGTGTTCTCGTCTATGTTGTCCGTGTTGGTAACCTTGTCGCAGGCCAGAGTCTTGCCTATGGTAGTCAGGCTTCTCAGGTCTTCGAGTGAGTATGGCCCGTAAGATTTGCCGTTTCTGACCACGAACAGACGGTTAGTGTTGCAGATGTCTATATTCTCGACATCGTTGCCTAATAATCCCATAAATCTATTTCTTGTTAATGAAGTTAATAAGTTTAGCATAGATGTTGTTCTTCATCAGAATCTCGCTGCATCCGGTTATGAACATCTGCTTTCTGGCACGAGTCAGCGCCACGTTCAGTTTCCTGTCGATAAAGGCACCGTCCTCCTGCATGATGTTGCAGATCTGACGCATCTGTCTGTCCTCGTTGGCACAGACCGAGTAGATTATGATGTCACGCTGGCTGCCCTGATAGCGCTCAACGGTATCTATGGTTATCTTGCTGGTGTCAATCCTGTACTGCTCCAGTTTGCTGCGGATAAGTGCTATCTGGCTTCGGTATGTGGTTATTACGCCAATGCTCTTTTCGGTGAAAGGCATCCTGTTTGCCTGCATCAGCGACATTGCCTTGATTACGATATTTACCACTATGTCCGCCTCGCTAGGGTTGGTCTTGATGTTGTCCAGGTCCTGTGAGGTTGTGGAAGGGATGAAGGCTATGCGTCTGGTAGCAATCATGGTCTCGACCGGATCGCTGGCATTGAAGTCGGTATAGTCAAGCCCACACTCCTGATGGTCCAGAGGCACGCACTTCAGCCTGCCTGCATAGAACATCTCGTTGGCAAACTGTGCCACATCCCTGTGCATGCGTCCCTGGTGTGTCAGCATGTCAAAGGCAGTATCGTTGCCTGCCTGTCTGTTAAGCGTGAATAGACGCTCGAAAAGCGAGTTTCTTCGGTCTCTCAATCCTATTTCGTACAGGTCGGAGTCCTCTTCAGGCACACGCGATTCGTTCTCGCTCTGGACCACCACTGCTGGCAGCTGCTTGTGGTCTCCGATCATGATGAACTTCTTGATAGCAAGCTCGCAGTTGCAGTTCAGGTAGGACAGTATGCCGCATATCTGCGGTTCAAGAATCTGGGAAGCCTCGTCTATGATAGCCACGTCGAAAGTCACTATGTCGAACAGAGGCGAACGTCTGTTCATGGTTGTGGTAGTGGCTATGTATATGCGTGTGCCCTTGATGATAGCTTCGACCGAACGCCTGTCCTTGCAGTCCTTGATTCGGTTATAGATGATGTTCTCGTGATATTCCGGAGCGCATGTCAGCGGACCTCCTATCCTTATGAAGTCAAGCCCTGCAGACTTTACAGAGGCGCATATCTCGTCAACAGCCCTGTTAGTGTAGGCAAGTAGCAGTATGTTGTTGCCTTCGGCATGGAACTCCCTCACCATGTCACGCAGTGTTACTGATGTCTTGCCAGTTCCCGGAGGACCGACAAGCAGGAAGTAGTCGTCCGCACCCTTTGCCTTGGTAACTATTCGTTTCACGTTCTCGTCCTGAATCTCTGTCTTCAGTGTAGCTGGACGAGACGTTGGAAGAGTCTTGCCAAGTATGATGTCTCTGCGGTTTACGTCTGTATCCGAAAGAGCAAAGACACTGCGTAGCAATGCGTTTGCAGAGTCTGTGCTGTCCGGCTCTATGGCGTATCTGTTTCGTGAGTCAAGAGCGGACTGGTTCTTCTGTGCCTGTCTAAGCGCCACAGTAACCTCTTTGTCAGTCAGCTCTGCAATGCTGCACTTCAGCACCTCCTTGTTTGTCACAAGGTCTTCGTCGGAGTTGCGGATGTATAGTATTGCCATGTCTCCCTTTCGGAAGTTGGCAATGTAGTCTCTGTGCAGGGGCGAGAACTTGAACGTCACCCTGTCTGTTCCGTTTGGACCTTCCTCCCTGTTTGTGATCTCCAGGTCGAACAGTATAGCTCCGCTCTCCATCTTTTCGTCCAGAGTGGAGTTCCAGCATGACGCAAATCCGCCGATATTGTCGGCTATCATGCCACCTCCCACCTTTGAGTACAGCTGTTCTCGGCAGATGAAGTTGGCAAAAGAATATATGTACTTCTGGTCAAGCGGAGGAAGGGTAGCCATCCTCATCCTGAACTCCTCTATCTGAGGTATGATGTAGTCCTTGAACAGTATGCTTGACCTGTTCTTCTCGTAGTTGTTGATTATGTATTGGGGCTGTATGTAGTCGAATATCTTCTTTGTGGCCTGTGCGGTAGTTATTGAAGCAAGTTCGTACTCCATACTGACGATTCTGTTGCGCAGGTTGAGTATCGCCCTCAAGGCATCCATCGAAGGGTAAGTCTTCCTAAGAGTGTTCACATTGTACTTGGAATAGAATATGTATGTTCCAAGTTCATGGAACGGAATGCCAAGAATCTTCTGCACCATGATCTGGTACAGGAATGCCTGGCTGCGATGGTTTGTGCAGACTCCGTCGTTGGACATGAACGGACCTTTGCCGCTCTTAAGCTCTATCACTATGTTGTTGCCATCCTTTCTCTGAAGGAAGTCAAGTCGTCCCTGCATGCCGATGTCCTCGCAGATGAATGCGGGTTCAAGTGTGGCGCATCCCTTGTCAATGCCAAGCGTAGGGAATACGTTGTTCACCACATTGCCGATATTGTTGAACTGAGACATAGCCTCCTCAAAGAAGTTGTTGGTCTCTTTCGATGACAGAGGTTTCTCGAGGTCCTTGCACGCAGTAAGTTCAATGGGCATTGTGCAGAATGCGTCGTTTGTGGTCTGCTTGAACTCCACGTTCCTGCCGTTATATACGAAAGCGTCGTGGTAGTAGTTAGCCATGTCTCCCAACAGAATATGACGTGTGACGGTTGACTTCTTTACCTTGTTATATAGGTATGTGAACGGAGACATCATATTGTCGTTGCAGCTCTCTGCCAGACTACTGCAGTCAAGCAGATAGTCGGGATAAAGGATGAAAAGCTGTGGTGTCAGGTCTCCGTTGCTCTCAACAGTGCAGTCTATGAGGTTGACTATGGCACCCTTGCGAAAGTTGTTCGGGGTTATTGCCATCAGGTCATTTATGCCCTTGACTCCGTGTCTGGCCTTGATGTATGTGTTCGAGCCGTTGCCGGCCTCATAGCCGCATAGGTGAGTCTCTGTAAGCTCGTTTACAACTATGCGCACCTTGCCTATTCTGTCTCTCTTCTGGTATGTCTTTGCTTCCGGCAGCAGTGTAGTGTTCACTACGTCTGCAAAATCAATGGCAGGGACATCTCCCGTAACGGCTATTATGAATCGTGCCAGAGCTACGGCATCGGTCTTTACCTCCTCGGCAGTCAGCTGCAATTTCTTGCCAAGCACTTTGGTAGCATGACTCTCGAACACATGTATCGCAGACTTGATTTCGGGAGTTATAGTGTCGTATTTGTCAAATAAGTGCCTTATTCTTGTGTATCTGTTGGCGAAACCAATTTTTTCGTCTGCTGTGACGCTGTCAATGAATTCGCAGAACAACCCCTTGAAACGCTTGTATTTAGTCTTGATGTCCCTTATATTGAAGTAAAAGGAGGAAAGGTTTTCAAGGAATTGGTTTTTTAACATTTTTTTACAAATGAGTTAAAGTTATATTAAAAAAATATTTTTGTGCAGATAATCAAAAACGATTACCTATATTTGCATCCAGAACAAGGGAACAACAATTACAGTTGACCTCAGTTCTGCAAAAATAGTATAAATGAATTTAAATTGTTAGAGATATGAAAACTTTTGTAAGAAAAATAACAGCATTGCTTGCAACAGCAATCGTTAGCATAGGAATGGTAGCAGCACAGCAGAGAGGTAGAGGTGGAAACAATGGTGGTTCACGTCAAGCTGCAACACAACAGTCGGCTCCAAGAGCTTCGGTTTCACATCAGTCGTCTTCTTCACATCAGTCAGCACCTTCGCGTCAGGCATCAGCTGCTCCTCAGCGTCAGGCTTCTGCTTCAAGACCTGCTTCGTCAGCTCCTCAGCGCAGTGGTTCACGTCCGGTTCAAAATACTCAGCACAGCAACCATCACGGTAATGTAAAGTATAACGGATCTGCCCACAACGCTCATGTTCATCATGATCACCATGCACCGGCTCATCACGATCATCACGCACCGGTTCACCATGATCCACATCATCACCATGCACCGGTTCACCATGATCCACATCATCATCATGCACCTGTTCACCACCATCATCATCACGCACCTGCTCACCTACACTACCACGAGCATCCGGTTTACCACCGCGCTTTGCCGGCAGCTTACTTGCCATTCTATGTAGGTGATGTTACATACTACTACGCAGGCGGCACATACTACGTTTACGATCCAGTTTACGGATACGAGGTTGTAGGTTGCCCAACTAACGTGTTCTTGCCTTACTTGCCAGCAGGTTCAAGAATGGTGACATACAGAGGCACTCTATACTACGAGTACGATGGTATGTGGATGTTGCCAGTTGAAGGCCAGTATATGATTGTAGAGCGCCCTGTTTCAAGAGTGAGCATCTCAATCCCAATGCCTTCATTCAGATTCTACGCAAGTTTCTAATAAAGTTATAGATTAAACAATAAAGGTAGTTGAATTTACGGATTCAACTACCCTTTTTATTTGTGTCTTGGTCATTCTTGTATTCGAGTCAGACAAATCAGAAAGGATACCCTACAGCGAAGTGGAAGGCGAAGTCATCATGTGGCTTGAAGTGATGTGCAAACCTCCATGCCCTGCCTGACTCGATCTGTTTTGGATCGTGTACCTTCATGCCCAGGTCAAACCTAATAAGGAAATAGTTGAAGTCAAGTCTTAGTCCTGCACCGGTTGCAAGTGCAATCTGTTTGTAGAACTCGTTAAAGTAGAAAGCTCCCTTGGGCTGCTCGTCATACTCCTTGATGGTCCATATATTTCCTGCATCAAGGAACAGTGCAAGTTCAAGCTTCCAGAACATCTTGAATCGGTATTCCCAGTTCATCAGCAGGTTCACGTCTCCCGTCTGTGCCAGATAGTTTGTTCCGGACATATATTCACCTGGACCAAGGCTTCGCACGTTCCATCCTCTGACTCCGCTTGCTCCTCCGGCGAAGAATCTCTTTTCAAAAGGCACTCCGTCAGAGTTTCCGTAAGGGACAGCCAGACCAACCTTTGCGTGATATGCTATTCTACATTTCTCGTGTATGAACTGGTTGTATGCGTACTCAATTTCTGTCTTTGCGTATTGCGAGTATGGAACGTCGAACACAAGTCGGTGTCCCAGGCTGTCCGTCTTGTAGTTGAACACGTTTCTGAAAGAATGGATCAGGTTGCCTCCAAGCTCAAGTGAGGCACGGAAAGTCTTTCTGTTCAGCAGCCTCTGGTTCGACTGGTTGTCAAATGTGTATCCGAATCCTGCGCAAAGTATCTGGTGGTCCGTATAGTTGTAGAGCAGAATGGGGTTCGTATGCCTTGACAGGTACCTTTTTGTGAAGTCCTCTGCATTCTTCATCTTTACGAGGTTATAGTCGAAAAGAGAGAACGAGTAGTTGTAGAATCTTCGCTTTGTCCATGAGTATTTCCACGAGAAGTTGTACAGCTGCCTGTCATAGCTGAGTTTCTGCCTGTCATAGGAGAACAGTATGGATGTTGTGGCAACCATACGCTTCTTGAAGTCGTGTGTAAGGAACGGGAACAGTACGCGCGGGAAGTCCAGCGACACCTCGAGTCCGAAGTCCTGCACACGCTTCAGGCTTGTATCGACTCCGGTCATTGACTCCTGGGAGTAGCTGATTTTGAATCCAAGGTTTTCCGATCCGTGGAAAATGTTCCTGTGGCTCCATCCGAGGTTGGCTCCGAATCCGAAGTCTCCGGAAGTTGTTGTCAGCTCGACATCTGCTGAAACGGACTTCATCTTGCGCGGAGTCAGCGTGATGTTGCAGATCACCTGGTTGCTGTCGTTTCTAAGGTCGTTGTATGCCACATAGGCAGATCGTATAGCACCCAGAGAGTTTAGCCTTGTCTGTGTCAGGTCTATTCTGAACGAGTTGTAGAGCTCGTCCTTGTTGAACATCAGGTTGTCCTCGAGTACCGAAGGGCGGAGCAGAGGTCTGTCCTTGAAGTGGATTATCGCGCCGGACTGGGACTGGATGCTGTCATAGGTCTGCACCTCTTCCCATGACACAGCCGGAGCGTGCAGGGTGGTGATGTTGATGTCCGAAATCTTGTACTGCTGATGAGGCATATCGACCTTGTTTCCTTCACTGTCAATCTTAGAGAACGGTTTCAGCAGCATAACAAGGTCCACCTGGTTGTCTCCTATCGTTGTGTCTGCGAAGTAAGACAGATAGTCCTTGCTGAAGTAGAAGTATCCTCTTCTGCGCAGTAATGCGGCGATGTTCTCCCTCTCCTCGTCAAGCACATAGTTGTCGAACAGCATGTTGCTGTCGAGCTTGGTTGTGAAGTATTTGTCCCTGCCGATTATGTTCTGGATTGTTGTGTCACCCCTATAGTCCCTTCTTATTTTTCTCACTCTATAGGGTTCGTTCTCCTCTATGTTGTACGTGATGTTAGCGCGCTTGTCCTTCAGCTGTACGTATGACTGCACATTGACCTTCTGGTAGCCTTTGGACTTGTAGAATTTCTGCAGTTCGTTCACTGACTGCGCTGTAAGTATCGGGTTATAGATTACAGGCTTCTCTCCTATCTTTCTCAGCAGTCTGTTTATGCGCTTTGTTGTGTCCTTGCCGGAAAGTGAGTATAGCCTAAGGTTGGTCTTGAACAGTCCGAAAATCTTTAGGTTCGGATGTTGGCGGATGTACTGCTGTGCTTCCGAGTTCGGTATGACGTTGCTTTTGCTCTTTATCTCAACCTTGTCGAGCAGATACTCTCCGTCAGCGACGTACTTTACAGGCGAGCATGCGCTTGTGACAATCACCAAGAGGGCGAGCAGTATGTATAGTGTCTTGTTCATTTAAGTTCCTTGATTCTGCAAAAATATACTGATTTGCTGTGTTCAAACAGTAAAAACATGCCATTTTCCGACGAAATTTGTCGTAAAGCGCACATTTTATGCAAAGATAGTGATATATTTGTATGAAATTAACAACTAATCGAGAAAAAGATGACATTAATTAAATCTATTTCCGGTATTCGAGGCACTATCGGTGGCGTAGTGGGCGATAACCTGACTCCTATTGACATCGTAAAGTTCAGTGCCGCATTTGGTACATGGATTAAGGACAAGAACAACGGAAAGGCAAAAATCGTAGTCGGCCGTGATGCCCGTATCAGCGGAGCTATGGTCGAGAACATCGTATGCGGAACACTTGTTTCCATTGGTGTGGATGTTGTGAACATCGGACTTGCATCGACTCCTACAACAGAGATTGCTGTGACTGAAGAGAAGGCTCAGGGCGGCCTTATCCTTACTGCTTCGCATAACCCTAAGCAGTGGAACGCCTTGAAACTCCTTAACGAGAAGGGTGAGTTCCTTACTGACAAGGACGGCAAGGAGGTCTTGAAGATTGCGGACAATGACGAATACTCGTTCGTTGACGTTGACTCTCTTGGAAAGGTAACCAACAACAATACATACAATGACATCCATATCAAGAAGGTGCTTGCCTTGAAGCTTGTGGATGTCGAGGCTATCAGAAAGGCCAACTTCTCTGTTGCCATTGACTGCGTGAACTCAGTCGGAGGTATGGTGCTTCCAGAGCTGTTGAAGCAGCTTGGTGTCAACGAGGTCAAGCAGCTTAACTGCGAGCCTACAGGTAACTTCGCACACAATCCGGAGCCAATTCCTGCCAACCTTACAGAGATCAGCGGTCTTTGCAAGAAGGAGAAGGTTGATGTCGGTTTCGTAGTTGATCCGGATGTTGACCGTCTTGCCATCATCTGCGAGGACGGAGAGATGTTCGGTGAGGAGTACACGCTTGTAAGTGTTGCCGACTATGTGTTGAGCCATACAAAGGGAAACACAGTCTCGAACTTGAGCTCTACTCGTGCGCTTCGTGACGTGACTCGCAAGCGAGGTGGCGAGTACAATGCCGCCGCTGTTGGCGAGGTCAATGTTGTCACAAAGATGAAGGACACAAACGCAGTAATCGGTGGGGAAGGTAACGGAGGAGTCATCTATCCGGAGATTCACTACGGACGTGACGCTTTGGTCGGCATTGCATTGTTCCTGACTCACCTTGCACAGACCAAGATGAAGCCTACTGAACTGAAGGCTACATATCCTCAGTATTTCATCTCTAAGAACCGTATCGACTTGACTCCAGAGGTTGACGTGGATGCAATCCTTGCCGCTGTAAAGGAGAAGTACAAGAACGAGGAGGTAAATGACATTGACGGAGTAAAGATTGACTTTGCAGACAAGTGGGTACACCTACGCAAGAGCAATACAGAGCCAATCATTCGTGTCTATTCCGAGGCAGAGAACGAGGAAAAGGCTAACGAGATTGCCCAGAGTGTGATTTCAGTTGTCATGAGCTTGGTAAAGTAAAAGTATTTCTATACTAATCATAGGAAGGGAGGCGAAAGTCTCCCTTTTGTTTTTTTGAGAGAGAGCAACTTGCAGTCACAAAAACAAATCATATTTTTTATATGGTATTGTCTTTCGACAGGGAAAGTAGAATTGTATTCACGGGTTGTCTTGGCGTTGAGCCAGACACAGCGTACATTTTCAAACTCTATGTTTATATTGGTAAAATATAATCTTCAAATTGTATGCTTATAAGCAATTAGGTCGAATTATAATTTATTGGCGGGCAACTGATGTGTCTGTGGTTGAAATTGTTGGAAAATATGTGCCAAAAAATTTGGAAATGATTTTTTTTTTTTTTTGATTTTTGCAAGGTGTTTGCAGGACATTTTAGAAGCTTTTTTAGTTTAAACGCTTCTGAACATTTTTGTTTTATTTATTAATATTAGAAATTAAACGAATATTGGCAGACTCAAGTAGTAGTACGGGGCAGATTAGTTGCATAAAGTTCGGTAGCGATTTCAATGTGGTGTACTAATTTTTCTTGAAGTGATTTGCATACATATTGAATTACCAGTATTCTTGCGTTGTGAGTCAAATACCTATTGAATTCCAAAAGAGTTTAAAAAAATCAAATAATATAAATATGGCAGATTATTCTTTAATGTGGGGCAGAAAAACTCCTGGTCATTTAGTATATTTAATTGACCAATCAGGCTCTATGGGTGGCAGTAACTCCATAAAAGCAGCGGAAGCTGTTCATTCTGCAATAATGGACACATTTATCGGATGTGTAAGAGGTAATGAAGTTCTTAACAGAGTTTATATTACAGTCATTGGATATGGCAATAGTGACGGTGTTTCTATAATTAGAGAAGGATGGATGACCGATTATGTGGCAGATCTTAAATTGTGCAAAAAAATGGCACAACAATAATTGATCCGATAGCCCATGGCGGAACTCCAATGGCAGAAGCATTCACATTGGCAAAAGAATGTTTAGCAAACTGGATTCAAGCTCGCCAAGAGATTGCTGACGAAGACACACAAGCAGGCATACCTGCTCCCATTGTAATAAACATTACTGATGGTGAACCTGACAATCAATATGAAGCAGTGTGCGAAGCTCAGGAGCTCACAAGTCTGAATACTTCAGACGGGAATGTCCTGCTGTTTAACATCCACATGGATGAAGCACCTTCAGCAAATGAAGTTATGTTTCCATCGGATCCAGACTCATTAAACGAGTCTGGCAGATTCTTGTTTGACATTTCAAGTGAAATGACCGATGAATTTATAAAAGTAGCAAAACAACAACATCTGGAAGGTATTATTCCGGGATCTAAGGGATTCGTTGTTAATGCGAAGGGAGATACACTAGTAAGATTTGTTAGATTTGGTTCTTCTTGTTCACAGGGATGATAGTTAAATATTCAGCATTTATTGTGCCACATGGTGGCGAGGGATATAATAATTGCCAAGACCGTTTTCTTATCAATAAGGATACATGCAGTTTTGGTGTGGCAGATGGTGTGTCTCAATCTTTTTCCCCTTCAACTTGGGCCGAGATTGTGTGCGAAAATTTTGTCAATAATCCTGAGGATTTTGTTTCCGAAGATGAAACAAAATGGAAGAATCAAAATATAGCTTGTTCTCATTTTGCCTCAAAAACACAGCAAGAACAAAGTGAACTGTCGGAGAATGAGAAATTCTTCTTTGAACTTCAAAAGGAAAAATATGAATTTGCTGCTTGCACATTTGTTGGGCTTCACATAAGTCATAAAGACTGCAAAGTTATTTGTATTGGTGATAGTTATTTGGTCGCTTGCAATAATGGGAAGATTATAGATACTGTTCCTACAGTGAAGAACAGTGGGTTTGATAATTTCCCTGACTATCTCTCTAGCAATGGGAAAAACAATGGAAAAATAAGAGTAAAAGATATTGATTTTGACATTGTGACTTCATTGTTTATTATGACAGACGCATTAGCAGAATGGTTATTGACAGGATCAGAGGAGGGGAAAATAGGTCAATTAATGAATATAAATACCCATGAAGATTTTGTAGCATTTGTTGAGGAAGAAAGAATCTCTCATCGACTAAAAGATGATGATACAACATTGGTAAGAATTTGTATTGAAAAAGATTTTTCCGAGCAGATAGTTTTTGTCCCTGAAGCTATTGATGATATAAATAAACTCAAAAAAGATGATATTTCTCTTGTAACCGTTGAAACTCCAGAAAAAGAAGAACCGAAAAAAGTAGTACGCGAACCTGAAGTAAAATCCAACAGCGGTGATACTATTTTGCAGGAAGCTCAAAATCTTTGCGCTAAATATAAGAAGGATGGTAAAAAGTTTTTTTCTGAAAGTGATGTAGATTCTGCGATGGACATCCTTGGAAAATTAGTTATGAGGTTAAAGTATAGTAGTAGTTCTTGTAATAATAATCATATATCTGAAAAACAGTTTAATACTCTTTCTCAGAAATATAATGAGCTTTTACAAAAAAATAAAAATCTACTTTCTGATATTGAAAAACTTACGAAAAAAAGATTTTTCTGGTAAAAATAATTAACTGGCTCTGTTATGTCATTACCTACAAAAGATCAATTAAGCACAGCAATAGAAAACCCAAAAAATATCTTGGATCCAGATCTTGATGGTTATTCTGCCATAGACGGATTGGTCGGTCCAGAATCCTATAGTGGAGGTTTTTGCATTGTCTATCCAGTTACTAATGGTTCAAAGAAGTATGCGTTTAGACTATGGCATACAGAGATCGAAGGCATAAAAGATAGACTGAAAAAGATATCAACGTATCTAAGTTCTGCAAATATTTCATATTTTGTAGAATTTGAATATGTAGATGATGCATTAAGAGTCCCAGGATATAATGGTGTAGCTCAGGTTGTGGACGCTGTTCGAATGGAATGGATAAATGGACTCAATTTAGTAGAATACATTAACTCCATTGTTACCAATCTTAATCTTACAAATCAAGAAAAGAAGCAGAACCTTAATAAATTAGCTGATAATTTTTTGAAAATGGTGTCATATCTCCATGAAAAAAAAGTATCTCATGGTGATTTGCAGCATGGTAACATAATAATACTTGATTCCGGTGAAATAAAACTCGTTGACTACGATTCGGTTTATGTCCCATTGTTTACCGATGAGCTACAAGTCACTTCCGGTTTGGCGACTTATCAGCATCCGAACAGAAAAGGAACAAAAAGATTGGCATCAGCAGAAGATGATTATTTCTCAGAGTTGATAATTTATCTTTCAATTTTATGTATAGCAGAAGATTTTGCATTATGGACCCCGATGGATGCTCGTAATGAACATGTATTATTGTTTTCAGACAGTGATTACAAAGATATAGAAAGTAGCTCTATTTATAAAACTGCGAATTCTTTCAATAACAGCAAAATTAAACTTTTACTCAGTAGATTGGTAGACTATTTGGTGGTATGTGATTTTGATGTATTTGAACCTTTAGAATGTATCCTAAAGAATGCTTACACAATTCAACCAGAATCCCTTACTTTGGACGATGAAGACAAAGAACTAACAAACATAGAGCGTTCAAATATAAAGACACAAAAAGTTACGGTTCAAATTCAACATGTTGACAAAGATCTTGCTAAACAACGTTATAAGAAGAATTAGCTATGTTGCCAACAAAGGATGAAATATCAAGAGCAATAGAAGATGTCAATAACATTTCTATTCCTCAGTTGCATGGCTATCAACCGTGTGAAGGCATAATCGGTCCAGAAAGTTATGCGGGAGGCTTTTGTATCGTTTTCCCTTTTACAAACGGGTATGACAAAAAAGCAGTTAGAGTTTGGCACCAAGAAATAGATAGAGGACAGGATAGGTATAGTTGTATTGCAAACGATTTTTCAAAAACTTCATCTAGGTTCTTATGTGATTTACGTTATTATCCATCTTCGCTCAGCGTGTTCAATAATAAGGTTGACGTTGTCGTTATGGATTGGGTAAAAGGTAAACCATTAAAAGAATATATACAGTCAATTATTGATAATGGAAATGACACAAGTGTTCTTTTGTCAGACTTGGCGGAAGAGGCCAAAAACATGTTTAGGGAATTGCATTCCTTAAATTTCTCTCATGGAGATTTACAACATGATAACTTGATAATAACAGAATATGGAAGAATAAAGTTGGTTGATTACGATTCTTTTTACACGCCATCATTAGCTTCAGGATTCAGACAAACAACCACTGGCTATAATGGGTATCAACATCCTTCCCGTTTTTTAGGTAATATAGATAGTAACGAAAGAATCGACTATTTTTCAGAACTTATTATTTATTTGTCTCTTAGAGCTTTAGCAAATGATATAAGTTTATGGAACTTTGCAAAGGATTCTGATTATTCATTCCTTTTTGATTCAGGAGATTTTCAAAATATAGAAAAATCTCCTTTATATAATTCTATATATTCAATGGGAGAAGAAATGCAGATTCTTCTTCGAATATTAAAAGAATACTTAGAAGAAACAGACATTAACAATTTAGAATGTTTTGAAGAACTTTACAATAGATACGTAACACCTCCAACCATTAAATTATTCAACCATTCACGTGATAGTTCAATTTATATTGATGATGAAATTGAATTAAAGTGGGATGTAGAAGCATATTCAAAATTGACTGTAAATGGAAAAGATGTTACTAACAAGAAATCATACAAACTAAAAGCGAGTACAATAACCCAATTTGAGTTAGTTGCTTCAAATGGAATAAAAGAAGCAAGAAGTAATTTGTTCATAGATATATTTAAGAATCCGACAGTAAAGTTTAAGGCTAGTAAAACCAAATTAAGGCAAGGAGGGAATGAGGGTGTTAGATTTACATGGATTATTCAAGATGCTGTTTCCGCAAAACTTTTTGCAAATGAAGAGCAGTGTGAAGAAATTGGGTTGACAGGAGAAAAAACATTTACTCCTAATGTTGACACGGTTTATAAACTTGTAGTTGTTGGTAATGATGGTAATAGAACATTTGAGAAATCTTTGCCGATAAAGGTGATACCAGAAGCAGAGGTTGAATTATATGTTTCTAAGAAATTTACAATTCCTGGGGTTCCTGTAATAGCCACATGGAGTGTTAAGAATGCGGTAAATGTGACTTTAAAAGTTGAAGCAGAAACGAATTATTCAAAAAATGTTCCATTTGAAGGCCAATATGAGATATTGGTGGAGAATCCTACTGTCGTATCTTTGGATGTTGAGGATGCTTTTGGTACCAAAACCGTAAGACAGGTAATTAACATGTTGCCTCTTCCTGTGATGAAGTTGCATGCTAGTCCACCAGTTATAAATAGCAGTATTTCTCTTTCTCAGAAAGTAACACCTTTGGATATTGCATTCTGTAAAACGCCTGAATTGCCAAATGTTCAGGTTAAGGCTCCATTTATCAAAACGGTGAAATTAAATTTTGAATTACCACATTTCATAGATTTGAAACTCCCTAAGATAACATTATGGGGAAGGATTAAAAATGCTTTTAATCGTGCATTTACAAAGTTAATAACAACATAAAGAACATATAAATATTACAATGAGTGAATTAAATAAAAAAGAGAACGAAAAAGAAGTCGGCTTCATGTGGAACAACCTAATAAGTGAAATCCTATGGATTTGCGCTGGTGTCAATAGACCTGTATTAAGGCAATGTCCTACAGAATGGGCTAAATATGCGGGAATAGGTGGAACTATTCTATTTACTGCGCTTATGGCTATGCTTTCTGGAGGCTATGCACTATATACTGTTTTTCATAATGAAACTTCAGCAATATTCTTTGGTGTTTTTTGGGGATTACTTATTTTTAATCTTGATCGTTTCATAGTAAATACTATGTATTCAGATGGTAAGGCAACTATCAGTTGGATGGAACTTGCGTCTGGAATGCCAAGAATCATTATGGCGATATTTCTTGGTTTAGTGATTTCTACTCCTCTAGAATTAAAAATATTTGAGGATAAAATCAATTGGCAAATTGAGCAGGATCAAGTTGCCGCAATGGAGGAAATCAATAATGGCATGATGTCATATCAAGAGAAAAAAAATCAATTAGTTGCAAGAAAAGATTCTATAAATAGGTTGATTGCTGGAGAAGGTCCTGCTCTTAAAACTATTTATGATGATGAAATTAAGAGACAAGAGATAAGAGTTGATGAGGCTCGTAATGCGTTTGAAAAAGAAACATACGGGAGAGGAAATACGCATACGGCTGGTTATGGTCCAGTTGCAAAACAGAGAGAAAAAGCTCTTAATGATGAGTTATCCAGATTGGACGAACTAATTGTTAAGCAGCACGAAGCACGAGATCAAGCCATCAAAATCGGCCAATCTTCTAGAGGAAAATGGCAAATCGAAGTTCTAAATTATGAATCTCAGATAGCAAGAATTGATTCTATTGTAAGTACGACTGCTGATAAGCAGACTATTGCAGCTAAATCTTTGGATGGATTTACTGCTAGATATCATGCGTTAAGTGAGATTACACAATCAGATAGTGCGCTATCCTTGGCAAGAATTATTATTTCATTACTCTTTATTATCATTGAGACTGCTCCTACATTCTTTAAAATGATGTTGGAAGATGGTCCGTATGACGATATGCTTCGAGCTGAAGAGTATAGGATAAAAATATTGGCAGATAAGAGAATTTCTGATATAAATGATGAAGTGAATACTGCTGTTTCTATTTCTTCCGAGAGAAATAAAAATCAAATTCAACAACAGTTACTAGCCAATCAGGCTTTGCTTGAACAATTATCTAAGGCTCAGTCTGAAGTTTTGGCGGAGGCAATTGATTTGTGGAAACAAAAGGAACTTGAAAAAGTGAGGGAAAATCCAGAATCATATATTTCTATGGAGCGTGGTTCGGAAGATTTATAATGGCCAAATGAGATAGTAACTTTTGCTCTATCTTCTATAGAGTAGATTTTGGGTATAGCTGTCCGGTATAAGTTTTATTTGAAAAAAAAAATTTGACCTATAGGTCAAAAATGTTTGTGTGATTGGTATCAGACATTTTGCTGCCACTGGTTGTTATATCTCCCATAAATTCTTTATCTTCGCATCCGAAAAATAATTGAATGTAATATGCAAGAGATACTAATGACTCCGGATGTGTGTATGCGATTCCTTGTGTGGTCGTACTACTACCACGATGTGCGTCCGGAAAAGAGAGTGAGCTACAAGGCTTGCGGAAAGTTTTCCGATGCTGATGCAGAGCATTTGGACGAGTTGAAGGATATGCTCTTCAAATGCTTCGAAGAGGCTTCCGTGAACAGGGCATGCGACAAGTTCCATAAGGCCAGGCTGCTTAACGAACCGTGTCCGTTCCCTCAGTCAGAACTGGACAAGATGTTTGCAAGCGAGAAATAGTCATGATGACACAAAATAAGGGAGGTTCTGCCTCCCTTTTTTTGTCTGTTGTTAGATGTTGGTGGCTAGAACTCCTCCAGTTCCTCCATGTCCCTCATGATCTTTACCTCCCTGAATCTTTCCATTTCATCCATGCTGTAAATCAGTTCGAACTTGAAGCCGATGTTTTCATTGTACAGCAAATTAAGTTCGTCATCTATAGTGATTAGGCTAAGTACAAAACCTATATCTTTTCTGGAAAGCCTCCTATGGTTGTACCTCTTGATTATCTTAAATTTTGTATAGTAATCATATTCTTCGAAATTGCGCAAGCCTCCGAAATCTTCGTTTCCCAGCTGTCCATTGAGGCGAAATTCAGCTCCTATTTTTTCTTTGTTGCCCATATTGTCCATTAAATAATAGCCAAGAAGACTTTGTCCCATAGCCTTTTCCAGATAGCCGTCAGTAAGCTTTGATCCTTTAAAGATTTGGTATTTATATTTGCAGTGTGGGAACTTTATGGTGCTGTATTTTTCCCTTGTTTTGAATATCCTTCCGACATTAAATTTCGTCAGTTGATTCTTGATGCCGTTTGCATCTTTGGGTACAACATATTTCAATGTATTTTCTATTAGTTCATCAATTTTATCTATGTCTTTATAATCTGGCTCAAGCCAAACCTCTCCGCTTACTACATAGTTTCCCCCGTTGTCCGACACTTTTGCGTTCAGATTCTTGATTGTGGGCTTGTACACTGTCTTGAGCATTTCCCCGATCTGAATGGCAAGGTTGTCCTGAACTTTTATTGCATTTTGAGCAAAAATTTTGTTCAGTTTTACCTGTTGGACGATTAGATTGCCATCCAATTCGCATGAAATCTCGTGCTGGGTAGCCCAAACCTTGAGCGGTTCCAACGACACAGTCGATTCGACAGTCTGTGAATAGAGTCCGTTCTCGTCCTTGACCGGAGAGCCTATCTCGGTGTATTTCTTTATGCTTCCCGACTTTATCGAGACAAGCTCATCCCTGACAATGCTGTCGTTACTGATGATTGTGCTTTCCGACACAAAGCAACCGAAGGCTTGTTCTATTGCCGTTTTCAGTGCGTTGGTTGTCGCTTCCTGCGGAGTCCTGCCTGTTCCGACCGTAACAAGCGTAACATTCTTTGAATATGTGTTGAAACATATCAGAATGTAAAGGCATAGAAAAATTATTTTCCTCATGACATTATATATATTAAGTTATCTTTTTGGCAAGAGCAATAAAGAAACGATATATGTGTTCTTTATTTTGCTATTTTGCAAAGTGAAAAGTCCATTTATCCCAATGTCATATGACATTTGGGCTGAGAAGTTCTCCTCAATAGAAATGTCATATGACATTTGGGCTGAGGAGTTCTCCTTAATGAAAATGTCATATGACATTCAGTAAATCATTCGTTCCCCATCTGTTTATTGTCTTCATCTAACGTCTTGAAATAGACAAACACCCTTTTTGCGTTGTCGTCAGTGAAGCATGAAAGCAGTTCAAGGCTTTTTACATAGCCGACCGAGTATTCATAGTTCTTCTCTGTGATTTCTGCTTCAGTATTTCCGTCAGCGCGATCAGTTGTGCGGATTACAGTCTCCGAATTTATGGTCGAGCCGTTAAAGAATCTGCCTGCCATGGACATCGCCCTTACTGACGCTATCTTGTTCATCGTGATTTCTCCGCCATTGTTGATGTATTTCTCGGGGTCCAGAACAACAACGGACAACAGGTATCTGCTGTCATAGTCATCGACAACCTTGACGCCTGAAAATGCGCCGTTGCGATATAGCCTCTCGACAAAGTTCGCGAGGTTTGTCTTGTCCTTGTTAATGATCTGCCCCGATGCTGACAAAGCGAGCATGGAAGCCGCAAGTGTAAATAGAAATCTTCCTACCATTCCTCTATATAGTTAGTGTTGCAAATTATTTGCGGCTGGTTTTCGCCGTATGCGCATCCCACATTTTCCGCCGCTTCGATCATTCTGTCCATCAGCATAGCCTCGTTGTCCTCCTCCTTTCTGTACAGGCTCATCATTTCCTTGTACTGCATCACCATGAAGTCCCAGTTGCGTTGTTCGATTCGCTCCTGTCTTTCGGCTTCCTTTTTCTCGTCCTC
The DNA here is from genome assembly GCA_045641625.1 of Paludibacteraceae bacterium. Lineage (GTDB taxonomy): Bacteria > Bacteroidota > Bacteroidia > Bacteroidales > Paludibacteraceae > UBA1723. Next base: position 28,757 of record JAZUHH010000027.1, read on the forward strand.
TCTCAGTTTCTTGCTCATGCTCTCCATCAGAGAGTCGGCGATGATTGAGCATCCGGCCAAAGGATTGACCTTTGAAAGTATGTCTAGAGCCTTCTCTGCGCCGTCATAGTCCTGTCGCACCATCCATATCGCGTTCGCCTCCTTGATTAGTTTCCTTCCCTGAATCTCCATGTACTCGTTGTTGATTGCAGCGGCCTTTTCTCTGGATGTACGGTAGCATTCCTCGCAGATGTCGGGGATTGCGACGAGCTCTGCGATGGCAGCCTCGTATTTTCCTTGTTTCGCAAGGCGGTCTGCATCCATCATGATCGAGTTGCAGTGTGAGGTGTAGTATTCGGCTATCTTCCTCTTTCCGTTCTCGATGCATCTGCTGAGCGTCTTGTTTGTTACGGAGATTTGGTTGATAGCCTTGATGTATGCCTTGTTTTCGTTGATTCCGATTCCGATAGCGTCGATGTGTGCGGACTCGAAGACCTTGTTGTCAACAATGTCTCCGATGTAGAATGAGATGCCCAGCTTGACGGACACTTTTGCGGGAGAGGTTGCGACAATATCCTTTTCGACGACATTGACCTTTGATGTGAATACGAACCTGTTTGTCAGTCCGTTGTCGGAAAGGCCGTTGCCGTTTTCAGATACAATTCTGTCAAGCTTGTCCTTGAGTTGCGATGCCGCCTCCTTTGGGATGTCCATCTTTTCGGGAAGTATTGCGCGGATTGACACTTTTCCTGCGCTGTTGGTTGTGTCTGCGCTGCTGCATACCGCAATGAGCGACATGAGCAAAAGAATGATGTGTTTTTTCATATCCTGTTATTTTTCTCCTAGTACAACAATGGCTTCACCCAATCCTCTGACCAACACTTTGCTTGTGATCTCGAATGGCTGTTTCTGCAGATACTTTCTGAGTTTGGTTGCAAAGGCTCTTGCGTCCATAGCGTTCCCGTTCTCGTCATACAGAGGAATCCTGACCTGTTCGAACTGCGCGAAGTTTTCAGTTCCGTCGGACAGGTTGAAGCTTGACTTTACAGTGTTTTCCCTAAGCCATTTCTGGATGCAGTCGGTCAGTTCCTCTCCGTCGTACTCTGTCTCAAGGTCATTCTCCCAAGAGTCCCACTTCTTGACAGTCAGTACAATTTCTCTGCCCTTCTTTTCCTGCTCCCTAAAGAAAGCTTCAAGCTGAAAGTTGAAGTCGGAAGTGTATTTGTCTATTGCGTCTTCAAGAAGGACAGGGAATCCGTCATTTTGGATTTCTTTGTTTGTAGAGGTTCCGTATGCTGTTGCAATTCTCTTGCTTGTGTAGCTGTCAAATGCCTCAAGAGTGAATGTTACGCTCTTGTTTCCGTTGGACAGCTTGTTCACTTCCCAGTCTATTTGGAGAATGATGTCTGTCTTTGCTTTCCTCTTAAGTATGTCAAGAGGGCTTTCTTCCAATGATGAACCGCCCTTGCTCATTGTGGCATTGTCTTCTGCGGTTCTGACGTTGATGTTCTTCAGCTCCTGTTCGCAGTCCTTGACACTATATCCCAGAGAAGTCATTATTTGACCGAGCTTTGCAATGACACCTCTGATTTCGTAGTCCTGTTGGAAAGCTGTCTGATAGTCTGGCACAACAACCTTTGTCCCCTGGTTGTTGAAAGTGGTGGTATAGATTCTTTGGCTGCACCAGTGGTCGCTTGGCAGAATCATCAAGGTTGGTTTCTTGCCTTTCTGTGCAAAGCCGCAAAGGAATGTGCATACCAATGTAAAGATAAGTAATGCTATTTTTCTCATCATAGTCTAATATTAAATTTTGTAATTCAGGTGTTCTCCTTTTTCGCCGGTTGAAAATTGCCGATGCGCATCGAGGCAAAAGTAGTTACTATGCAGAGATCTATAATAGTCCTTTTTGGTCCTTATCTTCTGAATGCACGGAGGAAAGTTTAGGTGTTGCTTTCATATTAGGCAACTTTTCTTGAATATTATATAAAAAGTGTATAAGTTTGCACCCGTTAGCAAACCATATATCTACATCTTCGATTTTTTTAATTAACCTTTTATGATATGAGTACAAATTTTGTTATGCAGAAGCTTCGTTACAAAGAAGATGCTCTGGCTCCTGTCATCAGCCCAGAAACGATCAGTTTCCACTATGGAAAACATTTACAGACCTATGTGAACAACTTGAACAACCTGGTCGCAGGTACAGAGTTCGAGAATGCCTCGCTTGAAGAGATTGCCGCCAAGGCTCAAGGCGGAATCGGCAACAACGCGGGACAGGTGTTGAACCACACTCTCTATTTCGAGCAGCTCACTCCGAATCCGGAGCGTACTGAACCCCAAGGCAAGCTATTGGATGCCATTAACCAAAGCTTCGGATCTTTCGCCGAGATGCAGAAGAAGATGAATGCTTCTGCCGCAACTCTGTTCGGTAGCGGCTGGGCATGGCTCTGTGCTGACGCGAACGGCAAGCTCAGTGTCGAGCAGATGGCCAATGCAGACAATCCTTTGCGACATGGATTGAGCCCCATTCTGACTTTTGATGTCTGGGAGCATGCCTATTATCTGGACTACCAGAACCGCAGGGCAGACTATCTGACTGCATTGTGGGGCATTATTGACTGGAATGTCATAGAAAGCAGGTACTAAAAAGAATAACAAACAAAAAAAGGGAGGTTTTCGCCTCCCTTTTTTCGTTTCTGCAATGTCTTATTGCTTTACAATCTTAGTCACCTTGTCGTTGACCTTTAGCAGATATACACCTGCAGGATAATCTCCTCCGAAAGTCATTCCCTCGTATGCCGTTCCGGACTCTATAACCTGTCCAAGCATATCGGAAACGATGTATTCCCCGTCAGTCCCTATTGTCCATTGCGATGCTGTAGGGTTCGGCCATACCATGTCGGAATCCAAGATGCTGTCGAGTGACGTAATCAAATCCTGAGTGCAGACAGCTGTTCCGTTTGCCGCTCTAGGGGTTGCAATCTGACTGCCGAGAGTGGCAGTCCGGCAGGCGTTGAAAATCTTTGAGTCGGATGCTCCGTCGGAACTTCTTCCGTAAGAGGCATTGCGGTCATGAAGCTGGTATGTCATCTCGTCAATCTTCATCTCTGAATTCAAGTAGGGAACGGCAAGGACAAGCTTTTGCTGAGTAGCCGCGCTTAGCTTGAAAGCCAAGTGCAACGCTCCGGTCTCCTGCGCCTTGTCAGCCCAGACAATCACTCTGCCATGAGCAGGTATGATTGTTTCCGAAGAGTTGTATGGGAACTCGGAAACCCTGCCGGTTGTCTCGTTCCTGATTATCATTCCTGCCAAGTCAACATCAAAGTTCTCTGCATTGTAAATCTCGATCCAGTCTGGCTTTGATCCATATTCGTCCTCGGTGCTGCCGTTCGATGCGCAGACCTCGTTGATGAACAGTTTAGGAGCCTTGAACTCTGAGTTTGAAGCAAGGATAACCTCTATGTCAGCACCTTCCCTGGCAACTGTTCCAATGTAGGAGTCGCTGTTGTTGTCTATGGTATTGCCGTTTACAATCCATGACTTAATTGTATATCCGTTTGGAATTCTTAGCTCTACCTTTATTCTTTCGCCAATGAACAGGTCACGGTCATAGTCGCTGTTGCTCTGCTCGTTCTTGTTCACCCAGATCTTGTAGCCTGGAGCGTTGCCTCCGAAGTTCAGGTGGACTCTGACATTGGCTTTCTCAGCCTCAACATTATAGTAGCTTACAAGCTGTCTCTCGATGATTGCAGGGCGCTGTGTGGCAAAAGTTATCATGCTCTCGATACCGCTGTTGTACTGCTGTTCAGAGCCGCCGCCAAGGTTTCTCTGCTGCATCATTGCACAGGCCTCCTCCTTTGTCAATTGCTTGATCGAGTCGATAACTGTGTTGATTCTAGCCTCGTTGAACTGGTTTTTAAGCAGGTAGGTGTATCGGTCAAGGAACTTGTATTTGAAGTCCTCGTTCTGCATGCACGACTTGAACAGGGTGCAATACTTCTGGTCAACCTGGCTCGTTCCGCCTCCCCAGCCGCCGAAGCCACCGCCTCCCCAGCCACCAAATCCGCCAGGGCCGGCAGGACCTCCGATTCCAGGATTCTGGTTGTTGCTGTTGTCAGTAGCATTTCCTGTAGTAGTGAAAAGAAGCATGTTGTTGTTCACGCTCGTGTGCTGAGACATTCCGAAATCCACATCAAAGAGAATCCAGCGGAACTTACCTCCATCCTTCTTTCTCCAGAGTTTTGTGTTGTTGTTTACCCAGTCTGTGTTGGCGATGAACTGCTGGATGATCTGATAGTCGATGTACTCGTCAATGTCCATCATCTGGGACAGCTTGTCATAGAAGTCTGCGTCAGAGTTGTGCTGCTCTGCGTACCTCTCCATGTCATAGTAAGCCTGGTCCGTTCCTATTTCAGCCACATATTTGCCTTCGTCCTTCATCACACGAAGGTACTCGATCTCGTCCTCGTCATAGCCGTAGTTTGAGTAGATGTAGTCCTCGTCTGTCCTCTCTCGAAGTCCCATCAAACCCTTGTACTCTCCGTTCAGGAAGTATGCCACCGGCTGATAGGCCTGATAGTCTATGTTCATTCCCTTGGTAAGCGACTGCATGAATCCGTCTCTCCAGCGAGGGTAAAGGTACCATCCGTTACCTCCGTTTCTCAGTGCCAGGCTCTTGTACTTTGTGTAGCTTCTGTCGGCAAAGAACTTTGTGTATTGGAACTTGTTGTTGCCGGTTCTCTTGTTTGCCTTGATCTTGAAGCTCTTTACATCGTGAGAGCGGGAGCATCCTCCAAAGACTCCGACCTCAACCTCCTGGCTGTCAACAACTCTGCCGTCAACAATGTATTCGAAATTGGCAGGTCTCATCCATTCCTGGTTGTAGTTGGCATTTCCGTTCATGTCGCTTGAACAAGACGAAGGGGCTCCGTTGTTTCCCTTTACGCACAGACCAAGCTTGTCCCCATAGAAATGGTCTCTGTCCGAGTTTATGGAAACGATAGGCAGGTTTGATCGTCCGCACGAAGCATAGATAGTCTCAGTGAACAGGTATGAGCCTGTAACCACATCGCTATATATGGCATCGTCCTTGAAGGCTCTTGCCCTGACTATAGTTGACTTGTTGATCGCTATAGGTGATTCATACAGGGTTCCGTTCTCTGGTGTTGGAATGGCTCCGTCAAGCGTATAGTAAATCTTTGCGCCTGCAGTTGGACATTGGATTTGAACTGTAGCATTGCCTCCGTTCACGACTCCTGGTTCCGTACCGCTGAATTTGGGAGCAGAAACTCTCTCCTCTATTTTACGGACAGGATTGTTCTCCTTTCCAGGCGAAGGAATCATGTAGCCTCCATCTGCATACGAGACATGAGGGTACTGCTTGAGGTAGTCAACAGAGATTGTCTGCGAACCATTTGTAAGGGTAAGTTTGCCGGCATCTGATGTCAGCTTTTCGGGAACGCTTCCGATGTAGATAGGGTTCACGTTTTGCGCAATGTTGCTGTTAGTCTCCTCCTTGCCGAAGAACAGCAGGTTGTATCCCTTCTTGATAATATGGGATTGTGTAAGGCGCAATGACCATGAGACTTTACCTTCCTTCTCGTTGGTTACAGTCCATCCGTTCAGGTCGATATTCTCGCCATCATTATATATTTCGACGTAACCGTTATAGTCGTATTTGTCGCTGACGATTGTCGATATGTTGCTTGGCATGATCTCTGTGATCCTGACCTCTGCAAGGGAACTTGCAGCAGTTAGTGCGCATGTGGACACTAAAAGTGATTTGGCCGCCTTGTTCAGTAAACTAATGTTTTTGTATCTCATAAAACTATGGTGTTAGATTCCGTTAGGTTCATTTTCAAATAAATTCCTTCGAATTGAAGTAAGGCAAATATAGCACTAAATAATTATTGTCAGAATGTCAAAAATGAAAAAAATGATGCGATTCTGACAAATAGATATTGTAGAACATGTTTTGTGTCCTGTTTATGCAAGAAAAAAGGACGAAGCACTTTTCAAATGCTCCGTCCTGATAGTTTTAGGGATTGCTCCTACTTTTTTGGAGATTGCGCCTAATCCTTGATGATATATACGGCGTGAACAGTCACACTGACTTTCTTCTCGATGTCGTGCTCGTTCCAATCGTTTCCGTTTGTGTCAGTGATTCGGAACTGACCTACGTCAATGCGCTTGATGGCTCTGAATCCGTCGGAGAATCCGTGGATAAGCTTTGTCGCACGAACCTTGGCATTCTCTGTCGCAACATCTATAAGCTCAAGCTTCAAAGGCTCTATTATCGAGTCTGTGATTGTGTAGATCGGATTTGATACAGAGACGTCAATTCCCTTTGCGATAAGGTTTGTGATGTCAGCAGACACGTCGTGCATCTTATATACGCGGTCGCTTGTGACAGTAATTTTTTGGGAAACTTTAGTTCCGATTCTGCGCTGGCCTACGTAGTCGCCCGACTGCGAGTATATGCTCTCGAAAATTCCGTCGGAGTTCAATTCTCCCCACTTGTAGTCGTTGAATCCGTTGTCCTTCAAGTAGTTCTCGACAGCCTTTTTCTTCTCAGGAAGCTTCTCGAATCCTTCCTCTCTGGTTCCGGCATTGACGCTGACATTGACAGAGAATACTCCGTGGTCAGCCACCATGTTCTTGATTCCGTAGCCTGTTACTGTCGCTGTGTGTTCGCCTGCTCCGGAGCTTCTTACCGCAGCGGCAAGGTTAAGTGCATGAGCCATAATGGCAACACCGATTATGAAGCATACGCCCAAAATGATCAATCCTGCATTTGATTTCATAGTCCTATATTTTTTAATGAATTAGAATGTAGTGCGAAATTATAAAAAATTTTGATTTGGTGTTTCGTTTGTTGTTAAAATTCGAGTAATTGTTTAAAAAGCAACATGGTGTAGCTGTCCTTGGACTCACTTTTGTGCCGTCGATTTTGACAATTCAAAAAAAATATGTAACTTGCCCCGCATTAACATAAAATTAAGCAATACAATAAATATGAAAGACCTTAAAGATCTTAAGATAGGTTTCGCTAACGACCACGCTGGCACTGAACTTAAGCAGTATTTGATGGAAGTCCTAAATGGTAAGGTTAAGGAGATCAAGAACTTCGGAACTGACACAACAGACTCTTGCGACTATCCTGATTATGCCCATCCTTTGGCTGAGGCAGTAGAGAACGGAACTCTTGACCTTGGAATTGCAATTTGTGGTTCGGGAAACGGAATCTCTATGACTTGCAACAAGCATCAGGGTGTCCGCGCAGCTCTTTCTTGGGAGGTGGAGATTGCCAAGCTTGCACGCCAGCACAACAACGCAAATATCGTTGGTGTACCTGCTCGCTTTATCCCCAGAGAAAAGGCTTTGGATATTGTTATGGCTTTCCTTACAACTGATTTCGAAGGCGGTCGTCACGAGAAGCGCGTGGCAAAGATTGCTGTGAAATAAGAGAAACGTAGATTGACTAAGATTCCCAATTGTGTCAAATGATTAGCCAGTCAAAAACTAAAGACCAATACTAATACTAACTTTATAATAGGGTTTTTATGAAACAGTTATACAGATCCATAATTGTAGCGATAGCTTCGGCTTCCCTGGCTACTGCATGGGCCGCTCCGTCTCCTGTATTCAAGGACGGTGACTTTGAAAAGGCACTATGGATGACAGGTCGTTTCTATGGAGCGCAGAGAAGCGGAGACTCGCACAACTGGCTTATTGCCAAGCATAAGGTCGGTTCTTACGACGGTACATCTTTCGTCAAGGATGCTGACGGAAGCTATGACCTTACAGGCGGTTGGTTTGATTGCGGAGACCATGTGAAGTTCGGACAGACTGAGTTCTATTCAGCCTATATGCTTGCCCTTGGTTATTCAGAATTCCCAAGCGGTTATAACGACTATTATTCTCAAGATTATAACGGCTATATTTCAGCAGACGACTATACTTGGGAGGGACGCAAGGGAAAGCCAAACGGAATTCCTGACATCCTTGACGAACTGAAGCATGCAACTGACTATTTCCAGAAGGTAATCAGAGACAACAAGACTTTCTATTACCAAGTCGGTGACGGCGAGGCTGACCACCACCAATGGGTGACATCTGTAAAGATGAGTACTCTTGGTAATGGTGATGGAGGAGAGTCAACTGGTTCGAGAAAGGTTTATTCGGGAAGCGGAAGCATGACTGACATGGCTTCTCTTTGTGGTGCTACACTTGCTGTAATGTCTCGTGTCTATAAGCCTTTCGATGCTGCATACGCTGCCAAATGTCTTGAAAAGGCGAAGCTCTGCCACGAACTCGTTTATGGAAATGCGTTGGGAAATACGGGTTCAGGTCCTTTCTATGGCGAAAAGGGAACTTTTTACCCAGATATGGTAGTTCTTAACATGGAGCTTTATCGTGCTACTAATGACAGCAAGTACTTGACTCAGGCAGAGGAGACTGCTTCCAAGTTCATGGACGGTTCAGATACATGGAACCATAACTGGACAATCTGCTACACTAAGGCGCATGACCTTGCATACTATCTGTTGGGTTCATATTCTGACGGCAAGTACAAGGCTATGGCTAAGAAATACCTTGATTCTTACGTAGAGATGTATAAGGGAAACAGGTCGGACTATCATTTATTTGCAAAGAAAGATAATTGGGGTGTTCTTCGTTATCCTGCTGCCCAGGCATTCCTTTTTGGCCTATACGATAAAATGAATGGAACAGACGAACTTAACGAGTGGTCTTTGCGTACTATCGAGTACATCATGGGTTCAAACTCTCGCAAGTTCTCTTATATTGTCGGTTTCGGAGACAATTCCCCTAAGATGCCTCACCACAGAAACTACTATGGTGACGACAACAACAACATGAAGGGATTGAGTGCTGATAAGTACGGAAGCAATTCATACAAATATCGTCAGTTTGGTTTCCTTGCCGGAGGTAGTATAGATGATGGCTACTACGATGAGGATCTTGACTCTTATGTCTATTCCGAGGGAGGTATTGACTACAATGCGGGACTTGTTTCTGCTTTGGGTTACATCGTGTCAAAGTTGAAGCCCGTTAATCCAAACCAGTTCGGTCATCCGTCTCCTGATCTAGGCAAGAGCAAGAGCATTTGTGGCCTTGACAAGTTGGAGCTTGACTCAAAGCTTGCTTCTGACGGCAAGAAGACATTTACTTGGACTCTTGACGGAGCAGAGGTTGCAAAGGGTACTGACAAGAACAAGTTTATTGCTACTAAGCCGGGTGTTTATGTCTGCAAGGTGGATTCTGCAGGTGAGTGGAGTTCAGAGGGTAGCGTAGAGATTACAGGTGTTATTCCGGCACAAGAGGAAACAATGTCTTACGAGCTATGTGCTGAGACATCGGCATCTCTTGCTCTTGGAATAGAGAGCGATGTATTCTCGTACAAATGGAGCAAGGATGGAGCTGTGATTGACGGAGCAAAATCTTCGTCTTATGTTGCAACAAAGGGTGGCTCGTATGTCTGTACAGTTTCTGCAAAGAGTTGTACAGATGTGAACTATAAGTTCAATGTAGAGAGCAAGTTGCCAGAGGTTAACGACACCAAGAACGGTGCAGGCGGAAAGGTTACCCTTGAGGTTCTTTCAGACGGCAGTGACTACGAGTGGTTCGACAAGGCTGATGGTGGAACTCTTCTTGGTACAGGAAAGACTCTTGACCTTACTATCAAGGAGAACACAACAGTCTATGTTCAGAGTGCAGGAAACGCTTCGTTTGTTGCTGGTCCTAAGTCATTCTCTGGAACATCTTTGGACAGAGGTGCTGTCTCGGCCAACTTCACAGCTCATAAGCCGTTCGTGATCGAAGGCTTTACTGTCGAGGTCAACAAGGTTTATTACCCTAGCATGCAGACAATAACAGCAGAGTTAAGCGGTGCCGCAAAGGGCGTTGCCACATTCCAAGCTGAGATTACTAAAACTGGTGACATAGAGGTTAAGTTCGCAGAGCCTCTTGAAATCCCTGCTGCAGGAGACTATCAGTTGAAGGTTTCCCTTTCAAACGCGGCTCCTTCATATTATGATCTCGGCGAGGATTATTCAAAGTATCAGGGTGACAATTCAGTCCTTACATTCACAGGTGCTACTGAACAGAATATCGCAGGAGCATTCCCTGGAGTCAAGAACTGGCTGATTACTGCCGGCTCGGGTTGTGGAAGAGCAGAGGCTCATGCAATCTATGATGCTTTGGCAGCTTCATTTGAAGAGGTTTCTTCTGCTGTCTGTTCAATCTGGCCAAATCCTGCAACTGACATAATCAATGTTTCGGTTGCTGACGAGGAGATCGAGAGGGTAGAGATCGAGAACATGGAGGGAATTGTAGTTAAGGTTGTAACAGATGAGCCTGCAACAGTCAATGTGAGCGATCTTTATATGGGAGTTTACATTGTCAAGGCTACAACTGCAAACGGTGTTTATGTCGGCAAGTTCGTGAAGGAATAAGGCAGGACATTACATATTCTAACAAGAGGGACGCTTTCGGGCGTCTCTCTTTGTTTTTTGTAAACGCTTGCCCTTCGTTGAGACTCTACGATTTGCGGATTCAGCCTGGTTTGTGTTCGTAGTTGTTTTGCAGTTTTGTAAATACGTCTCTTTTTTCAAGCTGTCTCTTTTTATGCTTGTGCAGAGGGTAATGGGGAAAACCGAGTACAAACAAGCAAAAAATAATTGAAATATCTAAATATTATTCATAACTTTGCCCCGAATAATTTTCATCGGCAACGAAATCATTGCCAAAAAGTATTTGCGTAGCAGATACATTATGTTGAACTAAATAAAAAAGAATTTGGACTTATCATTGTTTTCAGATAGTGCAGAGGGACCTTACCCGAGTCAGGCGAGTGTGATACTTGCCCTATATATTATATGGATATTGCTTGGACTCTGCCTTGTATTTGTGTTCTCTTTTTGCGAATACTCGCTTTTTTCTCTGACTTCGGGAGAAAAGGAGAAGCTTAAACAAACAAAATCTACAGAGTATCAGTCGGTAAAGCACTTGCTAAAGGACGAATTGTGGTCGTTGTCCGCAATTGTTACGGGTTACTATCTTAGCTGTCTGGGCGTTGTTATAGGTTTGATTCTATTGGTCCAGCATCTGTTGTCGGATGTTCTTTCCCAGACATCAGTTTTTGTGGTGGGCATTGTTGCTTCCTTTGCGCTGTTGGTGCTTGTCGGCGAGACTCTTGCCTCTAGGATCAGGCAGTCAAACAGCAGGAAGATGCTGATGCTATACCATTGTTCCCCCATTGTGAGGTTCTGCTCTTGGATTCTTTATCCGGTTGTCTGGCTTGCGGGTAAGACCACCTTCATGGAGAAGAGGCTGGAGTACAAGTGCCGCAGAGGTATTTCTATTGACGAGCTTTCTCACACTCTGCAGACTTCTTCGTTGAAGGACGGAGAGGAGAAGAACATTCTGGAAAGTATAGTCACTTTCGGTCAGATCTCCGTCGATGAAATCATGAAGCCGAGAGTAGAGGTTGTCGCAGTCGAGTCGCACGTCTCGTATGGCGATGTGCTGGAGATAATCAGGGAGAGCGAATACTCGCGTCTGCCTGTATATGACGGAACAATAGACAATGTAATCGGAATTCTGTACGTCAAGGATCTGCTTCCCCATATCAACGAGAACGCAGACTATGAGTGGCAGAAGTTTATCCGCGAACCGTTCTATGTTCCGGAGAGCAAGAAGATTGACGACCTGCTTCGCGAGTTCCAGCAGAAGCGCATGCACATAGCCATTGTGGTGGATGAGTTCGGAGGTACGTCGGGAATCGTGACTATGGAGGATATTCTTGAGGTCATATTCGGAGACATAAACGATGAGCATGACACCGAGCAGAAGCTGTACTCGGAGCTTGACAAGCGCAACTATCTGTTTGACGGAAAACTGCAGCTGTCGGATTTCTTCAAGATTCCAAAGATAGACCTTGAAAAGTTCGAGGACATAGAGACAGACGCAGATACAGTCGCAGGTCTGATCCTTCAGTTGAGCGGCTCCATTCCCAAGGTAGGGGAGGAGATAGAGCATAACGGTTACGTGTTCAAGATCGTCTCTGTTGACAACAGACGAATAAAAAAGATTAAGTTGAGGCTCCCCGACAAGGAGTGAGACCAAGAGTTATAAAGCTATGAATAGATTTGTTACATATTTGTTTGTCCTTTGCGTTGCCATGCTGACAAGCTGCGGAGAGTATATGCCCAAGCCAAGAGGCTATTTCCGTATCACTCTGCCTGACAAGGAGTACGTGAAGTATGCCGAGAACGGCTTCCCATACGGCTTCGAGATTGCAAATGTGTCTAAGGTCGAGAAGCACGCGACAACAGACGATCCATATTGGGTGGACGTAGTCTATCCTACGCTCAACGCAAAGATTTATTGCAGCTACAAGCCGGTGAAGAACAACCTTCACGAGATAACTGAGGATGCGCGAAACTTCGTGTATAAGCACACTTCAAAGGCTGACGACATTACTGAGCAGCCCTACGCAAACGACAGCCTTCATGTGTATGCAATGCTGTACGAACTGAAGGGGAACACAGCGTCGAACATTCAGTTTGTCGCTACTGACAGCGTCAGGCATTTCTTTCGCGGAGCCTTGTATTTCAACAATACTCCGAACAAGGATTCCATAGCTCCTGTTCAGCAGTTTGTGCGTGAGGACATTATCCACATAATCGAGACATTGGAATGGAAGTAAAGAATATAAAGAGGATAGTCGAACCGATAGTTGTGGTATTGGCACTTCTGTTTGTGTATTTCGTCTCTTCGTCGCATTTCTTCAGACTTGACTTGACTGAAGAGAAGCGCTACAGCATAAGCGACAACACAAAGGAACTGCTTTCCAACCTGGACGACAAGGTTGAAGTGACAGTTTATCTGGATGGAGACTTGAATTCAGGATTCCTTCAGCTGAAGAAGGCTACGAAGGAGATGCTTGACGAGTTCAAGGTCTATGCAGATGACAAGCTTGTGTATAAGTTCGAGAACCCTGCCGATGCAAAATCCGCAAAGGCAAGAGAGAAGAAGTTCGCCGAACTGGAGAGCAGAGGCTTGAGAAGAATTCCCGTCTATGACAAGGATGCAGAGGGAAATCCAATCATGAGAGTTGTGTTCCCGTGGGCGGAAATCAAGGTCAAGAACTCCCGTCGTGCTGTAAACCTTTTGAAGAATATACCTGGCCGCAGTGCAGAGGAGAACCTGAACATGTCGGCGCAGAACCTTGAGTACGAGCTTACAAACGCATTGCGAGTTCTTACTGTCAAGGAAGTAACAAAGGTAGCTTTCCTTGAAGGCCACGGCGAATTGAACGAAGCCTATACATATTCGATAGCCGAGACTTTGAGGGAATACTACCAGATTGACTACGGAAGTATCATAGAGAGTCCTGATGAACTTGACGGATATGCCGCAATGATTGTGGCTGGACCAACTCAGAAGTTCTCTGAGAAGGACAAGTATGTGCTTGACCAGTATCTGATGAAGGGAGGAAAGATATTGTGGCTGGTTGACGGAGCCAGAGTCGCTCTGGACAGTCTGACTACGGCAAGCGAGACCGCGAGCATTCCGCTTGATGTGAACTTGTCTGACCAGCTGTTCCGTTATGGAGTACGAATTAACCCTGTGCTTCTTCAGGATGTCCAGTGTACGAAGATTCCTGTGAATATGTCGAGAGAGGGTGACCAGCCTGACTTCAAGCCTGTCCCTTGGTATTACTCGCCGCTGCTTCTTGCCAATCCGTACCACTCGGTCTCAAAGAGCATTACACCGGTAAAGACTCAGTTTGCCAGCTCATTAGATTTTGTCGGTGACAGCACAAAGCTAAGAAAGACTGAACTTCTTGTGACAAGCGCAAGCACCCACATTCAGAATGTGCCTTCGATAGTGAGCATGAAAATCATAGAGGTGGAGAAGACAGGCTATTACTTCAACCGCAGAAACCAGATCGTGGCCGCAGCAATCGAGGGAGAGTTCACTTCTGTATTCAAGAACAGAATGATTCCTCAGGGAGTCAAGACAAACGTAAAGACTATCGAGCAGAGCAAGCCGACAAAGATAATTGTAGTGGCGGATGCCGATGTAATAAAGAACGATGTCCAGGGCTACGGGGAAAACTTCATGCCTGTCAAGCTGGGCTATGACAACTACATGAACCAGCAGTTCGGCAACAGTGACTTCGTGCTTAACGCTGTGAACTATCTGACTGACGACAGCGGATGGATGGAGCTTCGCGGCAGAGAGATAAAGTTGAGGCTTCTGAACAAGGCTTACACAATCGGCCAGAGAACATTCTGGCAGGTGTTCAATGTAGCTCTGCCTCTTGTCCTGCTAGCTATTTTCGGAGTAATATATCTGATCTGGAGAAAGAGAAGATACGCATAATCAAGAGAGAATTATCATATAAAACCAATAAAGAAATGTTTAAGACAAACGAGTATTTCGACGGCAAGGTGATGAGCATCGGCCTAGAAAGTGCAGAGGGACGCGCAACTATCGGCGTAATGGAAAAGGGTGAGTATGAGTTCGGTACTTCGACTATCGAAATCATGACTGTAACTTCTGGAAAGCTTCAGGTTATGATGCCAGGAGAGACAGAGTGGAAGACTTACAAGAAGTTCGAGACTTTCGTAGTCGAGAAAGGTGTAAAGTTCCGCTGCAAGGCTGAGGAGGACACTCCATATCTTTGCCTTTACAAGTAGAATTTATTTTCATTTTACAAAAAAATGGAGGACATTATCGTTCTCCATTTTTCGTTTTTTGTCTGCGTCTGATTAAACTTTTTTTTATAATTTTGCACCAAATTTGAAATAACAAGATTATGGCAGTAAATAAACCTTCTATTCCAAAAGGTACAAGAGACTTCTCGCCGCTTGAAATGGCAAGAAGAAACTATATTTTTGACACTATACGCAGCGTCTTTCGTCTATACGGATTCCAGCAGATTGAGACTCCGGCTATGGAGAACCTTTCCACTTTGATGGGAAAGTATGGAGACGAGGGAGACAAGTTGCTTTTCAAGATCCTTAATTCGGGTGAGTTCCTTTCTTCTGTCGAGCAGGCTGACCTTGAAAACAGAGCCCAGAGCAAGGTCTTGAAGCAGATTTCAGAGAAGGGACTTCGCTATGACCTTACTGTTCCTTTCGCTCGTTTCGTAGTGATGAACAGGGACAAGATTTCTTTCCCTTTCAAGCGTTACCAGATTCAGCCGGTATGGAGAGCTGACAAGCCGCAGAAGGGAAGATATCGTGAGTTCTATCAGTGCGACGTAGATATCGTCGGCTCGACTTCCCTTATCAACGAGGTGGAGCTTCTTCAGATTACAGACGAGGTTTACCGCAGACTTAACATCAATGTTGTCGTAAAGATCAACAACCGCAAGATTCTTGCCGGTATTGCGGAAAGCATCGGCGAGGCAGACAAGATCGTTGACATCACTGTAGCCATTGACAAACTTGACAAGATAGGTCTTGACAACGTGAACGCAGAGCTTTCTTCAAAGGGTATTTCTGACGATGCAATAGCAAAGCTTCAGCCTATCATTACGCTAAGCGGAACTAACGAGGAGAAACTTGAGACTATATCAAAGGTGCTTTCAGGTTCAGAGATAGGCCAGAAGGGAATAGAGGAGATGAAGACAATCTTCTCTTACACTAATGCCCTTAATTTGGCTACTCCTATCGAGCTTGACTTAACACTTGCCCGTGGTTTGAACTATTATACAGGTGCAATTTTCGAGGTTAAGGCTTTGGATGTGCAGATTGGCTCAATCACCGGCGGAGGAAGGTACGACAACCTGACAAGCGTGTTCGGAATGCCTGACGTGTCAGGTGTCGGTATTTCGTTCGGAGCAGACAGAATCTATGACGTAATGACTCAGCTTGACCTGTATCCTTCGGATGCTTTGCGCTCGACAAAACTTCTTTTCGTGACATTCGGAGACAAGGAGTTGTCTTTTGCAATCAGCAAGATTCGCGAGGTTAGAGCAGCCGGCATCTCTGCAGAGGTTTACCCGGAGCCTGCTAAGATGAAGAAGCAGATGGGCTATGCTGACTCTCGTGCAATTCCTTTCGTTGCTATCGTTGGAGAGACTGAGATGGCAGAAAACAAGGTAATGCTAAAGAATATGGCTACAGGCGAGCAGAAGCTTGTAAGTATAGACGAGGCAATTTCAATTGTAAAGGCTTAATCCCATGAGGTTTCATTTCGCACCGCTACAGGGATTCACTGACTCTACTTTCCGTCAGCTTCACCATGATCTATATGGTGGGGTAGATGTCTATTACACTCCTTTTTTGAGAGTGGAGAGAGGCGAGTTCCGCAGAAGAGACATTCGTGAACTGCCAACCGAAGAATCATATACAGTTCCCCAGATCATAGGTACTGACAAGGTTGACGAGATAAAGATGATGACTGACATGCTCGTCGAAAAGGGTTTCAAGGAGATAAATGTAAACCTTGGCTGTCCGTTTCCATTGATTGTCCGTAAGGGAATGGGAAGCGGTATGCTCCCTTATCCTGACAGGGTAAAGGCAATGTTCGATGCGATGCGTGAGTACACTGACGTGAAGTGGAGTTTGAAGATTCGTCTTGGTCTTGAGGATGCTGGTGAGATTGATTCGCTTCTGCCTATGATAAATGATTTCCCGTTCTCCGAAGTTACTCTCCATCCAAGAGTCGGCAAGGCGGGATATTCGGGAGAGATTGACTATGACGCTTTCGGCAGGTTTGTCGAGACTTGCTCGCATCCCGTAGTATATAACGGAGAGGTCAAGACAGCAGAAGATATTGAGATGATTCAGAAAAGATTCCCTAATATCTCCGGAATAATGATAGGAAGAGGTCTTTTGGAGCGTCCGGAGTTTGTTGCCGAGTATGTGAACAAGACAGAGCTAACAGTCAGCGAGAGAAAGACGAAACTCAAGCAGCTTATGAACAAGATGATAGAAATTTCCGTGGAGAGAATGAACGGTGACGATCAGGCTCTCGCCCACATCCGTGAGTATTGGAACTACATCTATCCGGATGCTGAGAAGCGTTTGCGCAAGAAGGTTATCAAGGCAAATACTGTGGCAAAGATGAAGATGGCTATGGCTGAGTTCATAGCTGAACTATAATAGCCGCAAACATAGAATTTAATAGGCAGTGCGTAATTTAGCGCACTGCCTATTTTGCTTTTAAAGTATAAGTGTCATGACACCGGCTACGCTTATAACTGCTCCTATGATTTCCATCAGAGTTATTCTCTGTTTGAAGATGAAGTATGCGGGAGCCAATATCAGAACAGGGGATATAGACATTATTGTCTGCGCAATTCCCGTATTGGCCAGACTTACTGCAAGCAATGAAAGGCTGACACCTATCACTGGACCAAAGATACTGCACAACAGGGCGAAAGTCATTCCTTTCCTGTCATGCAGACCTTGCTTGAAGGAAGCTGTTCCACCCGATGCGACAAGAAGTGCGGCGAACCCCAAGAACCCTATGATTCCGCGAGTGAGAGTGCCGGCAAATGGCATCATGTTCAAGACTGCTTCGCTTTCTCCATGAGCGGCTAATTTATAGGCTTCCATTCCCATTTTGCTAAGCACCAGACCTACACCTTGTCCCATTGCGGCGCCAAGTCCAAGCAAAATGCCCGTTGCAGACAGTTTCAATTCTACCTTCTTGCCATTTGTGCCTTTGTTGAGTACAGAAATTCCGATTCCAATGATAGTGATTGTCATACCAAATCCAGCTTTCAAGGGAATGGTCTCGGAAAGCAGCAGGTAACCGGCAACAGCCGCAAATAGTGACGATAAGGTCATTATAAGCTGTCCGAACCTAGAACCTATGTAAGTGTAGCATTTGTAAAGGCAGTAGTCGCCGATGACGTATCCCACAATTCCTGACAGGCCAAACCACATAACAGTCTGGGTGTTCATGCTCTGAGGAATCGGTGAACCAGTAAAGATGAAAAGTATTAGGGATAGAAGGATTACCGACAATCCCATGCGCACGACATTTACAACCAAGGTGCCAAGTCTCTTTGTTGCAATCTCTGCAAATACGGCTGTTGCTGTCCACGATACAGCTACTAAAAGTGCTATCAGTTCTCCCATATATGTTATTCTTCGATATGAAGTGCAAAATTATAGTTTTTTGTTAAAAGTTGTTAAATGTTAAGCAAATACTAGAAAATAATAAATGTAGTTATGTCTTTTTGCTTAATTTTGCTGAAAAATAAATACAATATTATGGTAAAGTTAAAACAATTATTCTTGTCGGCTCTGTTGTTGCCGACTTTGGCACAGGCCAAGCTTCCTTATATTTCGGGTAGCAATAATGCAGGTGTTGCTCTTTGCAAGGACGGAAATGTTTATTCTTGGGGTAGTGATACAACAGCGTTGGGAAACACAGGCATCTTGAATTTGGATAAGACTGCTCCGGATTTTGTAGAACAAAGTTTCTATAGCAAGCCTCAACTTGTTGCTACTGGCGACGTTAAGTTCAAGAAGGTGGTTGCTGGTTCAGGAGCCATGTTCTATGGTGTGACAGAGAGTGGGGAGCTGTACCGTTGGGGTGTTCTGAATGAGGAGACAATACCATTCTCGCAGGTAATGAAGGATGGGAAGCCACTTGTTGATGTCAAGGCTGTGGCTTCCGACACTAATGGCTTCACAGCCCTTATGAATGACGGGCATGCAGTCTATTCCTATTGGACAACAAACGAACATAAAGAAAAGATAGAGGTAATCAAGGATGTAGTCTTGGAAAGCGGCGAACTGCTTGAAAACATTGTTGAAGTCTCGGCTTCTGACTTTGGCTTCTATTATGTGACAGCTGACGGCTCTGCATACGGTAACGGTACATGGAACGGAAACAATTCGACCAGCTATATGGAATTGACCGATTATGTATTGCCGGTATTGGATGCTGACAAAAATCCATTAAAGAATGTCAAGTTTGTAGAGGGAGGAAACGTTATGGCATTCGCCTTGATGCAGGACGGAAGCCTTTATTCTTGGGGTAACGGAGGCTGGTGCCAATGCACAGGCCAGGGTGTCAGCAAGACTACCAAGAATGCCGAAAGGGTTGTTGCAGGCGAGTACAGTACAATCAGCGGAAATGTATATCTGACAAATGTTATGCAGGTTTCAGCAGGTCGTGCCTTCACATTGTGCGTTACTACTGATGGCCATGCCCTTTACTGGGGATGTAATGAGGGTAATGGTGGTTCTGCTCCTTTCGAGGGTGAAAGAGCCGGCTATACGCCAGTGCTTTTGAAATATGCTGACGGAACAGTTGTCGAGGATGCAGTTGCAGTCTCTACAGGCGACAACTTCGGCTTCCTTATCAACAAGAAGGGCGAGGTTTATTCATTCGGCCTTAACAATTCCGGACAGTGCGGTGTAGGTTCTGACAAGGAGGAGGTGAAAAGCCTTGTCAAGATGGATTTGCCATGCGACCTTCCTGAATATGTGAATGTGTCGTTTAATTCCGATACTCTAAGATTGTGTGATGGTGATGCAATTAAACTTGATCTTTTGTCATCAGGTTCTGCATACAGGTTAGAGTGGAAGTATAATGGATCTGTAGTCTCTGATGATGTAAAGGGTGATGTTTGTCCATACTATGGCGATGGTATCTATGAGGTTAATGCATGGACAGAGTTTGGATATAAGACTTCTGACGTTGTTTATGTTGAGGCTGTCAAGCCTGCTGTTGAGGTTTCTGCTGTGAAAAATATCGTGATTAAGGATAGAGAGAGCGGATGTAAATTATGCTTTGAGGTTTCTGTTCCTGATAAGTCTGATGTTTACTTCTATTCTGATGCAGAGTGCAAGACATTAGTAGATTCTATGCTTGGTGTAGAAGGTAAGGTAGGACTTTGTGTTCCTTATGACAAGGTTGATGTTTCTGACGGAGAAGCTACAATATGGGCAGTTAAGAAAAATAACTACGCAATAAGTTTTGATGATTTAAAGGATGAAAGAGGAGTATATTTAGACGAGGCATTAGTTATTAGAGTAGATGAGGAAATGACTCTTACCTCTTTTGATTTAAGCTTAAAATCTATATATGGAGAGATTGGTGTAACTGTTACTCCGCAGATTTATTCGTCCAAACTTGATAATACTGGTAGAGACCCTTACCGAGTTAAAGATAGATTGTTGTGGGTAGGAAATGAGCAGAAGCTCGTAGTTTCAGACGCGAAAAGCAATCGTACTGTAGATTGTGGCGTTAACTTACTTCCTGGTTATTATGTGTTGTCTATGAACTTTGGTAAGGAAGTTTTTGAAATTTTTAAATATCCTGTAACAACAAAGCAATACAGTGCAGATTTAGAAAGTCCTATAGGAAGTGCTGACTTTGGTGCCTGGATTACAGGTTCTCTAAGTTTGGATTCTTATCCTTCGGATAAAAACTGTTTCTATAATGTAGCATTCACTAAGGAACAAAATGCTAGATGCGGTGCAGTTCCTGTAACTTCAGAAATTGAGTATGAAGTTCCACAGAATCTTGAGGTTGTGACTGCAGAGGACAATGATGGCATCGTGGATGTCTATTCGGTTTCAGGCGTTCTGTTGCGTAAGTCCGTAGAGTTTGAAAATGCCCTTGATGGTTTGCCTGCAGGAGTCTATATGATTGGAAATAAAAAAGTTGTAAAGACTAAAAACTAACACTCAATCGGAAACTTTTGAAATATAGGTTTCCATAATAATAGATTATAAAGCTAATAAAAGGAAGCGCGGTTAGAGATAATCGCGCTTCTTTTGTTTGAATGTGTAAAAAGGGTGGCTTTTGAAAGGTTGCATTCAATGCTACATGGTCTTTGTTGTGGCATGGGAATGCGTCAGTTGCAAGTAGTTTGTCCTTGACCAAGGAATCTTTATTTGTCTGTTGTTCGCCTATTCAGATTATGAAGGGAAAGAGAAGATGCTTTTTCTGTTCCTTTAGTTCCTTTATGCTTCTTAAGTTTTGCTAACCTTTCGGAATTTATCTTTGATTAAAATTGTCTCGATTTATGCAACGTCTGTAGAAGCCATAGAACAGCCAATTCTCTTTTTTCTAAAAAGAAATCCCGACAATGAATGATTTTAGACAATAAATTACTAACTTTGCCCCGATTACGCATCTGCGATTTTTCAATTGCCCGGAATGCAGTTCCCAGGCGATGTTAACATTAGAAATCGACGTGCTTTGCGAGTCAGAAGATACATATAATAAAATTGGTTGTATGGAAGTCAAGGAAATAATGTCATTTGTAGAGGAGAATCTGCAGGCACTATATAAGAACCGTGAGCCCAAGGGCCTTTACGAGCCTATAGGCTATGTGCTGAGTGTAGGAGGAAAGAGAATCCGCCCTATGTTTGTGTTGCTTTCAAACCAGATGTTCGGAGGTGACAGGAATGCGGCGCTTCGCCCTGCTATGGGAATCGAAGTGTTCCACAATTTCACACTTGTGCATGATGACATTATGGACAAGGCCGACAAGCGCCGCGGACGTGACACTGTTCACGTGAAGTGGAACGAGAATACAGCCATCCTGTCGGGAGATGCAATGTTGAGCGAGGCCTATGAACTGATGTGCAGTGCTAAGCCGGAGCTGTTGCCTTCTCTTCTTGCATTGTTCAACAAGACAGTCAGAGAGGTCTATGAGGGACAGCAGTATGATATGGACTTCGAGAACCGCACGGATGTGACTACTGCAGAATACATGTCCATGATCAGACTAAAGACTGCCGTGCTTTTGGCAGGAGCGTTGAAGGTCGGAGCAATTCTTGCCGGTGCTTCGGACAAGGATGCGGACTTGATATACGAATATGGAATAGGCATAGGTCTTGCTTTCCAGATCAAGGATGACCTTCTTGATGTTTACGGAGACACTGCAAAATTCGGAAAGAACATCGGAGGTGACATTCTTTGCAACAAAAAGACCTATCTTCTCACTACTGCGCTTTCTACCGCAGATGCGGAGACCAAGGCGGAACTCCTTAAATGGATAAATGCCGAGAATCCAAATCCGGCAGAGAAGATCAAGGCTGTGACAGACATCTTCACAAAGCTTGGCATTGACAAGGTTGCAGAGAGCGAGATGAAGAGACAGTACGACTATGCGCTAAAGGCTCTGTCGGACATTTCGGTTAACGCTCCAGAGAAGCAGACATTCGCGGATATAGCCAGAGACTTGCTTTACAGGGAGGACTAGAGATGCCATACAGAAGACTACCGAACACAAACCAGGCGAGACTGCGAACAATGCGTGTCATCGTGGACAAGGCTTCCACTGTGGCTGACATCAACAGCCTGCCCTATTCGCTCCGCTCGCTCGAAGAGGCAAGGGCAATGCTTGTCAAGTACGACAAGGTGGTGAACGAATACCAGGCATGCTCGAACATTCAGGCCAAGGCAAACAAGAAATATCAGCAGGAGCTGAAGATGGCCAGACTCTATGTCTCGCACTTCATACAGGTTGTGAACATGTGTGTGCTGAGAGGCGAAATAAAGAAGGAGTACAAGGAGCTTTATAAGCTCGCCCCAGACAGCACGATGGTGCCTGACCTTTCGTCAGAGGACAAGCTGGAGGAATGGGGAATTAACGTCATCGAAGGCGAGCAGAAAAGGCAGCTGAAAGGTGGCACACCAATATACAACCCCTCGATAGCAAAGGTAAAGGTGTTCTTCGAAATATTCGTGGAGTCGCACCGTAGCCAGAAGATTCTGCAGGCAAACACCAACAGAAAGATGGAGGAGGTGATAGCTCTTAACGAGGCTGTTGACAAGATTATACTGGATGCCTGGGACGAGATAGAGAAGACCTTCGAGGACCTGCAGGGGGAGGAGAAGGTAGCAAAGTGCCAGGAATACGGAATAATATACTATTACAGACGCGCCGAAAAGCGAAAAATGGCGCAGAGGGAAGCAATGGAGGCAGAAAATGACCAGATGGAGAACTTTTGATGAAAAGCCTTCTTCCCGACAACAAAAATTGACTGAATATCAGAAAAGAATATGACAACAATTGAAAAATCGACTTTTGAAATGATAGCCAAGACTTTTCAAGGTCTTGAAGGAGTATTGGCTAAGGAGTTGGTGGCACTTGGAGCTGAAGATGTTACCGAAATACGCAGAGGAGTAAGTTTCAGGGGCGACAAAGAGATGCTTTATCGCGCAAACTTTTTCCTTCGCACAGCTCTTCGTGTGCTTGTCCCTATTGACACTTTCGAGGCAGAGAGTGCTGATGAAGTGTACGAGATTATCAAGAATTTCGAGTGGGAGAAATACATCGATGTCAACAAGACTTTCGCTATCGACGCCACAGTCTTTTCTGATTTGTTCAAGCACTCGCAGTTCCTTCAGTACCGTGTCAAGGACGGTATAGCCGACCACTTCATGGAGAAGTACGGACAGCGTCCAAGCGTAAGGCTTACAAATCCTGACCTTAACATCAACATCCATGTGGCTGACAAGACTTGCACAGTTTCTCTTGACGCTTCGGGCGAGTCGCTTCACAAGCGCGGCTATCGTGAGGCGCAGACAGAAGCCCCTATAAACGAGGTGCTTGCTGCTGGAATGCTGCTTATGGCCGGATGGGACGGACAGAAGGATTTCATCGACCCTATGTGCGGTTCGGGAACTTTCCTTTGCGAGGCGGCAATGATCGCCCTTGGAATTGCGCCAGGTCTTTACAGAAAGAGCTTTGCATTCCAGAAGTGGAATGACTATGACGAGGAGCTTTTCTTTGCAATATATGATGATGACAGCAAGGAGAGGGAGTTCGAGCACAAGATCTATGGTTCGGACATTCTTCGCAAGAGCATTGAGATAAGCGAGGCTAATGTCAAGAGCGCAGGTGTTGCAAGCTGCGTAGTCTTGAGCTGCTGCCCGTTCCAGGACTTGAAGATTCCTCAGTCCGATGCAATGATAATGTTCAACCCTCCATACGGTGCAAGAATCGGTGGTGATGAACTTCCTAAGCTTTATGAGGAGATCGGTATGAAGTTGAAGCAGGAGTGTCAGGGCAAGGACGTTTGGATTATCACAGTTCCTAACGAGGTTACCAGCAATATCAGATTGAAACCTTCGTTCAAGTTGCCGCTAAAGAATGGCGATATCGACTGCGAACTTAGAAGATACGAGTTGTTCTCTGGCCGCATGCTCGAGCACAAGATGAGCAAGGTAGAGAATTCTGAGGACGACTCTGCCGAGTCCTTCTCGAATGAAGCAGGAGAGTCTCATCGTTTCAAGAGAGACAGAGATTTCCGTGAGGGAGGAATGGCTAGCCGTCAGCGTCCAAGAAGAGAGGCTGGAGAGAGAGGAAGATACTCAAAGGATGGAGAAAAGCCACGTCGCTCTTTCCGCTCGGAAAATGGAGAAGAGGAGAACGGAGAAAGAAGAATAGATTCTAAGTACACTCGCATCGACCGTCGAAGCAAGAGTCGTCGTGAATCGTCCGACAGAGATTACAGAAGCGAGAGGCGTGATGACTACAGAAGCGAGAGACGTGATGATCGCAGAGACAGAGGATATAATCGAGAGGAGAGAGGAGAGAAGAAAGAGGCATACGGAACTCTTGGTGAAAGACCTCGTTTCCCTCGCAGATATGTGACTGAGGATGGTACTGACTTGAAGGAGATCGACAGATACGAATATTTGAAGCGCAGATTCGCTGAGAAGCCTGTCAGAGAGCCTCGTGAAAGAAAGCCTCGCAGAGATCATGAGGAGCGTCCTCTAGGTGAGAGAATGAGAACTCGCCATCACTCCAAAGAAGACAGATTCAAAGGCACAAAGGGTAACTTCCGCCACGGAAACCATGACTTTGAGGATGACGGAGAGTAACGAATAAAATCTTAATACCTTATCAAAGAATGAGAAAAAGAATATCTATAACACTATTACTGGCAGCGATGATGTCGTTGCTATGTACTGCTTTTTCTCAAAACTTTGACAAGGAGAAGTTCTTTGACAGGGAAAGCTGGCAGAGCAAGGGCGACATTCCTGCCCGATATAATGACGGCATCTATTTCGATGATTTGGATTTCGAGAACGATACCTTCGAGATATTTTCCAACTTTGATTTGAAGGAGGATGGTTTCTATAACATTACACTTTTCGGCCACAAGGACGACTTGATGAGTACCGGAGTGGTGTATGCCAAGGGAACTGACTATTCGGAATGCTCGGCTGCTGTGCCTCATCTGCCATATTCCAACAGAAACTATAACATCTACCTTCGTGGTGTAGGAACTAAGGATGGAAAGATCACTATAGGTTTCAAGGGAATAGGCGGCAAGGGTATCTTCGTTAACGACATAAAGGTCGAGAGGGCTAAAGGTCCTTACGAACTGTTGCAGGGTGGAGACATAACAATGCTTCACTATGTGCTTGACAATGGTGGAGACTATAAGGACGAGTTCGGCAATCTTCTTTACAGACCTTCGGACACTCGACACGCAAAGTCAATGGCTGTGCTGAAGTATCTTGCTTCACGAGGATTCAATGTTGTCAGAATAAGGGAGAGTGTGAACCCCGGAAGAAAAAGCACGAGCGCAGACGGAAAGTATTACCTTCCCGACGGATATCAGGACAGGGCTGACTGTCACGAACTTGCGCAAGAGGCCAAGGAAGCCGGACTGAAGATACAATATACCCTTAACCTTTCCGACTATTGGAGTAACGGAGAGTCGCAGATTGTACCTAAGGCTTGGCAGGAAAACTTGAAGTCATACTATAGCTTTGACGAAAAGGTTGACGCGTTGAGGCTGATTGTCAGGGACTATGTGACATCTACTCTTTCGGAACTAAAGGGCAAGGGTGTGGTTCCTGAATATGTGTCTGTTGGTAACGAGACAAACGGAGGATTCCTTTATCCGTATGCCTATTCCTACGACATAGAGTCTTCGTTCGCTAGTGCGGAAAGACCAGTTGGCAAGGCGCATCCCGAGAATATCGCATTGTTCGTGAACGCTGCATACGACGCTATCAAGAGGGTGAATCCAGACACAAAGGTAATGGTTCATATCGCAGACAATACAAGTGATGTTACAAAGTGGGGCAGTCCAACTACCTGCAAATGGTACTTTGACCTGCTTTTGAAATACGGAACAAAGTTTGATGTCATAGGCTTGTCATACTATCCGTCTTGGAGCGAGGCTACTTGCAGAGAGTTCGGTGAGTTTGCAAAGCAGGTGATTGACCTTTATGGCAAGGATATCTTCATCATGGAGAGCGGCTACAACTTTACACCCAAGAGAGTTGACGGCTATGATGGCCAGTTGAGCAACAATGCTCCTTTGTATGCACAATACTATACTTTCGAGTCCTATGGACAGAAGGCTTTCGTTACTGAGCTTCTGAACACTTGTAAGGGTGTCGGCTTGAGTACGGATAGAGGAGAGGTTGTTGGTTCCTTGTACTGGGACCCTTTGATGATCCATGTCGAGGACAATAACGGAAGTAATGTTACAGGTTGGGCTCACTTCACATCAACCGGCAAGGCAGATGTAAACGTGGTCGAGAACACGTCCTTGTTCGACTTTGACGGAGCTGCTCTTGAGGCTCTTGAGGCGTATGAAGCCAACCGTTATTCAGTATATTCTCCTGCCCCTAAGGAGGAGACCAATACAGCCAAGTTGGTATGCGTGAAGGCTGCGAACATAGATTGGGACAAGGCTGAAGTGTACAGTTTGTGCGGAAAGTTAGTAAAAGAGTTTGTTAAAGGCGAAATCTATATCATAGACGGAATAAAGTATAGATACTAAATTATGAGCGATTCTATAACTGTCATACAACCTGCAGGTTCTTCTGAGCCTTCTCCGGTTTCTGTTGCTGCTCCCGCTTCTCAGCAGGAGGAACAGCTGTCAGCACCTATTGAGAAGCAGGAGGTCGAGTCAGAGACAGTCACTCCTGCTTCGGTTGTTGAGGAAAGTAATGCGCCAGTGCAAACTTCTGTTTCGAGCGAACAGCCGGTTGTCAAGAAAGTGGATTCTATACGTACTCAGCCAGTGACTGAGAATAAACCCGTACCTGTAGTTGTCAAGACGACTAAACCAGAAGTTGTTGAGGCTGTTCGTCCCGTTAGCCAGGCTAAGCCTATAGAGGTGCCAAGAATAGAGGTCATTGCGGCTGATACAGCAACTAAGGATTCAGTTACGGCAGTTGACTCGCTTGCAAAGGACAGTGTAGCACCGGTAGTTGCCGTGCAGACATTCCAACAAAGAGATATTCCAAGTAAAGACGGAAGTCCGAGAGTTCCTACGGTTTCGATGAGCTTGTGGTACACTCCTTTCCTTCTTGTTCTTTTCATAGTGTATATGTATGTTCTTGGCGCAAGAATGAAGGCGTTCAAGACAGAGGTTCTGACATTCTTTAACCCGGCAGCCGGAGGAAGTATCTTCGGTTCCGAATGGCTTCAGAGTTCCCCATACAAGTTTGCCTTGACATGCGCCAGCCTGTGCAGTCTTGGCCTGTTCGGATTCTTTGCTACGCATGGCAGCAACTGCACGCTTCATCCTTTGCTGATAATCGTTGCGGTCATAGCAACTGTCATCGTATGCCTGCTCAAGAAGTGGTTGATGGACCTGCTTCAGTTTGTCTATTACCCTGGCCGCACCACATTGTTTTCCAATTCCTTCATGACGATAATTCGTCTAGCCGGATTGTGTATGGTTCCTGCGGTTTTGATGCTCAGCTATTCTCCGGACAGCTGTTTCAACGGAGCGCTATATTTCGGCTTCGGAGTATTATTTTTAGCCAAAATACTAATGATTGGCAAGTCTATCGTTAATTTTTTCGATGGCTTTATCTCTATTTTCTATTTATTTTTGTACCTTTGCACGTTCGAAGTGCTACCCCTAGTGGGATTAAGTGCTTTTTTAGTGAATATTAAGTATATTTTTTAACTGTCCAGGTTGAGAGAAATGTCCCAGATTAAACGAATTTTGGTGTCGCAGCCAAAACCCGCTACAGAGAAGTCTCCTTACTTTGATATTGAGGCAAAGTACGATGTCAAGATCGACTTTAAGCAGCTCATAAAGATAGAGGGTGTAACTACAAAAGAATTCAGAACACAGAAAATAAATATCCTCGACCATACCGCTATTATTTTTCCTAACAAGCTTGCTGTTGACCATTTCTTCCGCATTTGTGAGGAGATGAAGATCAAGATGCATGACGAGATGCGCTACATCTTCCCTAAGGAGGAGCACTCTCATTACATCTCGAAGTATGTTCAGTACAGAAAGAGAAGAATCTATTTCCCTGCAGACGGTTCGGGAACAGATATGATCGACGTTATCAAGAAGCGTCCTAAAGAGAAGTATTTGGCAGTAGTGTCTGACGTTTACGAGGTAAACAAGAATATCTCGGTTGATCCAAAGGATGACTATTTGGCAGTTTTGTCTGCAAACAATATCCAGTGCGAGAAGGCAGTTATGTACCGTACAGTAAGTGTGGATTATACTCAGGATCCGGACTTCAAGTATGACATGATGGCGTTCTTTACTCCTTCAGGAATTCACTCTTTGTTTGACAATTTCCCAGACTTCAAGCAGGGGGACATCAAGATAGCGTGCTTCGGACCTACCGTAGTCAAGGCTGCAGAGGAGGCCGGCTTGAGAGTTGACATCCAGTGTCCTACTGACGAGTGCAAGTCTATGCCTGCTGCTATCGAGAACTATCTTAAGAACAATCAGTAAAAACAGGATTTCGAAATAAGGAAAGACGCACTCGTTTGTGCGTCTTTTTAATTATATACACTGCAACAATATGAGATTCACATTCCCCAAAGCTGAACATCTTTGTCTGAAGAATGACGTGGCGACTCTTTTCGAGTCCGGCACAGCTTTCGTGTCTTTCCCATATCGTGTGGTGGTTCGTAAGGTGGAGAAGGACCCTGTTCCTGCAAAGATTCTTATCATCTCTCAGAAGAAGAAGCTGAAGAGGGCTGTGTGGCGCGTTCATCTTCGCCGCCAGATCCGAGAAGCATATCGTCTTAACAAGGCTCCTCTGTTCGAGTTTCTGGCAGAGCAGAACTATTCGGTTCATGTCGCGTTCATGTCTGTTGACTCGAAGCTGTCCGACCAGAAGTTCATGCACGAGAAGATGGCCTTGACAATAAAGAAGATCATAAACAAACTTAAGGAGTGATGAATCTTGAATTTGCATTCCTTCTGCTGTTCCTCTGGAATGTGGTTGTGTTTGCTGTCTATGCTATAGACAAGTATAAGGCGAAGCGCAACAAGTGGAGGATTCCGGAAAAGACACTTATCCTCCTCGCCTTCCTGGGTGGAGCATACGGAGCATTGGCAGGCATGTATATGATCAGGCACAAGACAAAGCACCTGAAGTTCCAGATATTTGTTCCGTTGGTGGCCGTGTTGAATTGCGCAGCCATTTTCTATCTGATGAAATAGCATTTTGTTTTCTGTTGTTTTTTCTTTTCGGAAAACCTCGTTCCAAATTTGGAGAATAGAAATTCCTTTTTTATCTTTGCATAATTTTAAGTTATAAGGAGGAATGAAGATAAAACTAACACATACAGTATTAGTGTTTGCGGAAACAGCTTCTGCAATGTCTCATTCTTTTTTATTTTAGTTGCGTTGGACGTCCTTCAGTTCTAACGCATTTTTTTTGACATTTTAGAAATAGAAACAAATTATTATACGAATATGATTGAAGGAATCAAAAAAGTCATTCTGCTTGGATCCGGAGCATTGAAGATCGGTCAGGCAGGAGAGTTTGACTATTCAGGTTCGCAGGCCCTTAAGGCTATGCGAGAGGAGGGTATCAGCACTGTGCTTATCAATCCTAATATCGCTACTATCCAGACTTCTGCCGGTGTTGCTGACAAGGTGTATTTCTTGCCAATCACTCCCTATTTCGTTGAGGAGGTAATCAAGAAGGAGAAGCCAGACGGCATTCTGCTTGCCTTTGGTGGACAGACTGCACTTAACTGCGGTACTGAGCTTTACAATAACGGCATTTTCGAGAAGTACGGTGTCAAGGTGCTTGGTACATCCGTAGATGCAATCATGATTACAGAGGACCGTGACCTTTTTGTCAAGAAGCTTGATGAGATCAAGGCTCTTACTCCTAAGTCTGAGGCTGTGGAGTCTATGGAGGATGCGCTTCGTGTTGCCAACGAGATCGGTTTCCCTATCATGGTTCGCTCGGCTTACGCCCTTGGTGGACTTGGCTCTGGTGTCTGCCAGAACGAGAAGGAGTTCCGCGACCTATGCGAAAGCGCTTTGGCTCACTCAAAGCAGATCCTTGTAGAGGAGTCGTTGAAGGGTTGGAAGGAGATCGAGTTCGAGGTTATCCGCGACAAGAACGACCACTGCTTTACAGTAGTTCCAATGGAGAACTTCGATCCGCTTGGAATACATACAGGTGAGTCCATCGTTGTTGCTCCTATTATTTCTTTGACTCAGGAGCAGATTACTTTCCTTCAGGAGATTGCAAAGAAGGTTGTACGCCACATCGGTATTGTCGGAGAGTGTAATATACAGTACGCATTCAACGCCCAGACTAACGACTATCGTATCATCGAGATCAACGCTCGTTTGAGCCGTTCTTCTGCTTTGGCTTCAAAGGCTTCCGGTTATCCTTTGGCTTTCGTTGCCGCTAAGTTGGCTTTGGGTTACTCTCTTGACCAGATCGGTGAGATGGGTACTCCTAACTCGGCTTACGTTGCCCCTTCAGTGGATTATATGATCGTCAAGATACCACGTTGGGACTTGACAAAGTTTGTAGGCGTTGACCGTGAGATCGGTACTTCAATGAAGTCGGTCGGCGAGATCATGTCTATCGGTAAGTCTTTCGAGGAGATTATCCAGAAGGGACTTCGTATGATAGGACAGGGTATGCACGGATTCGTCGGCAACAAGGACTTGGAGTTCGACGACCTTGACAAGGAACTTTCTCACCCTACAGACCTTCGTATCTTCGCCATAGCAGCTGCTCTTGAGAAGGGCTACACAGTGGAGAGAATCGAGGAGTTGACTAAGATTGACATCTGGTTCCTTAACAAGTTGAAGAATATCGTTGACTACACTAAGGTGATCTCTAAATACAAGACTATCGAGGAGATCCCTGCAGATGTGTTGCGCGAGGCTAAGCGTCTTGGATTCTCTGACTTCCAGATTGCACGCTACTGCGAGAATCCTTCGGGCAACATGGAGAAGGAGATTCTTCGTGTCCGTGCTTCTCGAAAGAAGAACAACATTCTTCCAGCGGTCAGAAGAATCAATACAGTCGCTTCCGAACATCCGGAATTGACTAACTATCTATACATGACTTACGGCGTAAACGAGCATTCGATAAGCTATGACTACAAGAACGAAAAATCAATCGTAGTCCTTGGATCGGGCGCATACCGTATCGGTTCATCCGTAGAGTTCGACTGGTGTTCTGTCAATGCTGTCCAGACTGCAAGAAAGTTGGGCTACAAGTCCATCATGATCAACTACAATCCTGAGACTGTGTCAACTGACTACGACATGTGCGACAGACTTTACTTTGACGAGTTGAGCTACGAGCGCGTGTTGGATGTCTTGGACCTAGAGACTCCTAAGGGTGTCATCGTATCAGTAGGAGGACAGATTCCAAATAACTTGGCAATGAAGCTTCACCGCCAGAATGTTCCTATCCTTGGTACTTCTCCGGTTTCTATCGACCGCGCAGAGAACCGTCACAAGTTCTCTGCAATGCTTGACCAGCTTGGCATCGACCAGCCAAGATGGAAGGAGCTTACAAGCTTCGAGGAGATCGACGCGTTCATCGACCAGGTAGGCTTCCCTGTATTGATTCGTCCATCATACGTGCTTTCAGGTGCTGCGATGAACGTATGCTACAACAAGGAGCAGATGCATACATTCCTTAAGGCTGCCGCACAGGTTTCTAAGGAGTATCCGGTAGTTGTTTCTTCGTTCATGCAGGAGACAAAGGAGATCGAGTTCGACGCTGTGGCTAAGTGCGGAGAGATTATCGAATACGCGATATCTGAGCATGTAGAGTACGCTGGTGTCCACTCTGGTGACGCAACTATCGTATTCCCTGCACAGAAGATCTATATGGAGACTGCACGCAGAATCAAGAAGATCAGCAAGAAGATTGCTCAGGAGCTTAACATCAGCGGACCTTTCAACATCCAGTTCCTTGCAAAGAACAACGAGGTTAAGGTTATCGAGTGTAACCTTCGTGCATCACGAAGCTTCCCATTCGTGTCTAAGGTATTGAAGAGAAACTTTATCGAGACTGCTACAAAGATTATGCTTGACGTTCCAGTCGAGACTCCGGACTCATCTACATTTGATATTGACTACGTAGGTGTTAAGGCTTCCCAGTTCTCGTTTGCCCGTCTTCACAAGGCTGACCCTGTTCTTGGAGTTGATATGTCTTCGACAGGAGAGGTTGGATGTATCGGAGCAGACTTTGACGAGGCATTGTTGACTTCTATGATCTCTGTAGGTTATCCTATTCCAACAAAGGGTATCTTGGTGTCATCAGGAGATGTTCGTGGCAAGGTTGAACTTCTTGACGCATGCAAGATGTTGTCTGGAAAGGGTTACAAGATCTACGCTACAGAGGGCACTCAGAAGTTCTTGGGCGAGCATAGTGTCGAGGCTACTGCAGTTTGCTGGCCTGACGAGCAGTGTTGTGGCAAGGCAGACATCGCCAAGCTTATGGCTGACCACCAGATCGACTTGGTAATCAATGTGCCAAAGGATCAGACAAAGCGCGAGCTTACAAACGGATACAGAATCCGTCGTTCGGCAATAGATCACAACATTCCATTGATGACAAACGCACGTCTTGCAAGCGCATACATCCGTGCTTTGGTTAACAAGGGTGTGGAAGACATCAAGATCAAGACTTGGCAGGAATACTAATCTTGAGAACAATAAAGACAAGGAAGTCCGTCTCGTCGAGGCGGACTTTTTTGTTGCATTTTATGTTGAAAGGCATGGTTTGTTCTGTTAACTTTTTTATAAAACTATTTTGTAGATTTAGAAAATCTATCTATACTTGCAATAGGAACAACAAAGGAAGTTGGACTAAACGAGGATGCCGAAAACCATAGAGAGTAGGCAAGGATTTAATAATAGTGATTATGGGTTATATTGTATTTATTTCTTGTTGCAGTAAAAAAGCAAAAGATCCATGTCAAGCACAATACTTATATAAAAGTCCACTTTTTAAGAAAAGTTTGGCTTATGCTCGTATGTTGACAAGTGATGATAAAATATTTATTTTATCTGCAAAACATTATTTGATTCCTCTGAATAAAATAATATCATCTTATAATAAAACTCTTAATACTATGAGGATAGAAGAGAGAAAGGAATGGGCAGGAATAGTAAATGGTCAGATAGATGGAATTCTAAAAAAATATCAAACAGATGATATTATAGTACTGGCTGGGGGAAAATATAGGGAGTTTTTGGACTTTAAGGGCAGAACTGTCAATGTTCCATTAAAAGGAATGAGAATTGGTCAGATGTTGAAATGTTTGAAATAAATATAGAATATGATAAAATCAGTTAAAGACATTAGGGAGAGTGGATTCATTGGAATTGAAAAGAAACACGGTATATATAAATGGTGGTTTCGTGAAGAGTCGGTTACAACACTATTGAGTTCATTAGGATCTTATGTAGATTTTTCTAAGTTGAAATCTATAAAAGACCAACATATGATTATAAATAATCAACATTATACTTTATTGTATGTAGGTATCGCTGCTGGTGGAAACGGAATAAGGGGCCGTTTTAAGTGGCACATTGCACAAAAACATTCTCCATCGACTATATCCAAAGGATATCTTTCTACTTTGCGTAGAACATTGATGGGATTGTTAATGGATAGAAGTACTGATACTTTCTATACATTTGGAGAAAAAAGGCTAAACGATTTTATGGATGATAATTGTTATTTGGAGTGGGAATATAAAGATATGGATAAACATTCTCTTGAATGTGAGGAATCCAAGATAATTAATGCTGGTTATTATCCTCTAAATATTCAGGGTAACAATCAGACTTCGGACCAATTGAAGGAAGAGTTAAAAAAATCAAGAAAAATATAGAATGCTTATGTAACCATACATTCGTGCTTTGGTTAATAAGGGTGTGGAGGACATCAAGACTTGGCAGGAGTACTAATCTTGAGAATCAATAAAAGACAAGGAAGTCCGTCTCGTTGAGGCGGACTTTTTTGTCTTTTTGGTGTGGTATTTTATGCTGAAAATATCACCCTGTGCATTTCAGCTTTGCCTTTTTGAAAACAAGGATTGTAGTAGTGTAAAGTCAACAACATTGAAATTGTTCCATTTTTAACATTTTGACCGTCATTTTCTTTGCGGTATGCGTTATTTTTGCCGACCTGGCCTTTAATGTTTGTAACATCAAACAAAAACAAGGCATTTTTAATATTAAATTTAAGGAGGGTTAAGCTATGGGAATTTCTAAATCAAAATTTTTAGCATTTTGCCAGTGTCCAAAGAGATTATGGCTAGAAGTAAACAAACCGGGAGAGGCAATTGTTGATTCGTTGGCTATGGCTCGTTTTAATACGGGCAATGTTGTCGGAGATTTGGCTATGGGCTATTTCGGAGACTATATTGATGTTACAACGACTAAAATTGATTCTAGTGGCAATGAAGTTTTGGATTTGAATAAGATGTTATCTGCCACATCACATCTAATAAAGACAGGTAGCGGAGTAGATAACATCTGTGAAGCTTCGTTCTCGTATGATGGAACTTATTGTGCTGTTGATATTCTGCATCGCAGAAGCAAAGGCGGTGACAAGTTCGATATTTTCGAGGTAAAGAGCTCTACATGGAAAGATGGCGACAAGTCAAATAAAGGAGGGAAAAAGAATGTCTATATAGACGACTTGGCTTGTCAGGCGTATGTGCTTATGAAATGCGGTGTGAAAGTGGAAAAGTACTACACACTTGTATTGAATTCCGAGTATGTCTATGACGGCAAGACAGATAGTAATGGAAATCCAAAGTACAACTTGAAAAAACTGTTTCATAAGACAGACTTGACCAAAGAGGTTAAGGAGAGAATGAAGACTGTTGAACGAGAAATAGAGTTGGCAAATTATGTGCTTAATTCAAAGAATGAAATGGATTCGCATCTAGGGACTCGCTGCAAACATCCGTATGACTGTGCTTTCGCAGAGTATTGCAAGAAATACAAGGGTGTTCCGAATTCCTCGGTGTTCTCTATCGGTGGAGTGAGGTCTTTTGACTTGTATGAAAAAGGTGTCGTTACATACGAAGAGTACTTGAAGCACATTACTGATTTGGGTAATGACAAATGTCTTTCCCAGATACGTCAGCTTGATGCCGAGATGTCAGGGAAAAAAGATGTTTTCCATGACGACAGCAAAATAAAAGAGTTCCTGGATTCATTGACTTTTCCTCTCTATTTCTTGGATTTTGAGACTATTCAGCCTGCGTTGCCAATTTACAAGAATTCCAGTCCTAACAATCAGATTCCTTTCCAGTATTCCCTTCACTATATTGATGAGTTGGGAGGTAAGCTTTACCATAAGGAGTTCCTGGCTGTTTCTGACGGCTCAGATCCACGTCGTGCCTTGGCAGAGCAACTTGTGAAAGATATTCCCGCAAATGCTCGTGTTGTCGCATACAACAAGGAGTTTGAATGTGGAAGGATTGCCGAGCTGGCAGTTTTGTATCCTGATTTGCATGATCATTTGACTAGCATACATGGAAATATCCAAGATTTGATGCTCCCTTTTAAGGATGGTGATTGCTATCATATTGATATGCGTGGGTCTTATTCTATCAAAGCCGTGCTTCCTGCATTGTTCCCGAATGACCCAGAACTAGACTATTCAAAATTGCCGAGTGTTCATAATGGAGGAGAGGCTATGACATTGTTTCCAAAAACCAAGGATATGTCTAGTGCAGAGCAGAAAGAGGCGCGTGATTCATTGCTTGCCTATTGCAAACTTGACACATTGGCAATGGTTCGTGTTTGGGAGAAACTGACAGAATTATCAAAATGACTTATGTATAAACACATTTAGATTTGTTTCAACTCACTCCTCTGCTTTTTGTAGAGAGTGAGATAAGTCTAAAATCTTAAAAAATAAGAATTATGAAAGTAATTAATTTAAATTCTAAGTTCGATCTTACTAAGGTTCAGATCGATTTCGCTGAGACTATAATGTCTTGGTATTCTAGAGATGAACACAATTCTTATGAGTTTGACTTCAATTTCCTAATGGATAAGATACCAGTGTTCCTAATAAATGAGGACACATTGAAAGTTTGGGAGCGAGAAAACCGCAAGGAATATCAGGATGAGAATAGAGAAGAACGACGCCTTGCAACAGAATGGCTCGGCTTGTATATGTCGAAGTGTAACATATTGTCTGTTAAGCATCCTGTTATAGCACTTTGCCCTGAGCGTATCGTTGATAGTGTCAGAAATGAAAAGGAACTTTGCTGGCTTGTGGCGAAAGTTCTTATTCATGAATTCTCTCATGCCGCGATGGACAAGTCCGACTACGGAATTTTTGATAAGTTCCATGATTGGATGGAGGAACCAATGGCAAATCTTTTGACACTTAGCGTGGTGGAATGGTATGAAGGAGAATGGCGCCATTCCAATTATCATTGCTATTCTCAGTTTGGAACATCGTCTGCTTTGACTATTGATGGAGATGTGTATGACGCTAGAGATTTTTATGATTTCGTATTGAACTTTGTTCGCAGTCAGCCGGACAACTATAGGATTGCGGCAGATCTGCATACGGAGGGTTTGTTTCATGCTAAGAAATGCGATGACTGGGCTCGAAAGAAAGGTGATTGGAGCAAATGTACTTGGCAGAAGAAGCTTTGGCTGGACTATTTTGACAGCGTGTTGTCTGGCAAGTGTTTGTATAACCATGTAGTAGCCTATGAAATCTGGGAGTCATTTGATAGTATGCGCTATGAGCATTTCAAAGCGATGTTGAAGTATTTTCAAGGTCTTATGACTGAGGCTTCGAAAGGCAATATGCCTTCTGACGATAAGATTAGGAATGATGTGAGAATGTTTGAGTCGCACCTTTATGGAGATTTTAGAATCGAGCTAGATCGCGCAGACTGGAAAAACTCTTATATTTGGTGGGAGTATAAGAATGTTGCATGCAACGTCCAGATACATCCGAAATTTGATGATTCTGAAAATCTTTGCGCATTTGAGTATTTCAATCCTTCAGATAAAAAGAAATATTTGTTTTGGCCCAATAGTATGGATTTGAACAAAGATGATGAACCCAATAAAACTGTTGTTTGCTTTTTAGATATGTTCACTGAGGTAGCAATAAGAAGCATTTTCTAAAATTAATGAACACAAGGGTGCGATTAGTCTGCCCTTGTGTTTGTCCTTTATGGTAAATTGGTACAAAGAAAAGAAATGTTGATATGTAAATATGTTTCTGATTTTTTTTCTTTAACAAAATCAGTGGTTTATGAAACTTTTTTTAAAATAATCCCAAAAACATTTGGTCAGTAATATAGAAAGTACTAATTTTGCATCCGCAATCGGGAAGGAACGAAGGACTAAGCCACCCCGAAAGCCACTAAATAAGCCGCAAGCGAGCGGTTGAAAGAAGGGGAAACCCACTACAAAGAAGAGATCTTTGACAAGAATTGCAATGCACAGGAAAGAAAGGTAGAAGGAACGAGAAGACGTATTCTGAGAGAAACAAGAAAAAGAATCAATTCTATAATACAACGGAGAGTTTGATCCTGGCTCAGGATGAACGCTAGCGAGAG
>JAZUHH010000028.1:0-9261 GCA_045641625.1 Paludibacteraceae bacterium
ACCACCGAAGTCGAAAGACAGCAGATTTACAGTCTGCCCCATTTGGCCGCTCTGGAATACACCCAAACTTTTGAGCCTCTTGTCGGATTCGAACCAACGACCCCGAGATTACAAATCACGTGCTCTGGCCAACTGAGCTAAAGAGGCTTAAAAAAGCATCCGTTAAGGACAACCCTCACATGGGGGTTTCTTCTTAACGGGTGCAAAATTACTGCTTTTTTTCAAACTTGCAAACTTTTTGCAAATTATTTTCTATTTTTTTCTTTTTCTTTTACAATCTCACGGATCATTGCATCCATGGCGTTATCAAAAGCCTCCTCAAAAGAGTCTGCTGTCTTTGTCACAACCAACTCGTGCTTAGGAACATTCACCTTAAGCATAACCTCCTTGTTGTTTGCCACCTCAGGCTTAACAACCTTCATCACAACATCGCAACTAGTGATAACATCTGAGTACTGCTCCAACTTCACCACCTTCTTCTGGACAAACTCCTCTAACTTCGCATTGGCATCAAAATGGATTGCCTGAAAATTTACGTTCATAATCATTACTCTTTATGCTCTTGGATGAGCGTGTTTATAAATACTTTTCATTTGCTCGAAAGTCGTATGCGTGTAGATTTGTGTTGCAGCAAGATTAGCATGTCCCAATAGGCTCTTCACCGACTCTATCTCGGCACCGTTGTTCAGCATTATAGTAGCGAAAGTATGTCGCAGCACATGCGGGCTCTTTTGAGTGATCGAACTCACGGATGCGATTTTCCTCTGTACTATAAGGTACACTGCCAGCGGCTTCATCTCGTTTCCTTTCTTATCGACTATAAAATTTTCACATTCACTACCGAACTCCGACTTCTTGGATTCGATAAATTTTTGCGCCAGTCCTACAAATCGGTCAGAAAGGGGCAACACCCTCTGCTTGTTACGTTTTCCAAGCACAGTCACTGTTTTGCGGCTAAAATCCAGATCTCTGTTTTTTAGCTTTATCAGCTCTGACAAGCGCAAACCTAATGAATAAAATGATTCCAACATAATAAAATCACGAAAATCTTCAAAAAAATCGTACTTTATATGTTCTTCAAATAGTTTTTCGACCTCTTCCTGCCTCAAAAACGAGGGAAGACGCTTTTCTTGCTTCAACGCAACAATAGTTGACATCGGGTTGACCAAGTCAGGATTTTTTCTTCGGCAATATCTGAAAAACGAACGTAGGGAAGACAACTTTCTGTTAATGGAGGAAGCCTTGTGCATAGCTTTATTCTCAACAATCCATAAACGGATCTCTTTGTGGCGGATCTTTTCAACTTCAAATTCTCCGAAACTTTCAATCATAATCTGCTCGAACTGTTCCAGGTCCTTCTTATAAGCAATAAAGGTATGAGAAGACATTCGCTTCTCATACCTTATATATTGCAAAAAATCTTCAATATATATATTCATCGTCTTCTTTGCTCAAGAGATGAAAAATCAAAGAAGATTAATCGTCGCAACGGTACTGCTGCTGTACATAGATAGCATGAATCTTCTGCTGTCTCTTAACTACAGAAGGCTTAGTGAACTGCTGACGGTTTCTAAGCTCCTTAACAACACCAGTCTTCTCGAACTTTCTCTTAAACTTCTTCAAGGCCTTTTCAATATTCTCGCCTTCCTTGATTTGAACTACAATCATAATCTGTTTTAATAAATGATTTCTTAATTTTGCGCGCAAAGTTAGTGAAATAATTTTACATTCACCAAGTTATCTCACATTTTTTATCAAATTGTGGATAATTTAATACTTTGCATCTTTGATTGGACTTATACGGACAAAACATCGAATCCTTCTTTTCTCAAAGGTTCAGCAATTTCATCCAACTGCTCTTTCGAGACTTTTTCCAATGTTTTCACCGGCGTTTCTCGGTCAATAGAATAAATCATAACCTGCTTGGGATGCAGAGAACGCACCATATCCGACCAGGCAGAGACTTCCTCGCTTGTGGTGTTGTCCACAACTTGAGAATCGACCGTTCCGCGCAAGAACATTGTCTGAAGAATAAAATCTCCATTGAATTTTCTGAGGTTCTCCATGACGGCACTAACAGAATAATCCTTTTGAGCAGGAACGTCAATCAGCTTCACCGTAGCATCAATCGCAGAATCAAGCTTCAATATATTATTATCAACTTTTCCCAAGGCTCTGCAAACAGAATCCTTGTGAAGCATCGTAGCATTGGACAGAACAGAGATCTTTGCGGAAGTGTGATACTTGTCTCTCAACTCAACAGTATCGTCTATCACCCCTTCGAAATCCGGATGAAGAGTAGGCTCTCCGTTTCCGGCGAAAGTGATAACATCCAACTGCATTCCCTGCTCAGAAAGAGATGAAAGAGTCTTTTCTAGCTCGTCCCTTACCTCGGCACGAGTAGGAACATGACCGACTACACCTTTCTTCGTAAAGCCACATTCGCAATAGATGCACTCAAAAGTACACATCTTGTTCTCCTTCGGCATAAGATTTATACCAAGGGAAAGGCCCAAACGGCGACTACGAACAGGTCCGTAAGTGATATTCTCAAATGTCATCATGTCTTCTTAAATCACCTCCTTTCAATATCTTTATGTACAATCTGCATAAAGGCTTTTCCTTTCTTTGTCAACTCGGCATCAGTCTCTGAAATTACAGACTTAGGACCATAGTCAAACGAGGCATACCCCTCTGCAGTTACATATCCAAATCCGTTATTGAACGAATACGGCGCGAATTTACTGCTTTTTTTAGAAAAAACATTCTTACTGAATGGATATTTAGCCGTATTCCATCCAAATTGTGCAACAAGTGTCGCTCCCAAATCAATTTGAGAGCAGAAGTCCTCGACTTCAAGACTTTTCTTTATGGCGCCTCCTGTCCAAACCATAGGAACATGATAGCGTTCTTTCTGATAGTTCATGATGTCCTCAGGATACTTGGCCGCATGGTCAGGAAGTATGATGACAAGAAGATTGTCCCAAATCGGAGAAGTCTTTATCTTATCCAAAAAAGAACCAAGACAACTGTCAGCATACATAACCGAATTTACATATTGGTTAGAATCATGGCTATATGGAACATCATAGGGCTCGTGACTGCTGGAAGTCTGAACAGTACAGAAGAACGGCTCGGCAAAAAGGCCGTCACTAAAATCTTTCTCAAGCCTATCAAGAAGCACACCGTCCAAAGCTCCCCACTTTGACTGCAGATACTTTGATTCGAAATCCTTGTCACTTACCACTCTTTCATAACCCGCAATATGGACAAAAGAGTTCTGGTTTGTAAAGTTTATGTCTCCCCCGTAATAATAAGAGGTGGCAAATCCATTATTATGGAAATCCTGAGGGAACATTGGAACCGACTGAGACTTGGAAGCAAGTTTCATCAGCGAAGTGGTAGGCATTCCTGGATAAGAAGCTAAAATTGCCGCCAATCCTCTGTCTGTACGGAAGCTGTTGGCATAGAAATTCTTGAACAGCACACCTTCTGCGGCATATCTCGAAACATTTGGCATGGCATCTGTTCCTCCTAGCGAAGAACATGCTGTACCGCTAAAGCCCTCCATAATAAACAAAAGCACATTGGGTTTCCCAACAAAAAGGACCGTATCCGGTTCATAATCTTTATTCGCAGACAATGAGTCGAAAATCGCTTGAGCCTCATCATCGGCAAGCATATAGTATGCGGAATAGTCGGCAGTCTTTTCCAGCGAATAGATAAAGTTCCAGTTGGCATTTATCGCCGCATGATTCAAAAACTGCTTGTCCGAGAAATAGACCTTTCCCACGTTCATTGTCGAGACATTCACACCTCCTCTTGCCAGGATAACGAAAAGAGGCAGGACTGGGATCAAAAGCAAACTGCTCCAGTCTCGTTTGCTTCCGGCAAAAAACTTACTGTGAAGTTTAGTCAAGCACCAAATCAGCAAGGCAGAAAACGAAATGACAAGCCCAACAAAAGCAACCATTTCTAGTGCTGAAGCACTTGCCGCAGCATCTTTGGGAGTCTTCAAGTAAAACAAAGGAGTATCGTCTATTCTGAATCCCCAATAAGGATAGAGAAACAAATCTCCGAACACTATGACTGACGTAAAGACTGCCACCACATAGTTTACAGCCTTGAGAGGAAAGTCTGCCCAATCATTATTCCTAAAAAATGACGAGACAACAAGTATAAGCAAAACAGGGATTAGGAAATATACCGCTGTCGAGGCATCCATAGGAAGAGCATGCCAGCAACAACTAAAGAAGTCGCTTACTCCAAACGAAGAAGAAGCATCCTTATCGACAAAAAAGAAGATTGCCCTCTCGACAAAAAATACTAATATCCAAAAAAAGAATAGGACAGCAATATATTTTACTGTAGATATTCCTGCCCTTTCACTTTTATTTTTCATTTGCTCTAGATCTCAAATCACCAACTATAAGCAACGCCTCCTCTTTGATGTCTTCAGGAAGTTCAATCTCTCGCAACTGGAGGCTACGCAACCAACCTGCGACATCCTTCTCCATCAAAGTGTCGAACACTTCCCTTAACTTTGCAAGTTCCTCTGGAGTGTAGGATTCAACCGATCTGTCCTTCAAAACGTCAAGTTCCTCATCATCATAATATTCTGGTTTGATCTTTGTGTTCAGTAAAGTTGTCTTTTCGCAGACTTCATGCTGACCACAACACTCGGAATCGTCTGTCACCGGCTCGTTCTGCACCGGAGATTCTGCAGAACCTTCAGTTTTGCCAAGGTTTTCATTCGACTCCTTGGCTAGTTTTTCCTTTTTAACTCTTCTGATATTGGCAACTATCAGGTACAGAGCCAATACTGAAAGGAATATTACAAGGTAAATTATAGTTTCTTTGGTACTCATAGGCAAACTACAATAAATCGACAACTTTCACCAAACCGATGCTGTTGGAACCCTTGACCAAAATAGTATATCCCTTGATAGGATTTGTCTCTATCTCTCTCTTCAAGGCATCCACATCTGCAAACGTATCAAAGCATCCATTTGCCGCTTTTGCAAAGCACTCTCCAACAAGAATTACCTTTTTAATGTCGCTCTGTTTCAAGAACTCAACAACCTTGCTGTGCTCTTTATCCGACTCTGCTCCCAATTCACGCATGTCACCAAGAATAACAGCCTTCTGCTCGAAGTTGCTATTTTTAAAGTTATTCAGAGCTGCAGCCATACTTGTCGGATTAGCGTTGTAGGCATCAACTATCAGATTGTTCTTCTCTGTCTTAACCCATTGAGAACGGTTGTTCTTAGGCTCATAGGAAGAAATAGCAGACAAAGATTGAGAAACAGGAATACTGAATTTCCTACCAACCTCTATAGCGGCCAAGGCATTGACTATGTTGTAGTCTCCGATAAGGTTTGTTTGAGCCTCTAATCCATCGCACACAAACTTCAAGTACGGATTACATTCAACTACCCTATTTGCAGGATTGTTGTTGTATAGGATACGAGTCATACCCTCGCTTCTCTTCATTAGCATCTCATTTGCTGCATCAACAAAAACGAAACCTCCGTTAGCACGCAAATAGTCGTAAAGCTCGCACTTTGTGTTCAGTACACCCTCAAGAGAACCGAATCCAGCCAAATGGGCACGACCTACATTTGTAATCAATCCGCAATTAGGATGAGCGATATTCACCAAAGTCTTGATTTCACCTGGATGGTTTGCTCCCATCTCAATAATTGCATACCTATGACTCTTATTCAACTTCAACAAAGTCAAAGGCACACCGATATGGTTATTGAAATTTCCCTGAGTGTAAAGCAGACAATCGGAATACTCCGACATCATTACTGCGGCAACAAGTTCCTTAGTCGTAGTCTTACCATTGGTTCCGGTAATTCCTATCACAGTAGGATTGATGACATCCCTGTGATGAGCAGCAAGATCCTGCAAACACTTCAAAGTGTCACCCACATAGAATATAGACACACCGTCGGCAAGGGACTCATCACTAACCAAGGCATACTTGCATCCAGCCCCAACAGCCTTTGCTGCATAAGCGTTTCCATCGAATGTCTCTCCCTTCAAGGCAATAAACATTGAATCTTTAGGGCAAACACGGCTGTCAGTAGTAACTCCGTTTGACTTTAAGAAAAGGGAATATATAAATTCAATATCCATAATCGAAATAACTTAAAAAACGAAGCCCCCAAAATGGAGGCTTCGCAATATATAGTCTAAAAACTATCCTTAAAATTATCTATTGTCATCCTCAGGACCTACCTTAGACATAGCGCAACGGAAACCGATATCGTTTCTGCACTGATCCTGCTCTAGGTAACGGCGCTGTGCTGGGTTCAACCAGTACGAACGATCCTTCCAAGAACCACCTTTGTAAACACGAGTAGTATTTGAAACCTTTGATGTCAAAAGACCCTCAGCATCGCTATCTGGATCATACAACTTCTTAGTTGCCTTGTCAGGATCTGCAGCAACCTTCCACTGATTACGATCAAGTGAGCTGGCAGCATCTCCATCCTTGTAGTTACGAACATCTAGACGAGCATACTGAGCAACAGAGTCACGCTCAACTGGGATTCTGAATACTACACGACCAAGAGCATCAATCTCAGGAACCTGAACATTAGGATCGTCTGTAGAAGGAACCATCTTAGCAGCAACATACTCGTTACCACGGAATGGGTTGTACTCCTGAACGTCATCACTTGTCAAAGTACGGTAAACATCAAGTACCCACTCGTTAACGTTTCCAGCCATGTTGTATAGACCGAACTCATTTGGCCAGAATGCGTCAACTGGAGCAGTGATTGTAGCGTGGTCATTCAAGTTACCACCGATACCCATGTAGTCACCACGACCTCTTACGAAGTTAGCATGCATCTGTCCGCGAACCTTCTTCTCTGGGTTACGCATCTGGTGACCATACCAAGGATAGATCTTCTTCTCGTTGTAAGTTTCCTCACCCTCGATTGACTGGATTCCATAAGCTGCATACTCCCACTCAGCCTCAGTTGGAAGACGGAACTTAGGAAGCAGGATACCGTCAGACATGTTAGTCTTACGAGAATTTCCATATACATCCTTCATAGCTCCCTTACCCTCGTTTGGCTTGTAATCAGACTTCATCAAGTACTTGTCTGTACTGAAC
Organism: Paludibacteraceae bacterium; assembly: GCA_045641625.1. GTDB lineage: Bacteria > Bacteroidota > Bacteroidia > Bacteroidales > Paludibacteraceae > UBA1723. The sequence continues at coordinate 7,133 of JAZUHH010000028.1, forward strand.
ACCTGATTCTGAGCGATATCAACAGTATCTGTATTTCCTCTCAAAGCCTGGAAGTCAGGATACTGAAGAGTTCCTGCATCAACCATACGCTTCTCGTTCACACGGTCAGAACGCCAGATACAATAGTCACGAGCCTGCTCCCAAGTAACACCTACAACTGGATAGTAGTTGTAAGACACGTGAGAGAAATAGTACTCCAAATATGGCTCGTTGTAAGACAACTCCTCACGCCAAACCAATGTATCAGGTTTAACAGCCTGAATCAAGTCTGGAGAATTGTGGAACACATTCGACATCCAGTAAACGTACTCACGCCAGTTTACATTAGATATCTCATACTGGTCCATATAGAATGAAGCGACAGTCACACGACGTGGTATGTTGTTCCAATCGCCCAAAACGTCTTCAATCATACGACCCATTGTGAATGTACCACCCTGGATAAATGTCATTCCTACTGGAGTATCCTGCTCGTAACCAACTACGACCTGGTAACCACCATTAGATTTGTCGTTATACTTCCATCCGGTTACATTTGACTCTGTAGAATCTTTTAGTGACTTCTTACCACAAGAGGTTGCGCACGCTCCCATGATCATTAGTCCTACAACCGGTCTAAAAAGCTTTAAGTGTTTCATAGTACCTTTTGAGTATAAGATAATTTACTAATTTTATTTCAACTTTAAATAATCAACCGCCCTCAAAACAACAGTAATGAGGTCATGCGGTTGGCAAAGATAGGCAAACTTTAGGTTTCTCAAAGCATTTTCTTTAACTTTTTTTTACTTTGTTGACAAGTTTGACCAAAAAAGCAAAGATTTGTGTTCAAGAACATAAAATCACACCTTTCACTTCGACTTTTCCTTTTCTTTCTTTTTAGTTATTAATTCATATTCCAAAATAGAATCCAATGACTCAGAACTGATCTTCTTTGCCACGATCTCTCCCTTCTTGTTAATCAAGTAAACTCCAGGAGTTGTTGTCGCGTCATAGAAATACCAGAAGTAAGAATCTCTTCTTGGATCCCAAACATTATGCCAATGCTCGCCATAAAGCTTGTTCTTCTCTAGGAACTCAATCCACTCCTTCTTGTCTGTCTGAGTGTAGCAGCAGAACACATCGAATCCCTTATCGTGATATTTAGCATAAACAGTATCATGCATTACCGGAGTAATCTTCTTGCAGTGTCCGCACGAAGGCTCGAAGAAGTAAACCATTACGAACTCGGTCTCTGGCTGAAGAAGAACTGTCTTCAAGTCAAGTTCCGTAGAATCTGCAGTAAGCATTCTAAGGTTCTGAGCCTTCATTCCGATCATGTTGTACTTGACCTTCTTCATCTCGTCCTTCAAGTCCTTGATCCATGACGAATCTGCCCAAGTTGCCTCTCCGGAAATGTAGTATTTCTCAGCAATCTGGTACCACATCTTGTCCATACCCATCTGATTGCTCTTCAATCCATAGTTCATCATGCGAGTAACCATATTCTGGAATGTCTCGTCGTCTCCCTTACTTCTCTGGATCAAGGCATCAGCCGCCTGGAACAATGAATCAGGGTTAGGCACGATCTTAGTCTGCATGTAGTGATCAACCTTAGAAGTAAAATATGGTGTACGCAAGAATCTTGGATCGCTCAAGTTTATATTGTCAAAGAAATGGTCCTTAACATAAAGGTAACGGGCCAAAGGTCTCGCAGTATCAGGAAGTTCAGTAAAGTCAGGAACATCTACATTTACAGTTCCCTTCACAAACTCCGAATAGAAATTACCTTTGTTGGCAGCAATCTCTCTCTGCTGGAAAGCCTCAACTTCCTTACCGATAGCGTCTATCTTCTTCACATAGGAAAGAGAGTCTATCTTCTTGTTCTTGTACTGGTCGTTCAAATCCTTGCGCTTCTTGTTGCTTGCAGTCATATACTCGACCAACTTATAGAACTTAACACTTTCGTCTCCCGCAGTTACAACTGGCTCTAGTTTAGTGGTATCTGCCTTGATCTTGATATTCTGATCTACTCCAACAAGGACATCAAAGAACTTGTCCTGCTTGAAGTAAACGATGTACATACCTTCCTTCAACTTCTCATCACCCTTGAAAGTACCTACACCTGACTTATCCAAATGGGTTGTATCCTT
>JAZUHH010000029.1:0-43888 GCA_045641625.1 Paludibacteraceae bacterium
GGATTTGAAGTACCAGCGGTTTTCAACGCCTTTATGATTCGTCCGGGCATAGCTCCCACATAGGTTCTTCTGTGTCCGCGAATCTCGCTTTCATCATGAATACCGCCCAAAGCTACACGAACATAGTTCCTGCCTAAAGCCGTTGCTATGCTCTTGCAAAGGGAAGTCTTTCCAACTCCCGGAGGGCCGTAAAGACAGATTATCTGGCTCTTCATGTCGCCCTTCAGCTTCAATATGGCCAGATGCTCAATGATTCTCTCCTTGATGTCTTCCATTCCGTAATGGTCAGCGTCAAGAACTTTCTGAGCTCCCTTGATGGCAAGGCTGTCCTTTGAATACTCTTCCCAAGGCAAGGAGATTAGAGTCTCCAAATATGTCATTTGAGCGGAGAAATCAAGAGTGTTAGACGGATAGCGAGTCAACTTCGCAATCTCCTTCTCGAAATACTCGCGCATCTTCTTGCTCCACTTCTTCTCTCTACCCTTTCTTTGAAGTTCGTCAATTTCGCTGTCTTCATCACGACCGTCACCCAATTCTTCACGAATGGCACGCATCTGCTGTTGAAGGAAGTATTCTTTTTGTTGTTTGTCAATTCCTCTTTCAGCTTTTTTCTTGATGTCAAGCCTTATTTCGGAAAGTTCCTTTTGTCTTGTAAGCAGAGTTAGCAGACGCATGCCTCTGTTCAGAAGCTTGTCCTCTTGTAGCATAGAGATCTTCTCCTGCACAGAGAACGGGAAGTTCGCACAAATGAAGTTCACAATAGAAGAACGTGACTCTATGTTCTGCACTGCAAACATAACCTCTGGAGGCAATGTTCCTGCATTCTTGATCACGTCAGAAGCAGTCTCCTTGATAAGGTCAAGCAACGAGGCGAAAGACTTTTCAAGCTTTGCATCCGGCATTACATCATCAGTTGTGTGGAAGTCAGCCAGCAGAACGTCAGACTCTGTATCTATTGCGTCAAGATCAATCTTTATCACACCCTGAAGAATGGCCGTAGTGTTTCCGTCAGGCGTATCAACAAGCTTTACGACCTGAGCCAGACACCCTTCGGTATAAAGGTCGTCAAACTGAGGATTGTTTTCGCTCTGACGCTTTTGGGTGAACACAGCTATATGGGTCTTGTTTTTATAGGCACGTTTAGCGGCAAGCAGACTTTTTCTTCGTCCCAAACCGACAGGCAAAACGACACCTGGGAACAAAACCATATTCCTTAAAGCCAAAGCCAGCACCTGGCTCTGTTCCTTTTCTATATCGTCGGTATTTCTTGGTTCGCAATCAGCCACAATAGGCACAAATTCCATTTCAGGCTCTTGGTTGTTGAATTTATCGCTCATATTCTTTTACTTTTCTTTATTTTGGGACATATCCACACTACTAACATCAAAATGTATGCCAAAGGATAATTTTACAAAACGGCTTGAAAATCACTTGACAATTTGTCATAGGCACGACAATTTGTCAGTAAACAGTTAATGGATAATAATTGAACTCAAAAAAGATTTGTGTGTTGTGTGCACAAAAAAAGGCGACCGAAGCCACCCTTTTAATTATGAATTATGCATTGTGAATTATGCATTGTTTAGTACCACTCAATTTCGCAAGTTGATGGGAATTCATCTTCAACCTTACCCTTTAGACTTACTGGCACGCGTGCTGTCTTTATTTTCGAGCAACCGCTGAATGCACCACTTCCGATTGTAGTTACCGAGTTGGGGATTACGATGCTTGTTAGGCTTGGGCAACCGCTGAATGCAGTCTTTCCGATTTCAGTTACCGAGTTAGGGATTACGATGCTTTCGAGTCTTGTGCAATAATAGAATGCACTCACTCCGATTGAAGTTACCGAGTTAGGGATTTCGATGCTTGTGACGCTTATGCAATACTTGAATGCACCATCTCCGATTTCAGTTACCGAGTTAGGGATTACGATGCTTTCGAGTCTTGTGCAATAATAGAATGCATCACTTCCGATTGTAGTTACCGAGTTAGGGATTTCGATGCTTGTAAGGTTATAGCAACGAGAGAATGCATCACTTCCGATTGTAGTTACATCATACACATTGCCGTTATATGACACTTGCGAAGGAATTGTAACCTCCTTTGCTTCTTTGTCAGTTAAGCCAGTAACTCTTGCCGTCATTGTTGATTCGTTATACCAAAACTCCAACCCTGTTTCTTCGGCTGACTTGATCTTTTCTCCTGTTAATGGGTCGTACCACTCGATTTTACAAGTTGATGGGAAAGCAGATCCAACCTTACCTGCCAAACCTAATGGCACACGTGCTGTCTTTAGGCTTTCGCAATACCAGAATGCATGCCTTCCGATTTCCGTTACCGAGTTAGGGATTTCGATGCTTGTGAGGCTTTCGCAACCATAGAATGCACCATATTCATATTCATAGTAGTCTTTGTCGATTGACCCTATTTTAGTTACCGAATTAGGGATTACGATGCTTGTAAGGCTAGTGCAACCACAGAATGCATTATCTCCGATTGTAGTTACCGAGTTAGGAATTACTGTATTTTGACAACCAGCAATAAGTGTGTTACTTGCTGTTTCAATGATTGCGTTGCAGTTTTCACGTGAATCATATACTTTATTGTCTTTATCTACTACGATGCTTGTGAGGCCTTCGCAATAAGCGAATGCCCACTCTCCGATTGAAGTTACCGAGTTAGGGATTTCGATGCTTGTGAGGCCTTCGCAACCCAAGAATGCCCACTCTCCGATTGAAGTTACCGAGTTAGGGATTTCGATGCTTGTAAGGTTTTCGCAACCATTGAATGCACTCTCTCCGATTGAAGTTACCGAGTTAGGGATTTTAATGCTTGTAAGACTTGTGCAATCCTCGAATGCTTCCTCTCCGATTGTAGTTATTGTGTTTGGCAAAACAATCTCTTTGATTCTTGCAAAGTTAGCATTGACATCATCAGCATCAAATGCCTCCTTGCCAATACTTGTTACAGTATAAACCTTGCCACGAATTTGTACCTTTGCTGGTACTACAACTTTTGCAGAGACATTATTTAATCCAATCACCTCTACCTCTTTGTCATTCAAGATAAAAAATGTGAAATCTGATGTTGCGGCATCGACAACTTCTTCGTCAGTTTGTGTTGAATCACCCTTCTCAATTCTGATGTTCTTGACATTCTTTGCTGAGTATCTCACCTCTGTGCCGTCAATTAACTCAACAATTACAACATGCTGTGCAAAGGCAATGCACGAAAGCATAGCCACACACAACGATAGTAAAAACTTTCTCATAGTTTACTCCTTTATAAATTTAACACTCTTGTTATCTAATTTGATTACATACTGACCGCCTGCAAGGTTTGACACATTCACGCTCTCGCCTTGTCCTTTCATCACGACTTTACCAGTTGTCGAAACGACCTCAAACTTTGTCTCGGCATCTGCTCCGACTAGGTAAAGGATGCTCTTTACAGGGTTGGGATAAACCTTGACTGCAAGGTCTGACTTGCTGTCAAACAACTTGTTGTCATCGTCCGAAAACTCGATTATCGAGTAACCGCCATTAACATCTCCACTTCGTGTGTAAACCGCCAAAGCTGAGCCATTCTCGACCTTGATATTCGTTACCTCGTCAAGGTTGAACACTTTCGTGTCTCCGTCTGCCTTGATACCCGTTATCGTGCTTGCAAAGGCATAGAATGGCAGGAGAGACAAAAGACATAAAAGACTTTTCCTCATTATTATAAAATAACTTTGTTTAGTCCTGTTCCCAACAGACAAAAAAATTAAATCCTTTTCACACATAGACACAAAAAGCGTGGGAACTTTACCTTGTTACTTAACTCCGATTATGGGCTCTGGAAAAACCTTGAAGAAGAATTAAGCAACGGAAAGAGACCCACGCATTCAGTATATCGAAATCCAACGCGAGACCATACTATTATAGTAAGGTCACACGAAGGAAAGACATACACCTCCGCAGTCATCTACCGTAACTTTGTCCACATCTTCAAAAATTTTCCAGATTTCATAATCTGTGGAGCAAAGCGAGTAAACGCTTGTTATGTATATGTAACACCCTCTATTGCTAAATAGCACCCACAAGTGAGTCTCTTTCCGCAAATAAAAGATGCCGGTGCAAAAGTACAACATTTTTGAAACCCACCAAACAAAAACATATTTTTTCGTCAAAATCGAATAAAAGAACTCTCTTCATCGAATTTTGATAAAAGAAAAGGCTTGACAGAACTCTTTTAATCGATTTCCCTTAAATGGAAAGGCTTATTAGAACCACGTTAATCGATTTCAGATAAATGGAAAGGCTTAATAGAACCCCGTTAATCGATTTCAGATAAGTGGAAAGGCTTAACATAAGTCTTTTTATCGATTTTACGTATGTGGAAAGGCTTAATAGAACTCTGTTAATCGATTTCAAATAAGTGGGAAGGCTTAACATAAGTCTTTTCATCGATTTTACGTATGTGGAAAGGCAAAAAGATAGCATTTGATAGAAATAACACTATAATAATATAAAGTACCAAAACAAAAAACACGATGAAATGCGAAAAAATTTCACCCTGACGAACCGATTGACATTTTTTTTATATCTTTGCAGATTGAAATAAAAAGTGATAAAAAATGAAGGGAAAGAGTTTAGTCTCTATTACTGACTACAGTAAAGAGGAAATACTTCACATACTAGAAGCTGCCAAAAGCTTCGAGGCATGTCCTAACCAGCGCATATTGGAAGGAAAAGTGGTTGCCACACTTTTCTTTGAGCCTTCCACTCGCACTCGTTTGAGTTTTGAAACTGCAGCCAACCGTCTTGGCGCAAGGGTTATTGGATTCAGCGACGCTGCAACGTCATCGACTTCAAAGGGCGAGACCTTGAAGGACACAATCAAGATGGTAAGCAACTATGCTGACGTGATTGTCATGAGACACCACATAGAGGGTGCCGCAAGATACGCCTCTGAAGTAACCGACGTGCCAATCATCAACGCAGGAGACGGAGCAAACCAACATCCGACACAAACAATGTTGGATTTGTACTCAATACTAAAGACTCAAGGACACCTTGACGGCATCAAGACTTCTTTCGTCGGAGACTTGAAGTACGGCCGCACAGTGCACAGCCTTTGCATGGCTCTTTCCCACTTCAACCCGACTTTCAACTTTATCGCTCCCCGAGAGCTTGAGATGCCGGAGCAGTACAAGATGTTCTGCAAGGAGAAAGGCATTACTTACACAGAGCAGAGAGAGCTTACCGAGGAGGCAATCAAGGATTCTGACATTCTTTACATGACTCGCGTGCAGAAGGAGAGATTCTCTGACCTGTTCGAGTACGAGAAAGTTAAGAACGTCTATACACTTCGCAACAAGATGCTTGAGAATACAAAGGAGAACCTTCGCGTGCTTCATCCGCTTCCTCGCGTCGGAGAGATTGACAACGATGTAGATGACAACGAGAAAGCATACTACTTCCAGCAGGCGAAGAACGGCATGTATGCCCGTCAGGCTGTAATTTGTGATGTACTAGGTCTAATATAAATATGAAGGGAATGAATATGGAAAACGCATTAGGCAAAGAATTGAAGGTGGCAGCACTAAAGAACGGTACTGTGATTGACCACATCCCTTCAGACAAACTTTTCAAGGTGATTTCTATTCTCAAGCTAGAGAACTTGAACTCACAGATTACTTTCGGCTACAACCTTGACAGCAACAAGCTTGGAAAGAAGGCAATCATCAAGATTTCCGACAAGTTCCTTGAACAGCAGGAAGTCAACAAGGTGGCACTTATTGCACCGACAGCAAAGATCAACATCATACGAAACTATGAGGTTGCAGAGAAGATGATCCTTACTTACCCTAGAGAGGTTGTGGATGTAGTGAAGTGCATCAATCCGAAGTGCATCACAAACCACGAGCCTATGAAGACCAAGTTCAAGCAGGCAGCCGTGGCAAACACATACGTATGCCACTATTGCGAGCGCGCAATAAACGTGGAAAACCTTATAATCGAGTAAAGTCTCAATTCATAATGCATAATTGACTCGTTGCACATCGTCGAACTTCGTTTCATAATGCATAATCATGGAGTTGGCAATTGTGAATTATGAATTTTTAATTTTGAACTAAAATGCGTCAGACATTCAAGCCTGGAAATATGCTCTACCCCGTTCCGGCGGCACTCATATCTTGCGGTAAGGACGAAAGCGAACACAATCTCTTTACGGCGAGCTGGGTGGGAACTGTCTGCACAAACCCACCGATGTGCTATGTTTCAATACGCCCAGAGCGCCACAGCTATAGCATCATCGAAAAGAACAGGGAATTTGTCATAAACCTGACTCACAGAGGCATCGCCAGACAAACTGACTGGTGCGGTGTCAGGAGCGGCAGAAACTTCGACAAGTTCAAGGAAATGAATCTTACTAAAGGCAAGACCGAGGTTATCGAAAGCGTTTATGTAGCCGAGTCGCCTTTATCTATAGAGTGTAAGGTGCGTGAAATAATCAAGCTTGGCAGCCACGACATGTTTCTGGCTGACGTGGTGAACGTGCTGGCTGACGAAAAGTACATCGACAAGAAAACAGGCAAATTCAACCTTGCTGACGCTGATTTGATTTCGTACATTCACGGTGAATACTTCTCTACAGGAGAAAAATTAGGAGGTTTTGGATGGAGTGTAAGAAAGAAAAAATAGCAATAATCGGACTTGGGTATGTCGGCCTGCCTCTTGCCTTGGCCTATGCCGAGAAATACGAGGTCGTGGGATTCGACATCAGCGAGGCTCGCGTGAATGAGCTGAAAAGCGGCGCAGACCACACGCTGGAGGCCGATTCCGAAGAGCTTGCAGAAATGCAAAGGAAGAACCTTGTACTTTCCTGCAAGGCGCAAGACCTGAAGGACTGCAACCACTACATAGTGACTGTCCCGACTCCGATAGACAAGTTCAACAATCCGGACTTGACATTCCTGCACAACGCAACAAGAACTATCGGAAAAGTCTTGAAGAAGGGCGACTTTGTGATATACGAATCGACAACTTACCCCGGCTGCACTGAGGAGGAGTGCGTGCCTATTCTTGAGGAAGAGTCAGGACTGAAGCACTGCGATGACTTCTTTACAGGCTACTCTCCGGAAAGAATCAACCCGGGCGACAAGCAGAACACTCTGACAAAGATCAAGAAAATCACCTCCGGATGTACTCCTGAAGCGGCAGAACACATCGACAACCTCTATTCTAGCATTATAGAGGCCGGAACATACAAAGCCCCTTCAATAAAGGTGGCAGAGGCGGCAAAGGCTGTCGAGAATGCTCAGAGGGACGTCAACATTTCTTTCGTGAACGAACTTGCTCTGATTTTCGACCGCATGGGAATAGATACAGGCGATGTTCTGGAAGCGGCAAGCACAAAGTGGAATTTCCTGCCTTTCCGTCCTGGTTTGGTTGGAGGCCACTGCATAGGTGTTGACCCATACTACTTGATGCACAAGGCTAACAGTGTGGGCTACCATTCCGAGGTGATACTTAGCGGAAGAAGAGTGAACAACTCAATCGCAAGGTTCATCGCTGACAAGGTCTTGAAGCTTCTGCTTCGTGAAGGGAAAGACACAAACAACGCACAGGCGCTTATTCTCGGATATACGTTCAAGGAGAACTGTCCCGATGTCAGAGGCACGAAAGTTGTTGACATATACAACGAGCTTAAGGACTTCAGGCTTGGTGTTGACATATTTGACCCTATAGCCGACCAGACAGCCATAGCAAAAGACTACCCTGGTGTAAGTGTCAAACAAGACTATGATAGAAACAAAAAATACGATATAATAATACTTGCCGTAGCTCACAAGTGCTTCAAGGACTTCCCTTTTGAACAGTACAAGAAAGAGGGGGCTTTGATTTACGATGTGAAGGGCGTAGTTGACAGAAAGCTTGTTGATGCAAGACTATAGCCGAATACGCGAACAGCAAATTATTTGTAAAGTACAATTAGGAATATGAAGAAACAATTAAAGGACCTCACAGTAAAAAGCATCGAATGGCTTTCAGAGGTACATATACTGCTTAAACTGCACGACAACGGGAACGCAATGCCGGAAGTTGTGGCAGGCCAGTTCGTAGAGGTAAAGGTCGAGAATTCTCAGAAGACTTTTCTTCGCCGCCCTATCTCCATCAACTTTGTTGACTACAAGGAGAATGACTTGTGGCTACTTGTTGCCGTAGTCGGAGACGGAACAAAGCACATAAGCGAACTTAAAGTCGGTGAAAAGGTTAACGTGATGATGCCTCTTGGAAACGGCTTCCCAATCTCGAACAGCACTGAAGAGTGCCTTCTTGTTGGCGGTGGCGTGGGAATTGCTCCGCTTCTATACCTTGGCAAGGTTCTAAAGGACAAAGGACACAAGGTGACTTACCTTCTCGGCAGTAGAAATGCCAAGGGAGTAATGATGATGGACGAGTTCAAGAAGTACGGCGAAGTGCTTTTGACAACAGAGGACGGAAGCCTGGGAGAAAAGGGATTCGTCACTAACCACAGCGTATGGAACAACAAAAAGTTCAACAAGATATATGTGTGCGGTCCGACTCCAATGATGAAGGCTGTAGCCAAGGTTGCGACAGAGAAAGGTACAGAGTGCTATGTTTCCCTAGAGAACAAGATGGCTTGCGGCTTGGGTGCGTGTCTTTGCTGTGTGACAGAGGACAAGAACGGCCACAACAGATGCGTTTGTACAGAGGGTCCAGTGTTTAACATAAATGAATTGCCATGGCAGATCTAAGAACAAATATAGGTGCACTTGAACTAAAGAATCCGGTACTTACAGCTTCCGGGACTTTCGGTTATGGCGAGGAATTCGCTGACTTCATAGACTTGAACAAGCTTGGTGGATATATCATCAAGGGTACAACATTGAACCCTCGAGAGGGAAATCCATACCCTCGTATGGCAGAAACTCCGAGCGGAATGCTAAACTGCGTAGGTCTTCAGAACAAAGGCGTACAGTACCTTGTAGATAACATATACCCAAGAATCAAGGACATCGACTCAAACCTTATTGTCAATCTGTCAGGCTCTACTGTAGAGGACTATGCAAAGGCTGCCGAGATACTTGACACTTTGGATGGAGTGAAGGCTGTAGAGCTTAACATTTCATGCCCTAACGTAAAGCATGGAGGTATGGCTTTCGGAACTACAACAGAAGGAGCTTCCCAAGTTGTTTCTGCAGTAAGAAAGGCGTACAGCAAGACTTTGATCGTCAAGCTTTCTCCAAACGTGACAAGCATTTCTGATATAGCAAAGGCTGTTGAGGCTTCCGGTGCTGACTCGGTTTCTCTAATCAACACACTGATGGGTATGGCTATTGACGCTGAAAAGAGAAAGCCTTTGCTAAGCATGGTTACCGGCGGTTTGAGCGGTCCATGCGTGAAACCGGTAGCTTTGAGATGCGTATGGCAGGTAAAGAAAGCAGTGAACATTCCAGTTATCGGACTTGGCGGAATCATGAACGCAACTGACGCAATAGAGTTCATGCTTGCCGGTGCAGACGCAATAGAAATCGGAACTGCAAACTTCATAGACCCTTCCACTACAATAAAGGTGATTGAGGGAATAAATGAATACCTTGATCGCCACAACTTCAAATCGGTGAAGGAGATTGTTGGAGCTCTTGAGGTATAATTTAATACTGATAAAATGAGAAAGATATCACTTACACTTCCCTTTATATTGGTGTTGTTCGCAACAGTTTTCTATGTTGGAAACCTTTTCTCTAACACAGAGAACAAGGAAGATATAGTTCCTCGCGAATGGAAACTTAACTCTATGTGCGACATCAAGGTGCTGAATATGGACAGCGACATGCTCACTTATTCGGACATCCAAAAGGCTATGCTTGCCAACAGACTGAAAAACGGCACTCTGCCAGTGAGCATAGAGGTAACGATGAATTCTTCTCAGGTAATAGAAGGACTGAACGGCGCAAAGTTCAGATTCAAGGTCAATGGCATCGAAATCGAAAACACTATGGAGAATGTTAAGGTTAGCGAAAAGTCTCTGTGCGGTGTTATAAACTGTGATTTCTCGAAGCTATATAACGGCAAAAACGAAAATGAACTGTTAGCAGCTCTAAAGAACCTCACTTCCGGAGATTTCAAGAACTGCGAAATAATGGCTGACTTCAAGAACCCAAATTTAGACAAGAGTCTTTGGACTCAGGTTTCAGCCAACTAAAATAAAATCTTTGCTTATGAACAACAAAGAATTATTGGCAGCACTTGCCAAAAAGGCAAACATGACTTCTGACCAGGTATCAGAGCTACTTAACGATTTCAACCAATCGGTGACTCAGGTGCTTGAGAAGAACGACACTATCATGATTTCGAACTTCGGAACTTTCGAAGTCAGAAAGAAGTTGGAGAAGATAACATTCAATCCTGCAACAAAGGAAAGAGTGATAACTCCTCCGAAACTTGTTGTGGCCTTCAAGGCAAGCGATACATTAAAGGACCGTTTTAGAAATAATATTGACGAAGAATGAGTAACAAAATAACACTTACTGAACTAGCCGATATTCTTTCGGTCAATAGCAAACTGATGAGCAAAAAAAGTGACTGGGAAAATTTCCTAAGACTTCTTTTTGCTGAGATATCTGACGCCTTATACAAGGACAAAATTGTAAAGATTAAGGGACTAGGCACATTCAAACTTGTTATGGTGGAACCTCGAAAGAGCGTAAACATCAAGACAGGAGAGGCCGTGATAATCCCTTCGCACGCAAAGATTTCCTTTACACCAGACGCAAATCTTGCTGCCGTAATAAACAAGCCTTACTCACACCTTGAAGTGACTACCCTTTCTCCAAACGGACCAGTAGATCCAGAAGAGAAAGAAGACTTGGAAAATGACATCATTTCTGGGAAAACAACTGAAGCGACATCTGAAGCCACTGCTGAACCAATTAGACCTGCAGCTGACACTACTCTGCCGACAGGAATTCGGAGTGCATCTGAAAGAATAGCAGAGGCAATAGAAAAAATAAACAACATTTCCGAAAACAACGCTGAAAAAGACGAGACTGAGGAAGATGTTGAAACAGACGGAAAAGATGCCACTAAGGAAGAAAATGAGGCAATAGTTCAGCATACTGAAGAAAATGCTTCTGCAGAATCTTCCGAAGAATTCGACAATAAACCATCCGAAGAAGAGACTGCCCTAAAAGCAGGCGAAACCAAAGAGGATGAGGAAGAAAAGCAGGAAGAACCACAACAGATAGTTGCAGAAGAACCAGAGCAAAAAACTGAAATTGCTCAAACTGCTGACATACAAGCATCAAGTACTGCTGTAGAAGAGGAGCAAGAAGAAAGCAAGAAGAATAAAAACAGCAAGAAACTTGGAATTGCCCTTATTATTATCGTCGCCTTCTTGGGTATTCTAGCCGCTATTCTTTGGATGTCTGACCCAGACATTGTCAGCAAAGTCAGGTCTAAAATCAATGGAGGATCAGAACCTAGCAAAACAGAAGCACCGGCAGCAGCTCCTACAGACACAACACCGGCAACTGTCCCTACAGATACGGTAGCTAACGCCATCAAAGATTCTCTAATCAAGAATATAGCAGAAGAGTGCCCTGTCGAGACCTCTGCTCCAGCTGTTGCTGAGAAAGAGGATACTCCGGCGCCATACGTTGCCAACAAGAAGATACATTTTCGCGAGGACTTCGTAAAATATATGAAGGCAAAACATCCTTCTGTCGATCTTGGCTCTGAAAGCGAGAACGAGGAGGAAATCGGAAAAGGTGACAGACTTACGCTAGTTTCCTTGCGCAACTATGGACAAAAAGATTTTTGGGTTTACTTGTACCTTTACAACTACGACAAAATCAAAAATCCAAACAACGTAAGACCTGGAACAAAGATTTTGATTCCTGCCTTAAGCAGATCACTAATCGATCCCGATTCGGAGGAGAGCATAAACTTGGCACGTGAAATAAAGACGAATTTTATCAAAAATTAACACTTTTTAACAAACAAAGGTTGTTTTTTTGACACGAATTAGATAAGTTTGCATTCAGAAATTAAAGTATGTAAAATTAGAAATTATGAGTGATATTATTGATTTTACTGGTCTCAACGAAAGAATTGAGAAACAAAGCGCTTTCGTGGACAATTTGATAACTGGTATGAATTCTATAATAGAGGGTCAGGAGCATCTGAAGAAGATCTTGATCGTTGCTCTATTGGCTGACGGACATGTCTTGCTAGAGGGTGTACCAGGTTTGGCAAAAACAGCATCTATCACTACCCTTGCAAAACTAATTTCCGCAAAATATAGCAGAATCCAGTTTACTCCAGACTTGTTGCCTGCCGACGTGCTAGGTACTCAGATCTATAGTCAGAAAAGTGAGGAGTTCACAATCAAGAAAGGTCCTATCTTCGCCAACTTCGTTTTGGCCGACGAGATCAACCGTGCTCCGGCTAAGGTGCAGAGCGCATTGCTTGAGGGAATGCAGGAGCGTCAGGTAACTATCGGAGAAACAACATTCACACTACCTTCTCCATTCCTTGTAATGGCTACACAAAACCCTGTAGAGCAGGAAGGTACATACCCTCTTCCAGAAGCACAGATGGACCGTTTCATGTTCAAGGTCATCATCACTTACCCTAGAAAGGAAGAGGAGGTTCGCATTATTCAGGCTCAGTTGAAGAGAGAGCAGAAGCAGGTTATTCCTGTTTTGAAGCCAGAGGACATCATAGCTGCTCGTTCAGTTGTAAACGATGTTTACATTGACGAGAAGATCCAGAACTACATTGCAGACATCGTGTTCGCTACACGTTTCCCTCAGCAGTACAAGTTGGCTCACTTGAAGGATATGATCTCTTTCGGTGCTTCTCCACGTGCTTCCATCTCGTTGGCAAAGGCAGCAAGAGCTTACGCATTCGTAAACCGCAAGGGATATGTTGTACCAGAGGATGTACGTGCTATTGCGCATGACGTTCTAAGACACCGTATCGGCTTGACTTACGAGGCAGAGGCAAACAACATGACAACTGACGATATCGTAACGGAGATTATCAACGCTGTTGATGTGCCTTAACAGGTAAATACCTTGGTGTTCATTTACCAACTACTATTTAACAAAGAATAGAAAATGGAAAAAAAGAATGTCAACGAGGCAAACGAACTTCTAAAAAAAGTTCGTCAAATAGAAATAAAGACACGAGGATTGTCAAACAATATCTTTGCCGGAGAATATCATACAGCGTTCAAAGGTAGAGGTATGACATTTGCCGAAGTACGAGAGTATCAGGCAGGTGATGACGTGCGCAGTATTGACTGGAACGTAACAGCTCGCTACTCTAAGCCATTCATCAAGGTTTTTGAGGAAGAGCGCGAGCTAACAGTAATGCTGTTAGTCGATGTGTCTGGAAGTGACGACTTCGGTACGGCTACTCAAACAAAGAGAGAGTATCTGACAGAAGTTGCCGCTACTCTTGCGTTCTCAGCAACTACCAACAATGACAAGATTGGTGTGATTCTGTTTTCTGACAAAATAGAGAAGTATATTCCACCTCAGAAAGGTAAGAAGCACATTCTCTTTATCATACGCGAGCTACTGAGCTTCAAACCTGAAAGCAAAAAGACTGATATAGGGTTTGCACTGCGCTACTTCACAAATATGCAAAAGAAGAGATGCTCTGCATTCATAATATCGGACTTTATTGACGAGAAGGATTATTCAAAGGAACTGCTCATTGCAGGCAAGAAGCATGACATAGCAGCGCTCAATATCTATGATTCAAGGGAAACTGAATTGCCTAATGTGGGATTGATGAAGGTTAAAGACGCTGAAACTGATGAAGATATGTGGATTGACACTTCCGACAAGAATACCCGCAAGGCTTATGATGACTATGTGAAGATGCAACGCGAGAATAGAGAGCAGACTTTCTCTAAATGCGGTCTCGACTATATAGAGGTGTCAACTACTGATGACTATGTTAAGTCTTTAATGAAACTATTCAAAAAGAGAGCTTAATCTAAATGTGATGTTAAAAAGATTTTTTTCATACATACTAATTACATTATTATCGATAAACATGTCTATATCACAGAAACTAACTGCTGCTATAGACTCTTCATATATTGAATTAGGAAGACACACAGCTATTCATTTGGAGCTTAAGCAATCCAAAGACAAGAACTATGTGTTCTTACATGAAGAACTGGACTCACTCAAGACAATAGAAATTGTTGATATTCTTCCTCCGGACACAGTTCAGGAAGGAATGTACATCAGAGTAAGCCAGGATGTAATAATAACATCATTTGACTCGGGTTCACACGTTATACCTGCAATCAAATTCGTGGATGAAATTGCCGCAGAAACACTTGCAAGCGACGATATCGAGCTTGAAGTCAAAGTGTTACAGCAAGTCGAAGTCAATCAGGAAGAGTTAAAGATATTTGACATCAAAGATATCAGAGAGCTACCTTTCAATTGGATGAAACTTGTCAAGATACTGGCAATCCTGATATTGTTGGTCGGAGCAATTTGGCTTTTGTGGAAACATGGCAAAATGCTATACAACAAATACTTCAAGAAAGAAGAAATTGAAAAGTTGCCACAACAATATGTGGAGGTATTGGAGCCGCATGAGATTGCTCTAAGGGCTCTTGAAAAGATTAAGAATGAAAGAGTTTATAGAGAGGTTGAGGATGGTGTAAAGATTTATTATACTGAGCTAACCGATGTTCTTCGTACATATTTCAGCGAAAGATTCGGAATCGCCGCTCACGAAATGACTTCCGGTCAAATACTTCACGCAATTCTTAACGACAAAGAGGCTTCGTTCATAGCAAACGAGCTTAGAATAATACTTGACAAGGCTGATTTGGCTAAATTCGCAAAAGCTGGATCTACTATTCCAGACTGCGAGATGTGTTTGGTAAAAGCATTCTATATTGTGCAGAACACAATCAAGGTAAAGGAGACTCCTGCCGCAGAAGAATCTGACAAATCAAAAGTTGAGGAATCTAACGAGCAGAATACTAAGGAATTGAATGCTCCAACTAACAAAATGATAGAAGAAAAATGATAACATACGAGTCACCTCAATATTTTTATCTTCTTCTATTACTTATACCGATTATTGGTTGGTATATTTGGAAGAGGAACAAATACACAGCTAATCTCCAGATTTCTACTATTTCTCCGTTCAAGGGAAAAAGCAGAGGTTTGAGATGTTATCTTGTACATTTACCTTTCGCAATCCGTATGCTTGCGCTTGTTGCTTTGGTCTTTGTCTTGGCACGCCCACAAAGCTCAGAGTCAAAAGCAGACCAGAATGTTGAAGGTATTGACATCATGATGTCTCTGGACATCTCTGGAAGTATGCTTTCCGAAGATTTGAGGCCAAACAGACTGGAAGCTGCAAAGGCTGTTGGTATCGACTTCATAAATGGCCGTCCAAACGATAATATCGGACTTGTAGTATTCGCAGGAAACAGTTTTACACAATGCCCTTTGACTACCGACAAAACTGCCCTTACAAGTGTATTCTCTATGGTGAACGAGAATATGATTGATGCCAACGGTACAGCTATCGGTATGGGACTTGCGAGTGCTGTAAACAGACTAAAGGACAGTCAGGCTGCGTCGAAAGTCATCATCCTTCTTACAGATGGAACAAACAACACAGGCGAAATTGATCCGGAAATGGCCGGAGATCTTGCCAAAACTTTCGACATCAGAGTTTACACTATCGGTGTTGGTAGAAAAGGTTCTGCACCCTACCCTGTCCAGACTGCGTTTGGCGTACAGCGCGTCATGATGGAAGTGGAGATTGACGAGGATCTGCTCAAGACCATCGCCAATAATACTGGAGGAAAATACTTCCGTGCAACAGACAACGAGAGTTTGAAGAAGATATACGAGGAGATTGACCAAATGGAAAAAACAAAAATTGATGTGCACGAATACACAACAAAAAATGAGGAGTTTTTCCCTTTTGCATTTTTGTTCCTTGGTCTGCTTCTTCTTGAGGCTTTAATTAGATACTTATTAGTTAGACACAATCCTTAATACTTGGAGATATGTTTAGATTTGCAAATTCTGAATATCTTAACTTAATGTTTGTACTACTAATAGTTATAGGCGTATTTGCTTATGCAATGTACAAGCGTAATGCCAACTTGAAGAAATTTGGCAACATCGAGATATTAAGACAATTTATGCCGGGATACACAACAGGAAGATACTACGTAAAGTTCGTTTTTCTTGCTCTGGCGTTTATATGCGGTGTAATTGTCATTGCACGACCTCAGTTCGGAACCAAGGTCGAGAAGGTAAAGCGCCATGGTGTTGAGGTTATGATAGCGATGGACGTGTCGAACTCCATGCTTGCCGAAGACATCCAGCCGAACAGACTTGAGCGCAGCAAGCAGATGATCTATAAGTTTGTCGATGGAATGGAGAACGACAAAATGGGACTTATAGTGTTTGCCGGCCAGTCATTCACACAGCTTCCAATCACAAGCGACTATGGTGCAGCAAAAATGTACGCTTCTAACATCACAACCGACATGATGCCTACACAAGGTACAGCTATCGGTAGCGCTATCAGACTTGCTGTCCGCTCTTTCAGCTCGAAAGACAATATCGGAAGGTCAATCATCATCATTACAGATGGAGAAAACCATGAGGATGACGCTATAGCAGAGGCAAAGAAAGCCGCAGAACTAGGCATCCAGGTAAATGTCATCGGCATTGGAAATCCAGAGGGTTCCCCTATTCCAATCGGAAATGGAAACTATAAGAAGGACAAGAACGGCCAGATTGTCATGACAAAGCTAAACGAGCAGATGTGCCAGCAGATAGCTGAAGCAGGAAACGGACTGTACGTTCACGCCAACATGGCAAACAATGCCCTAAAAAACATTCAGGAAGAACTGAACAAAGCTTCTACCGGAGAAACTGAAAGCGACGTAATGACAGAATATGACGAACAATTCCAGATATTTGCGATTATCGCTTTGATTCTGTTGTTGATAGATATTGCAATCAGAGAAAAGAAAAATAAGTTTTTTTCAAAATTGAAACTTTTCAATTAACTATGATGAGCAAAAAATTGATATACATACTTCTTTCTATGGTGACATATACATCAGTTGTCAAGGCCGATGATATGGATCTCCTTAGAGAAGGTAACGAAAAATACAAGGAGGGAGATTTCGTCAAGGCGGATTCGCTTTACCGTGAGTCAATCAAGCAGAACTTCCAGTCATCCCAGACGAACTATAACTTGGGCAATGCACTGATTCGCAACAAGAAATTCAGTGAAGCCAGAGACTACTATAAGGCGTCAATCAAAGTTGACAATTCAAACGAACAGAATGCGGCAGCATGGCACAACATAGGAAATTCCTACTTGTACGAAGACATGAATACCGCAGAAGCAATAAAAGCATACAAGGAGAGCCTGAAGCTTAATCCGAACGATGACGAGACAAGGTACAACTTGATATATGCACAAAAGCTGCAGAAGCAGCAAGAAAACCAGCAACAGCAACAGAATCAACAGCAACAGCAGCAGAATCAGGACCAGAAACCTCAGGAAGGAAAGGAAGAGGAGAACAAACAGGGCGATCCTGATGCTCGCGAAGCAGAGAGCAAGATGGACAAGAATCAGGCTCAACAGCTGCTAGAGGCTCTTGAACAGGATGAAAAGGACAACCAGGAAAAACAGCAGCGCCAACAAATGAAAAATGCCAAGCGTCAGCAGGTTGAAAAGGAGTGGTAATAATTATTGACTATAACAAATTACAAGATAATGAAAAATATAAAGGCAATAGCCCTTACATTCATATTATTATTAGGCACATGCTTATCGGCTGTAGCAAGCGATATCTCTTTCGTTGCAAAGGCTGAGAATGTTGTGGCTATGGGAGAAAAAATGGGCATCACGTTCACTTTGCACAATGCAGAAACGGACAACATCACTTTCCCTACATTAGAGGGATTCAAAATACTTTATGGACCCAACAGGTCACAAAACAGTATGATGACCATAGTGAACGGCCGTAGGGAGCAGAACTTCTCTACGACATGGACATACATTGTAACTCCAGAAAAGGAAGGAACATTCACAATTTCTCCGGCCAAAGCAAGTGTGTCGGGTACAGTTTACCGCACAAACGCATTGACTATCAAAGTTATAAAGGGAGAAGACAGACCTTCTAATTCCAACAATCAGAATGCACAGCAGAACACAACCGCTTCGATATCTAACGATGACATCTTTCTTCGTACAGAGGTCAGCAAAACAAAAGTATATGAGCAGGAGCAGTTCATCGCAACCCTAAAGCTATTTTACAGAGTCAATATCAGCAGCTTAGGAGACTATAAGCTACCTGAATATAAAGGCTTCATCTCTCAGGACATCGATATTCCAAATGAGAGCAAATATGGAAAGGAAACCATAAACGGAAAGATATATAACACTTTGATTATAAAGCAGAATGTATTGATTCCGCAAAAATCCGGACAACTTGACCTTGGTAAAGGTTCTGTAACGGCTATTGCACAGGTTCAGGTCAGTTCTCAGCGTAGTGGATGGCCCTTTGGCGGCTACTTCGCTCAAACTAGAGAGGTTCAAAAAAATCTGAACATTCCGAACGTAATTGTAAATGTTCAGCCGTTGCCAGAGAAAAACAAGCCAGAAAACTTCAACGGTGCGGTTGGTTCATTTCAGATGTCCTCTTCAATAAACCCAACTGAAGGATACAAGACAAATGAGGCAATCACCCTAAAGCTAAAGATACAGGGATCTGGAAACATCAAGTTCGCCAAGGCTCCAAAGATTAACTTCCCAGAGGATTTTGAAACATACGACCCTAAGATTGACAATTCAATCAAGGCTACTGAAAATGGAATTTCTGGAACAAAGACTATCGAATATCTTGCAATTCCACGCTTCCCCGGCGAGTATGTCATTCCTGCCGCAGAGTTCTCTTACTTTGATCCAAAGACAAAGTTATACAAGACTCTAAAGACTGAGGAGTACAAGCTTACAGTCGAGAAAGGTGCAGATGTGACAACTACTACAACAATGTCAAACTACACTAACAAGGAAAGTGTAAAGTATAACGACTCTGACATTAAGTACATCAACCAGAAGGACTACTCTCTTTCTCCTAGAAATGAGTATTTCTATGGTTCTCTTGCCTACGTTCTATGGTTCTTGATTCCTATAGTTGTATTCGTTGTGGCATTCTTCTTCCTAAGAAAACTTGCAGAAGAGAACAGCAACATAGCGCTTGTAAAGAACAAGAAGGCTAACAAGCTTGCAACTAAGCGCTTCAAGACAGCCAAGGAATACATGGACAAGGACAACAAGTCAGGCTTCTTTGAAGAGATATCAAAAGCTCTATACGGCTACGTTAGTGACAAAATGAACATCTCGGCTACAGAGCTTACGAAGAACAATGTAAAGACAGAATTGTCAAGTCATAATGTAAGCGAGGAAACAACAAACGAATTCATAAAGATGCTGGACACTTGCGAGTTCGCACGTTTCGCTCCGTCAGCTGTGAACTCATCTATGCAGGATATTTACAAGGAGGCCGTTGATTTGGTCGGCAAGCTTGAGAACGAAATCACTGCAGTAAATCTTCTAAAATAAAGAGAGAAAATGAAAAGACAATTTATAATTCTAGTTTCATTGGTGTTTGCTGCAGTGTCTTCTTTTGCAGCGGACAATTCATACTTGCTTAGCGGCAATGCTGAGTACGAGTCTGGCAACTATGACAAGGCTATCGAACTATACGAGAAGCAGTTGCAGACATCTGAGTCTGGTGCACTTTACTATAATTTGGGAAACGCATACTACAAAAAAGGTAGTCTGGCTCCAGCTATTCTGAATTACGAAAGAGCTATTCTTAGAGAACCGGACAACGACGACATCAAAGCAAACCTTGAGATTGCACGTTCAAAGACTTTGGATGATATCAAGCCAAAGGAAAAGATATTCTTCGCACAGTGGTACGACGACTTTGTCAACTTGAACAGTTCCGACAGCTGGGCAGTCATGTCAATAGTTTTGTTCTTGCTGACTTTGACATTTGCTGCGATTTATCTTTATGTCAAGATTCCAGCAGCCAGAAGAATCGGATTCTTCGGTGGTATTGGCTTGTTTATTTGTACTATCTGCTGCATGTGCTTCGCAAGTTCACAAAAGACGAAGCTTACTGCACACAACTATGTTATTATCTTTAACCCTTCAGTTGAAGTTAAGACTGCGCCTGAAGCCAAGGCTGGCAAGCTTTGCAATCTGCATGAAGGAACTAAGGTAAAGCTTAAGCAGACAAGAAAGCAGTGGATAGAGATTGACATCGAAAACGGCAATACCGGTTGGATTCAAGAGGGTGACGCCAGAAAAATCTAACAGCAAACACTTACTAACACATGAAACACGCGATCCTAAATAGATTTACAACGTATGTGAAATCAGATACCCAATCATCTGAAGAAACACATACTACCCCATCCACATCCACACAAGGTTACTTTGCAGAACTTTTGGCTGACGAGTTAACAAACATTGGACTCGAGGACGTGCATGTGAGCAGACATTCATACGTTACTGCCACTATCCCAGCCAATATAGAAGGTGTCCCAACGATTGGTTTCATTTCACACATGGACACAAGCCCAGAGGTAAGCGGTAAAAACGTTAAGCCTCAGATAATTGAATACAAAGGCGGCAATCTTGTCACAGAAACCGATTTTGTAATCTCTTTGAAGGACAATCCCGAATTAAAGAACTATGAAGGGAATACTATCATAACTTCTGACGGAGAGACTTTGCTTGGTGCTGATGACAAGGCCGGAATAGCAGAAATTATTTCTGCGGCTGAATACTTGATTGCTCATCCGGAAATTAAACATGGTAAGATTCGTCTTGCATTTACTCCTGACGAGGAAATTGGGGAAGGTGCCGATCATTTCAATGTAGAAAAATTCGGCGCAGACTTTGCATATACTATGGATGGCGGAGCTCTCGGAGAAATAGAATACGAGAACTTCAACGCTGCATCTGCAAACATATTCTTTGAAGGAGTAAATATTCACCCTGGATATGCAAAAGACAAGATGATAAACGCTATCATTTTGGCAAATCAGTTCATAGCGACACTTACTGCAAACGGAGAAACTCCGGACAACTCTGAAGGTTACGAAGGTTTCTTCCATATAACATCATTCTCTGGAAGCGTTGAAAAAGCGGAGATACACCTTATCATCCGAGATTTCGATGCAAACAAATTCCAACAGCGCAAAGCTGCAATCGAAATGATAGTGCGGGCCATGAGCGATGAATACGAAGGCACAAACGCCAGAATATGGGCATCTATAAACGACCAGTATCTGAACATGCGAAGCAAGATCGAGGAACATCCAGAGGTTGTTAAGCTTGCCATTGACTCTATGGAAGAACTTGGAATTGTTCCTAAAATTGTTCCCATTAGAGGAGGTACAGATGGTGCAAGACTCTCTTTCATGGGACTACCCTGCCCAAACATATTTGCAGGAGGTCACAATTTCCACTCCAGAAGTGAATATGTTCCGCTTGAGTCAATGGAGAAGGCTGCCGAACTTATAATCGCAATATGTAAGAACGCTGCAAAGATAAAATAATGGAAGATATAACACTCAACGAACACAACAAGCAGGAATATCCTCCCATGCACACAGCCGAACACATACTGAACCGCACAATGGTGAATATGTTCGGATGCAAACGCTCTATAGAAAATCATATAGAACGAAAGAAAAGCAAATGCCATTATCTGCTGGATTCAGAACCATCTGCAGACCAGATCAAAGCAGTGGAGGACAAAGTCAACGAAATAATCTCGCAGAACTTGGATGTGAGAATGGATTTCGTAAACAAAAACAATGTTCCTAAAGATGTTTCGCTAGACTCCCTTCCAGACAATGCAAGCGAAACACTGAGACTTGTCTATGTCGGAGACTATGATGTTTGCGCATGCGTTGGAAGCCATGTAAAAAACACTAATGAAATCGGGGAGTTCAGAATATCCAGCCACAGCTTTACTGATGGCAAACTAAGAATTGTATTTAGATTAAAAAACGAATAATACTATGGGAATAAAAAAGCTCATATTATCAACTTTGACATTGGCTTCGTTGAGCACTTATGCTGACAAGAAGTTGGTAGTCACAATGTTTGACAACTCTACAAAGAACTATAATGTAGAAAGCATTTCCGAAATTGAAGTTTCGGAGAAGTCTTTTATTGTGCGTAATGACAAGGATAGTGAATCATTTCCTATCGTCGATATACGTAAGATAGCATTCGAAGAAGACAATGCTCTACGTCAGAATCTTGAGTTCAAGATTTCGATATATCCAAACCCTGCGTCGGATGTCTTGACAATACAAGGTTTGGAGGAAACATGGACTAAGTTCCTTGTTATTACAGAAATTGCAAGCGGAAAATCCCAAGAGATCAATGTTAAGGATGGCAATCAAGTAAATGTATCAGCTCTTACACCTGGTGTATATCTTGTTGTTATCAATGGTATGCCTGTATTTAACTTCATAAAGAAATGAAAAGAATAGCTACTATATTTATGTCCATGATAGCAGCTGCTTCAGTTGCCGAGACACAGATGCAGATCTTCAACAAGACTGGTGAGAACGAAGTTATTTCAGTTGTCAAGGATTCTGAGAAGTTTACTGACTTCTCTAAGATGGATTCGATATTGTTTGACCACTATATTTCCATGAATTTTGATGGAGATAAATGTGTCATCAGCAATCCTTATGACAGCGTTGATATCAAGAACGAAAACAATGTAATCACTGTGAATTCAGAGATTACCAGACACGAAGTAAAATTCGTTATCTCCGGTTCTTCGGAAAATGCTTCAATCAAGATTAACGCTGCCAAGAAGCAGACAATTGTTCTTAACAGTGTTGACCTAAAGAGTGATGGAGTCAATGCTCCTATCAATATCACTTCCGGCAAGACAACAAATATCATTCTTGCAGAAGGAACAGAAAACAAGCTTGCAAATTCATCTAAGGATACTGTAGGCGCTGTTATCAAGAGTAAGGGTCAGCTTGAATTCAAGCAGAGCAATGGTAAATTGACAATTGACGCTGTTTCCGGACACGGTATTCAGTCAAGCGACTACGTAGAAGTAAATAACGGTAACATCTCTATCAAGAGTGCAGGTGATGGAATACACGTTAATGACTACTATAGCCAGAATGGAGGAAGCGTCAATATTACTGCCGTCGCTGACGGAATTGATGTAGGCGGAGGATATGTAACTATTTCTGACGGTAACCTAACAATTTCTTCTGCATCAAAAGATGCAAAAGGTATCAAATGCGAGATTGATAATGAGAAGAATAAAGGAACAGGAGATGTTACAATCAACGCAGGAAACATTGATATTCGCATGGCAGGAGAAGGAGCAAGAGGTATCAAGGCTGACGGAAATGTTACTGTAGGCGGAGGATCCATTCTGGTATATGTGGCAGGCCAGTCACTTGAAGATAACGATGACATCACAAATACTTGCGGTATCAAGTCTAGCAAGAACGTTACAGTCGAAGGAGGAAAGATTGCTGTAATTTGCGCAAAAACAGCAAAAAGTTCTCGTTGCATCCAGGCTGACTCGACAGCTTCTTTTGTAGGAGGACAGACAACTATCCACCAGAATGCGAAAGGAAAGGCTGACATAAATAACAACAACCTAGAACCTAAACGTCCTCGCGGAGTTCAAGCTGACTTTAAAATCTCAATAGACGCATTAAAAGCAAAATTCTATATTAGAGTTCCTGAAAACGAAGGTTGGGGAGAAGAGGACAAATATGACGAATACATTGAATTGAAAGTCAAACCTTTCAAAACTGATGGGAAAATCATGCTTAACAATTCAGAATACGACGATACTGTTGAAGAACTATATGACGAGTTTGAAAGAACTCCGAAAGATTGGACATATAGTGAAATAGATACTCTATCTGTATTCGATTAAAAATCAACGCATCAAAATAATGCGTTAATGATATCCAAAACCTGCAGGAAAACCCTGCAGGTTTTTATTTTGGTAACTATACGGCTTCATTTCTTTAAACCTGTCGATTTACAAAATCTTATCAAGAACTTATCCAATAGAAAAACAAAAAAAGGAAAAGCTAATAAAGATAACTGGAACATGAAATATAAAAACCTGAACGGATTACTAATATATTATCAAACAAAATACAACTTTTATTAACGCATGAAAGAAAAAAATGAACAGCATAAACAAACGTAATTTGCAGTTGAAAAGGTTTGAGAAATAAAAACTAAAAACAAAACTCCCGTTCAAATTGTCTATGATTAAAATACAAAAAAAGTAAACAGTTCCTTAACAAAAAAATATCAACCATAAATAAAAGACATTCAATATATTACAAACATTTTTCAAAAATAAAATCCAAAACACTTGCACAACTCAAACAAAAGCACTAATTTTGCATCGCAATCGGGAAACAAAGACACTCGAAAGCAAGGGTTAAGAGCTCATGGGTGTATTCCAGAGCGGCCAAATGGGGCAGACTGTAAATCTGCTGTCTTTCGACTTCGGTGGTTCGAATCCATCTGCACCCACAAAGCGATGAAGAAATTCATCGCTTTTTTTGTTCCTTCCAACTTAGGATTATCAGATTCAAATACTGATTAACACACACACAAAAAAAAAAAGCCACATAAAATTATGTGGCTTTCTACTCTCTCTCCTCTTATTACATGTTAAGTTCAAGGAACTTGAAGATAACTATTCCGGTCGTCACCGAGACGTTTAGTGAATGTTTGGTTCCAAACTGTGGCAACTCTATGCATGCGTCTGATTTATCTACAACACTTTGCTGAACGCCTTTGACCTCATTGCCCATTATGATTGCATAACGCTTTGACTTGTCTATCTGCAAATCCTGAAGCATTGTACTACCCTCCACTTGCTCGACGCTATACACAAAGACACCTTCCTGATGAAGTCTATCAACAAGTGCATTGGTATCTTCGACATACTCCCAGTCAACAGTAAATTCAGCGCCTAGAGCAGACTTGTGAATCTCTGGATTCGGAGGTGTAGATGTTATGCCGCACAAATAGACCTTTTCAACCTTGAACGCATCAGAAGTACGAAAAACTGCTCCTACATTGTGCATACTCCTCACATTGTCGAGCACGACAATCAAAGGAATTTTCTCTACAGCTTTATATTCCTCAGCCGACACACGATTAAGTTCCTCTATCGTCAATTTCTTCATTTTTCTGATCTCCTAGTTATTATTTATTAGTTCTATTGCAGTTTCAATAATATTGTCCTTGCCCTCTCTGAATGCAAGCTCTCTATCGAATGCAATCTTGACGTCTGGCTGTATGCCAAACTCAGTGATATTCATATTTCTGTCATACATAGGACATTGCGACATACGGAAAGACCATCCGCAAGGCAACTCGCTTGAATAAGGCAGACCTGCACCTCCACCTGTCTGGTCTCCAATTACCAACACATTTGGCAAACCCTTCATCGACAGAACGAAATCATTTGTTGCGCTATAACAGCCTCTGTCTGTAAGAATAGCCACAAGACCATGATAATTCACATGACTGCTTGGCTTGAAATATACAGCCTCGGGCTTCGAGAAATCATTATGCCCCTTACCAGTCTTGATCTGATTATAGCTTACCAAAGTCTTCTCTGAAATGAAACGGGAAGCGAGAAGTTCAACCAAAATCACATAACCGCCTCCGTTTCCGCGAACGTCAATGATCATTCCCTTTGTGTTTTTGAAATGATTTAAGACTATGTCAAGACTGGAATCGACAAACATGTTGGAGAAACTGCTGTACCTCAAATATCCTACGTTTCCATCATCTAACAATTTGTACAGCAAACCATCAGCGTAACGAATATTGTCAGTATATTTATTTGGATTCGAGAACAAGTCAGAGCTATATCCCTTAGGATGTCCCTTGTAGATATCAAAACTTGAAATGTCAAAATCTGCATACAAATTAACATGACCGTCCTTCAATTCGTTCAACATATCCGAGCAGACATAAAAGAACTCCTCTTCCGAAGTACATGCCATAGCCTTAGGATAATACTCGTCATACACAGCATTCCAATCTTTGATACTGTCTTTCTTATACTCAAAGAAACAATACTTCTCATCAACCTCTTTCCACAACAGATTGAAGTTAGTGGAGATTGTATTCTCCATATTCTTCAAGTCATCATCACACGAAGTCTGTGCAAATAGGGAAATTGCACCCAACATATATAAAGCTAATCTTTTCATTTTCTAACTCGTTTACCGTTTGAATTATACTTCATTGGTCTTCCTGAAGTCCTAGAGATCAAAGTATTGAAACCAATAGCTAAAGAATTAATGAATCTTCTACGTTCAACTAAATTCCTGTCCACTTTTTCACGCTCCAGCACATGCGACAAAGACAACGTGGTCCTTCTCATTGGCACCTGGACAGTAAAACGATTAGTGAAATCAATATAGCTGAACGCATTCAGCTTAATATCAAATTGGGACAAATCTCCATAATTAGGCAGCAAAGAAACTCTGGCAAGAGACATATTGAAGCTATCATAGAGCTTAATGTCTCTGCGCTTTGCCTTAACAACATACTCAGGACGAACTGCTGCCTTAACCAAAGACAAATCTATACCTAAAGCGGAGGTATTGTTTGAATTAACCATACTTATATCTAACGAAAAGTCACCACTTAATCCACCTCCAGCATACACTCTGAATTGCTCTATTGGATGGAAGTCGTACAAGAGAAAATAAGATGCCTTTTCTGAGAAAGCTATCATACTGCCTCCGCCAAATATTGTTGACATGGGAGAAAGCCTGATCTCATTTGAGAAAATTTTCTTCAGTTTGCTTTCTCTGCTGCTTACACGAATGGGATCAATCTCAATATACACTCCGAAATTTGGACCTTGTTGAAGAAGCGGAGACAAACTGGTATTATAACGTGTCTGCGTACCAGCTACTTCACATTCTACAGTCCTGTTATACTGCCTGATATTAGGCCTAACTACAAAATCACTCTCGCCAGAATACGACGAAGTGTCCTGCTGTGCATACGTAAGCATACTGCACGCAAGAAAAGACATTAAAGGGAAAAACGTTTTCATATATACTTTACAACAAATTCTTCTTCTTGAAGAAGAACAGAACAACTATTGACGATAGAATCATCAAACCTATAGAACCCCAGAAACCCCAAGGCTGGCTGGCACAAGGAATGATATCAAAATTCATACCGAAAATACTTGCTATCCATGTAGGAGGCATGAACAGCACACTTACAATTGTAAATATCTTGATAATCTTGTTCTGTTCAATATTTACAAGTCCTAGGAAGGTATCCTGCAAATAGTCTAGACGCTCAAAACCGAACTTAGTATGCTCGATAAGCGAGTCAATATCTTTAACTACAAGGTTTAGGCGAGGAACCAACTCTCGAGTAAACAAATCACTGCGAAGAATGTTAGACACAACTCGCTGCTTGTCGATGGAATTCTCGCGCAAGTGCATGATTCGCTCCTGAAGGTTCTTTATCTCCAAAAGTACGTCCTCGTCAATATCTTCAGACACAGACATTGTTTTTGACAAGTCAGAAATTTCCTTAGTAACCTCCTCGATCATATCCGCATCATACTCAACTCGAGTCTCTAGCAAAGCTACAAAAATATGGTTTCCTGATGGAAAGTTGCGAGGATTAGCGAACATCTTCTTTACTGTCTCGTCGAATGACTTCAACTTTCTGTCACGAACCGACACCAAGATTCCGTTCTTCAAAATAAATGAAACTGTCTCCTTTTCATACGAATCCAAAAGGAAAGTTGCATTAGCCACAAGCGTATCCTGAGTCTCTATGAAACGAGAAGAAAGCTCGATCTCTTCCATTTCCTCGTCTTCCTGAATATAGATCTTTAAAAATTGCTCTAGCTCTGACTCTGTTTCCGGCTCTACGTTTATTAGGTCAATCCAAAGGAAGTCTGTCAAAGGAATTTCCTTTAGTATATCTATATTCTTGGCAACTTTTAGTCTGTTATTATCGAAATAAAAAAGTCTAACTTCTGAATCCAACATGATAATCGGGCAATTAAAGTAAATAATAGTTAAGAATTTATTTTTGACTCCATAAGATTTGTCAGATCTATGAAATCATCTACACTTAATTGCTCAGGGCGCTTCATAAACACATCCTCGCTCAATGCTACGCCTTCAGCAACCATTGCAGACAAAGAATTACGCATCATCTTTCTTCTCTGATTGAACGCAGTCTTTACTACCTTGATGAACAATTCATCGTTACAAGGAAGACTCGTTCTACCATTTCTGCGCATTCTTATCACGGCTGACTTGACCTTCGGCGGAGGGTTGAACACGTGCTCATGAACCGTAAACAAATACTCTATATCATAGTATGCCTGAAGCAGCACACTCAAAATACCATAGGCTTTTGTTCCATGCTTTGAAGCCAATCGTTCAGCAACCTCCTTCTGAATCATTCCAGAGCATATAGGGATGCTGTCGCGATTATCCAAAACCTTGAAAAAGATCTGGCTTGAAATATTATAAGGATAGTTTCCTATCACACAAAACTTGTCAGTGAACAGTTCGTTGATGTTAAGCTTAAGGAAATCTGCCTCTATGACACGACCATTTATATTGGGGAAGTTGGCCAGAAGATAATCTACACTCTCATGGTCAAGTTCCACAACCTTAAGGTCTATCAATGGATTTTGAAGCAGAAACTGTGTAAGCACACCCATACCCGGACCTATTTCTAGGACCTGCGTAGGCTCACTGAGCTCCAAACTGTCAGCAATCCTCTGCGCTATATTCAAGTCAGTAAGAAAGTGCTGACCTAGACTTTTCTTGGGTGTTACCTTTTTCATCATCAAACCACTTCTAAATTTGTGCAAATATAATAAAAATAATTGATTCTTCTTGATATACTTGACAAATAAAAAAGCTGATAGGAATACCCTACCAGCTTTTTTTCTATTGCAATTAGAATTTACTTCTTAATAACAACCTTCTTTGTGTAAACACCAGACTCAGTAGTAACTCTTACTAGGTAAATACCGTTGCTTAGGTTATCTACGTCGATCTTTGAATTTGTTGACTCAAGTACGATTGAACCTGCAAGGTTAAGAACCTCAACATTAACCAACGAGTTGATACC
The DNA here is from genome assembly GCA_045641625.1 of Paludibacteraceae bacterium. Lineage (GTDB taxonomy): Bacteria > Bacteroidota > Bacteroidia > Bacteroidales > Paludibacteraceae > UBA1723. The sequence goes on from JAZUHH010000029.1 coordinate 29,295, forward strand.
AGTAATGTTGATTACATTTGTTGCTGGGTTAGGAACAATTGCTACAGACTCAACATTCGATGACTCAAGACCCTGTGCGATAACCTTCTCGAACTTGATCCAGTCAAGGTCGATCCAATCCTGGTCGATTGTGATCTTCATTACCTGCTCACCTGCAGAAAGAGATACTACAGGAAGTTCGATCTCTTCGAAAGTACCCCAAGCACCTGTGTTGTTTACAGTAATGCTCTCCTTCACATTGTCCAAAGAAACAGTCAACTTACCGTCGTCATTTCCTTCACCAACTCTCAATGTAACCTTATAGTTACCAGACTCCTTAACATTAACTGTGTAGTTCATCCACTCACCAGACTGACAGTTACCAAGTGCATAACCACCAGTGATTGGCTTGATATCTACATCATCTGAACGATAAGTGTCAGTATAGTTGTCGCAAGAGTTTCCTTCGCTCTTATCAGAATAAGACTTTCCAGCAAAACCGTTATCGTAGTTCTCAGCCTCGATTGTTCCAGGAATAACAGCAGGAGTACCACCGTAAGGACCAACCTCAATAACCTTGATTGACAACTTAGCTGTTGCCTTGATGTTCTTTGTATCAACACCAACAGCCTCTATATTATAAACACCGGCTTTCTCAGGAACCCAGTCGAACTCGAACGGAGCAACCCACTTGTCCTTTATCTCTACACCATTAGCCTTGAAGTTAACATTCTTGACATCACTCATGCTTGCAGAAAGTTTGACAGAAGAACCCAAAGCAATAACAGATTCAGAAGCAGTAACTGTCAAGCTTGGACCTCCTGCAGCCTTACCACAGAACTTAGCTGATGCCTTTTTAGCTGCATCTGATGCCATATACTGTCTTAGCCAAGTCATTGCAGGACGATCCTGACCATTTTTAATCAAACCAGAATCATCAACCCAAGTAGCACCATGAACATATCCCCAAAGAGTGATACCAGAGACGAAATCAGCCTCCCATGCAATAGGAATTTGCTCGGAATAACGTGTCTTCTGTCCATTATCTCCTTGCTTAGCGATATCGTACTCAGTCAAGAAACAAGCCAACTCTCTACCTCCCTTTTTTGTAATCTGATTATGAATATCATACAAACGAGTCTTGAAATCAGATCCACTCATATCATTCAAATCGTGGCTCTGGTGTCCGTATGCGTCAATAGGAGCTCCTTGCTGAACCAATTTAGATACTAGATCAATAAACTGATCTTTCTGCCACTGGAATGTGTTATAGTCATTATACACAAGAGTTGCGTTAGGGAAGAACTTACGAGCCATCTTAAATGCCTCGGTAATCCATCTGTAATCACTCGGAGAACTACCAGGAACCATAGCAGCAGCAAGGTTATTCTTAAATGTTTTGGCCTGACCATTATTATCACCCTCTGCATGACCTGGGATAGCCTCGTTAACTACGTCAATGATTGTTACATCAGGGAACTTTCTTGAACAAGCCTCGAACCAGATATCAATCTGCTTCTTAAGTCTATCACCAGTAAAATCCTTCAAATAGTTAGGATACTGTGAAGTCCAAAGTAAACAATGGAACTTAAACTGAACTCCATTCTGCTTACACCAATTATACTCTTTCTCAGCATCACCCCAGTTCCAAGAAGACAATGCCTGCTCTACCGTCTGAACCTCCTTATTAGCAATAGAACCCCATTTTGTTTCATTCTCAGGAGTCAACTGATTCCACATCGTTGCATAATCAGAAGGAATAGAACCTCTTGTAGTAATGTTACCAAGGAACTTGCAACTGTTACCCTTGGCGAGCTGAGCCTGTGCAGAACCGAAACTCATGCACATAGAAGCTGCAGCAGCAAATGTTAGTAATCCATGTTTCATAGTCGTATAGATTTATTGATTTTATACAATATTGTTCGAACGATTTATTCGAGTGTTTGCTCATTCGTTCTGATGCAAAAGTAGAAGATTCAAAAAAATAGAATTTGTAAAATCTTATCATCTACTTGGAATTTTGGCACATTCTACCATGTTTGGTACAAAATTCCACATATCCGCATGTTATAGAGCAGATTTATTCCTTAAAATTCAACACATAAAAATAAAAATATCACAATATTCCTAAAATTGAAATATGAATATAAGTTAAAAAACAAGTCAGAAAACTACAAGACACAAATAAAAAAATGGATTTTTAATTGCAGATTCTTTTCACGACAATCAAAAAATAAAATTAAGGTCCAAAGCATTCTTATAGCAAAACATAATATGGGGAAAGGCTTATGATTTTTCTGCATGGCAAAAAAACAAAAAAGAAAAAGGAGGCGCAAACAAATGCACCTCCTTTAACAATATGCTAAAGCAATATATTTTGCTTTTACTTCAAATTCTCAACAGCCTTTTTGATTCTTGCGAAGGCCTCGATCAATTTATCTTCTGAAGTTGCGTATGACATACGAATGCAGTCAGGATCTCCGAATGCGTCACCAGATACACAAGCGACATGACCTTCCATCAAAAGATACATAGCCAAATCATCTGCGTTCTTGATAGTCTCTCCGGCAGGAGTCTTCTTACCGAACAAAGACTTACACTCAGGGAAAACGTAGAAAGCACCGTCAGGCTCGTTAACAACAAAGCCCTTGATATCCTTAACAAGACCAACAACAAGCTTCTTTCTCTTCTCGAATGCCTGGCGCATAGTCTCTACACAAGACTGGTCACCAACATAAGCAGCCTCTGAAGCCTTCTGCGCTATAGAAGAAGGAGCAGAAGTGTACTGACCCTGAAGCTTTGAACATGCCTTAGCAATCCAAAGAGGAGCGGCAATCCAACCTAGACGCCATCCTGTCATTGCATAACCCTTAGACACACCGTTGATGATGATTACTCTGTCAGCGATCTCCTTGTTAGCAGCAATACTTGCATGGCTGCCTACATAATTGATATGCTCGTAAATCTCGTCAGCGATAACATACATATTCGGATGCTTTGCGATAACCTCAGCAAGACCCTTCAACTCAGCTGCAGAATAAACAGCACCTGTTGGGTTAGAAGGAGAACAAAGAATTAGAGCCTTAGTCTTAGGAGTAATAGCAGCCTCCAACTGAGCAGGAGTAACCTTGAAGTTCTGGTCGATACCAGCCTTAACGATAACATTAGTACCCTCTGCTAGCTTGACCATCTCAGTATAAGAAACCCAGTAAGGAGCAGGAACGATAACCTCGTCACCCTTGTTCACAAGAGCAAGAACCACGTTACAGACAGACTGCTTAGCACCGTTTGAACAAACGATCTGATCAGGAGTGTACTCAAGACCATTCTCGTTCTTAAGCTTCTGGCAGATAGCCTGACGAAGAGAAGCGTAACCAGTTACTGGAGTATAAAATGAAAAATTGTCGTCGATAGCTTTCTTTGCAGCATCCTTAATGTGGGTAGGGGTTGTAAAGTCAGGCTCACCTACACTTAGGTTAATAACATCAACGCCCTGAGCCTTAAGCTCACTGCTCTTCTGAGACATTGCCAATGTTGCTGATGGTGACAATGCTGCCAAACGATCGGAAATTTGATTCATTTTTACTAAAATCTAAATTATAAAACTCTAAAACCAAGCGGACTGAACCACTCAATAGTTTCATCACACTCCTTATAATGCTCAAAAACTGTGCAAAAATATAATATTTTATGTTATTCAGCAACTTTCAAGACTATTTTTTCATAAAAATTCACAAAAAAGTAAATAAATCTAGCAAAATGTTTCAAAAAAGCAGAAATCTAAAGATTTTTGAAATCAAATTCAGAACAAACAAAAAGAAAAGGACAAGTTTTAGCAACTTGCCCTTATTCCTATATATATGCGATTAAATACTATTACTTAACCATATGAACATCCATCTGAGGGAATGGAATGCTGATGTTCTTGGCATTGAATGCCTTGTAAACATCCTCGTTCATCTTAAAGAACACACTCCAGTAATTCTCGCCCTTAGTCCAGACACGAACTGTGATGTCCACTGAACTCTCTCCCAGATTACCCAATGCGATGAAATGCTCAGGATCCTTCAAAATCAAGTCATTTGATGCGATAACCTCCTCTAGCACAGCCTTTGCTACGTCATAATCAGTACCGTATGCAACACCGAAAGAAAAATCAACACGGCGAAGCGGCTCCTTAGAGTAGTTGATCATTGTGCCTGTCGAAAGACCACCGTTAGGAATAATGATAATCTTGTTGTCAACAGTAGTAATCAAAGTGTTAAAGATCTGAATCTCCTTAACAACTCCCATCTGTCCCTGTGCCTCGATGAAGTCACCAACCTTGAAAGGCTTGAACAAAAGAATCATGACACCACCGGCAAAGTTCTGCAAAGTACCACTCAATGCCATACCTATTGCAACACCGGCAGAAGCAAACAACGCTACGAATGTAGTGATCTCAATTCCAAGCTTGGCGATAATGGACAAGATAAGAATAAAGTTCAAAACTACACTAACAAGGCTCTTCAAGAATGAAGAAAGACTCGCCTCTACCTCTCTTTTCTCTAGTACATGAGCAAAAAGCTTGTTGATTTTCTTGATTATCCAGCTTCCGACCAAGTAAATCAAAATACAGATCAAGATACGAATACCCAAATCAGTACACCAATCCAAAGCCTTACCGAATAAAAACTCCTTCATCTCGCTCAATGAATCTGTAGAAACTGAATTGGAAGCCAAAATAGCTTGAGCCTTATCAGCTACAGACGCTGTGTCAGCAACAGCATTCAAAGTATCGTTCATTTTATATTATCTTTTTTTAGTTACACTTGGGATCAAACCTCTCTCGCTCTTTGCCACGAAGTCAAGGATATTCTGCTTCTCCTCAGAGTCAGGGAAGTCAACCTTAACTTTCTCTATAGCAGCAGAAACATTCAAGCCTGATTCATAGATCACACGATATATATCCTTGATCTCCTCGATCTTTTCGTTAGAGAAACCTCTGCGGCGAAGACCAACGATATTCAATCCGCAATAAGACACCGGCTCTCTGCCCGCCATGACATACGGAGGAATATCCTGACCGAAACGCGAACCGCCCTGAATCATTACATGGGCACCAATATGAGTGAACTGATGAACAAGAGTACCGCCCGAAACAATTGCCCAGTCATCAACCTTCACTTCTCCTGCAAGCTGCGTAGTATTACCCAAAATAAGGTTATTTCCAACCACACAGTCATGAGCCACATGAACGTAAGCCATAATCAGACAGTTGCTTCCTACAACAGTCTTGCCTTTTGAAGCAGTACCTCTGTTGATTGTGACACACTCTCGGATTGTTGTATTGTCTCCGATCTCTGCAGTAGTTTCCTCGCCTCTAAACTTCAAGTCCTGTGGAATTGCAGAAATTACAGCTCCTGGAAATATCTTGCAATTCTTTCCAATTCTAGCTCCCTCCAAAATTGTAACATTGGCCATGATCTTAGTACCGTCACCAATAACTACATTCTTGTCAATGAATGTAAACGGACCAATCTCGACATTCTCTCCAATTTTAGCTGAAGGGTCAATAACTACATTTTTATATTCCATGCTATTCAATTACTTGTTCTTAACAATCTGAGCCATATACTCTGCCTCTGCTACAATCTTGTCTCCGACAAAGGCGAATCCCTTCATAACAGCACAACCTCTGCGAAGTGGAGTAATATAGTGAACTCGGAAAATCAAAGTGTCACCAGGTACAACCTTCTGGCGGAACTTGACGTTGTCAATCTTCATGAAATATGTAGAATAGCCATGAGGATCATCAAGAGAATCCAACACGAACAATCCACCTGCCTGAGCCATTGCCTCCACGATAAGGACACCTGGCATAACTGGCTCCTCTGGGAAGTGACCGCAGAAGAACGCCTCGTTGCTTGTCACGTTCTTTACAGCAATAACATGATCAGACTCTATCTCTATCACCTTATCAACCAACTGCATTGGGTAGCGGTGAGGAAGTATAGACTTGATCTTGTTGACATCCATTACAGGAGTCTTGTTAGGATCATATACAGGAATCTCGCACTCCTGGCGCTTGATTTCCTTTCTGATCTTCTTTGTCACCTCCGAATTGGCTGTATGACCAGGACACATTGCGATTACTCTACCCTTGATTCTCTTGCCTAGCAAAGCAAGGTCTCCGATCAAATCAAGCAACTTGTGGCGAGCAGGCTCGTTGTCAAATCTCAAAGCCTCCTTGTTCAAATAACCAAGAGAAGAAGCTGTCAAATGCTCCTTGCCAAGAACATCGCATAGACGATCAATCTCAGTCTGAGGCAACTCCTTGTCATAAATGACGATTGCGTTGTCCAAGTCTCCGCCCTTGATCAAGTTGTTCTGGATCAAAGCCTCGATCTCGCGAACGAAAACGAAAGTACGGCAAGAAGCCAACTCGTTTGCAAAGTCATCCATGTTGTCAATGCTTGCAAACTGGTTTGACAATACTGCCGAAGGATAAGAAACCATTACGTTCAAAGCGAAATCCTCATCAGGAAGGAAAGTATATACACTTCCTGTGCTCTCTACCTTGAACTCAGTCTTCTTGTGAACTCTGTAATATTCTCTCTTTGCATCCTGCTCCTCAAGGCCTATCTTAGCAATCTGCTCAACATAATACTTCGAACTACCGTCAAGGATTGGCATCTCAGGCTGATCCACTTCAACAAGGCAGTTATCTACGCCCATAGCATAAAGAGCAGCCATAGCATGCTCGATAGTGCTTACCTTGAAGTCACCCTTACCGATAACAGTACCTCTTGATGTTTCAACCACATTTTCAGCCAAAGCATCAATGGCACTTTCTGCATCAGCACCCTTTGCAACGAACTTTATACCGTGTCCTGCTGGTGCTGGATTGAATGTAGCGCAACACATTACACCTGTGTGCAAACCAACTCCGCTTAATGAAAAAGACTCCTTAAGTGTTTTCTGATTATCCATTCTTTATAATTATTGAAAAGATAGAAGACTTGAAAAAAATTAAAATTATTTGTTCTCTATCTTTGATAGTATTTCTGATATTTTGTTCTCTAGATCAGCAATTCTCTCCTTTGCCTGCTTCAACTCTTTCTCGGTGTTGGAAACAACCTTGACTGTGTCTGGCAACTGCTTCAAGCATACGAAACTTCTTCTGAAGTTAGATGACTCGATATGAGGATGGAAATGCCACTGCTTACCTGGCTCCTTGATAGTGTTTGCCACACCGCATCTGGCTGCGAAAGTGGAATAGTCAGCAATCTTCAAGTGTCCAACAGCACCGCTCTGACCTCCGAACATACAGTTTCTTCCGATCTCTGTACTTCCTGCAATACCTGTCATGGCAGCCATCACTGTGTTTTCTCCTACCACCACATTGTGGGCAATATGTACCAAGTTGTCCAGTTTCACACCCTTCTTTACAAGTGTGGCCCCCATTGTACTTCTGTCCAAAGTGGCGTTTGCACCGATCTCTACGTCGCTCTCAACTACGACAATACCAAGCTGAGGAATCTTTGAATAAGTGCCGTCTGTATTAGGAGCAAAGCCGAAACCATCACTTCCTATCACACAACCTGCATGAAGGATACATCTGTCTCCAACTCTACAGCCCTTGTAAATAGTTACTCCATGATACAATGTAACGTCATTGCCAACAGAGGCTCCCATTCCGATATATGAATGAGCGTATATTTGCGCATTGTCTCCTACTGATGCACCGTCCTCGATAACAACATAAGGTCCAATATAAACGTTCTGACCAATTTTAGCCTTGTCAGATATGATAGCAGTGGAATCAATACCGCATCTTTTGGGAGAAAGGTACTGATCAGCCATTCTCATCAACTGGGCTAGAGCCGAATAAGGATCAGCAACACGCACAAGAGTACAAGGTACGGAACCATGCAATTCCAAGTCCTTGGATACTAGCACTACGGATGCTGTCGTATTATATATGTATTCAGAGTATTTAGGATTAGCAAGGAATGATAAAGTTTCCTTTCCTCCTTCTTCAATCTTTGAAAAATTAGAAACAAGAATACTTGAGTCTCCTTCGACTACACCGCCTAACATTTCTGCCAACTGTCCTGCTGAAAACTGCATTTCCATATTGCTTACTCTTTTGGGTTACTATTCACATTATTACGTATCATCCTGCAAAGGTACAGAAAACTTTTGAAAGAAATATAGTTTTCACTACAAAACAACATATTTCGTAGCAAATTTAATACTTTTGCTTCAAATAGATATCACATTATTAGATATTGGACGGTTATGGAAACAAACAAAAAGAGGATGCATCTTGCGATACATCCTCTCTTATCTTGTAGAACTTTATTACTGTGCTAAAGCTGCTGCACCACCGACGATGTCAAGCAACTCGCTTGTGATAGCCTGCTGACGTGTCTTGTTGTACAAGATTGTAAGCTCGCTGATAAGCTGATTGGCATTATCAGAGGCAATCTGCATTGCCATAACTCTCGCTCCGTGCTCGGAAGCATTGGAATCAAGAAGGCAAGCATACATCTTTGTACGTAGAGCTTTAGGAAGCAAAGAATCAAGTATCTCTGCCTTGCTTGGCTCAACAATGTAATCTCCGCTGTCATTAGCATTGCTTTCATCAGAAGAAAGCACAATAGGAAGGAAAGTCTCAGTCTGAAGTTTCTGCACTGCAGTATTCTTCAAATGATGGTAGATAACAATCACCTGATCATACTCTTTAGCTAAAAACTTAGTCATAAGCTCGTTAGTGATATCGCTGATGGAATCAAAACTAGGCTTGTCTGCAATAGTTGTGTCAATTTCTACAACCTGCTCGCCTGTCTTGAGAGCCTGCTCCTTCACCTTCTTTCCTATTGGATAGAGAACAACATTTGCACCCTTTGACTTCTGCTCTGCAATCACAGCACGCATCTGCTTAGCTACATTCGTATTGTAAGCACCACAAAGGCTGGAATTGGAAGAAAAAACAACAATAGCCACATTGTTAACGGCTCTTACCTCTGAATAAGCAGACTGGAAGTCTGTTTCAGTGGCAAGAAAGTTATTCAGAATGCCGTTCAAGCGATTCTGATATGGCGAAATTGCTTCGATGGCATACTGAGCCTTCTTCAACTTAGCCGAAGAAACCATCTTCATTGAGCTGGTAATCTTTAGCGTAGTATTTACCGAGCCTATTCTGGCTTTTACTTCTTTTAATGATGCCATCTCTCAAAATTATTTAATCTCACCAATTACATGCTCAGCTTCACTTCTAAGTGTAGCCTTGATTGAATCGTCAATCTTACCTGCCTTAAGCTGGTTAAGTACATCATCCTTGTGTAGGTGTTCAAGTCTTTCAATGAACTTAGCCTCGAACTCGTGTACCTTCTCTTTTGGCAATGGATTTAGAATACCCTGAGTACCGCAATAGATTACAGCAATCTGATGCTCTACTGGATATGGAGTGTACTGAGGCTGCTTTAGCAACTCTGTATTTCTTACTCCCTTGTCAATAGTCATCTTTGTAACGGCATCCATATCACCACCGAACTTAGTAAACGACTCCAACTCACGATACTGAGCCTGGTCTGTCTTCAAAGTACCAGCGATAGACTTCATGGCCTTAACCTGAGCAGATCCACCCACACGAGATACCGAGATACCTACGTTGATAGCTGGACGAATACCGGCGTTGAACATGTTAGTCTCAAGGAATATCTGACCGTCTGTAATTGAAATTACGTTAGTTGGGATATATGCAGAAACGTCACCTGCCTGAGTCTCGATGATTGGAAGAGCAGTAAGCGAACCACCACCCTTAACCTTGCCAACCAAGCTAGCAGGAAGGTCATTCATCTGAGAAGCCACGTTATCGTTGTTGATGATCTTAGCGGCACGCTCTAGAAGACGTGAGTGCAAGTAGAATACATCTCCTGGATAAGCCTCACGACCAGAAGGACGCTTCAAGATCAAAGAAACCTCACGATAAGCAACGGCCTGCTTTGACAAATCATCATATACTACCAACGCGTGCATACCCTGGTCACGGAAATACTCTCCGATAGCAGCAGCTGCGAATGGTGCGTAATACTGCATAGCAGCTGGATCAGATGCTGTAGCAGACACGATGATTGTGTAGTCCATGGCACCATGCTCCTTCAAAGTGTTCACAATATTAGCTACTGTAGAACCCTTCTGACCAACGGCACAATAGATACAATATACTGGCTTTCCAGCCTCGTAAGCCTCTTTCTGATTGATGATGGCGTCGATAGCAATTGCTGTCTTACCTGTCTGACGGTCACCGATGATAAGCTCACGCTGACCACGACCGATAGGAATCATTGCGTCGATAGCCTTAAGACCTGTCTGCAATGGCTCCTTAACTGGCTGACGGTAGATGATACCTGGAGCCTTACGCTCTAGAGGCATCTCCAACAAATCACCCTTGATAGGACCTTGTCCGTCAATAGGAGAACCAATTGCATTAACTACGCGTCCTATCATACCCTTACCAGCCATGATAGAAGCAATACGTCTTGTTCTCTTTACAGTAGCACCTTCACGAACCTGATCAGTAGGACCAAGAAGCACAGCTCCCACGTTGTCCTCCTCAAGGTTCATCACCACTGCGTTCATTCCGTTTTCGAACTCCAACAACTCTCCAGACTCAGCGTTCTGCAATCCATAGATACGAACTACACCATCACTTACCTGAAGAACTGTACCAACCTCCTCGAACTTGACCTTTGAGTCAATGTCGTTAAGCTGCATCTTTAGGATGTCCGAAACTTCACTTGCTTTTATAGACATAAGTTAATTTCGTTTTTAATAATTACTGAGCAGTGAAAGAATTTGATTTCTGAAGTTGATCTGCGATCTTGTTCAACTGGCTCTTGATACTAGCATTCAACTGATAAGTCTCAACATTTAGTACAAAACCACCAATAATATCCGGATCAACAACCTTCTCGAAATCTACTTTAGAATCTGTTACCTGCTTCAAGATATTACGGAATCTCTCCTCCTCTACAGAAGATAGCTCGACAGCAGTCACCACATTTGCAGTCACCACATTCTTTGCCTTTCTGTATATATCCTGATAAACAAGAGAAATACTCCTGAAGTAATCTTCACGCTTGTGCTCAACCACTAGATCGACAAACCTTGTATATTCAGCACATACATCGTTGCCTGCAATAGCATTGAGCAATTCTTTTCTTTTCTCTCTTGTAACTACGGGGTTAATCATAGCCTCGCTCAAATTAGGCAATTGAGCGAAAGCAGAGGCAACACTCTTCATTGCCTCATATACTTTCTCCTCATTTCCCTTCTCCGATGCGAACTCAAAGAGAGCTTTAGCGTATCTTGCTGAAATCTTACCTGTGTTCATCGGTTACTTATGATTTAGCTACATTAACTTCATCCAAAAGTTTATTAACCATAGCAATCTGAGCCTCGTCGCCAGACAATTTCTCGCGAACTACTCTCTCAGCGATGATAACAGAAAGCTCTGCTACCTGCTGACGAATCTCCTTGATTGCGTTAGCTTTCTCCAACTGGATGCTTTCATTTGCTCTTTCGATAATCTTTCTTGCCTCTTCCTCAGCCTTAACCTTAGCTTCAGCAATAATCCTATCTTTCTCGTTTGACGCCTCCTTAAGCAACTCGATTCTCTCGTTCTTAGACTCAAGAAGCAAGCGCTCACTTTCAGCGTTTGTGTTTGCAAGACGAGAGTTAGCCTCGTTTGCCTTACGGATTGACTCCTCTATCTCTTCACCTCGCTTATTGATCATGCCTGTAATTACCGGCCAGCCATACTTACCTAAGATAAATACAACTATACCGAAGCATAAGAGCATCCAAAAGAACAATCCGAAATCTGGTGTCAATAATTGCATGACAATAGATTTTTAGAGGTGAATAAAAAATATTATAGAATAACCAAAAGACATCCTACAACTGAAAGCAAGGCAACACCCTCAACAAGAGCTGCTGCAAGGATCATGTTGCTTCGAACATCACCTGCTGCCTCTGGCTGACGACCGATAGCCTCCATAGCGGAACCACCAATCTTACCAATTCCAAGACCTGCACCGATAGTTGCGATACCTGCGCCAAGACAAGCACCTGCCTTTGCGAATAATAATGGAGCTGCTTCTGCAGCGATCTCTGCCAATACTGCTAATGTCAACATAATATTAAATTTTAAGTTTTTTATTTATTTTCAATTAAATTATTTTCTTTTACGCCCTCAGAATGATGAGGATGAATCTGTCCCAATCCGATAAAGATCGAAGACAACAAAGTGAACACATATGCCTGTATGAAGCATACCAAACACTCAAGCAAAGTCAAGAATGTAATTACAAGACAAGATAACACTGAAAATCCTAATGCAGAACCTATACTTGTCTCAGCAAACATAAAGATGATACCAATCAACACTATCGGTGTCAAGTGTCCGGCAAACATATTGGCGAACAAACGGACACACAATGCGAAAGGCTTAGTAAACAATCCTATTATCTCGACCGCTGGCATAAGTGGAATTGGAACTTTCAACCAAGTTGGAACCTCTGGCCAAAAAATCTCTATCCAGTAATGCTTTGTTGCGAACACATTAGTAATAATGAATGTCAACAATGCCAAAACAAGAGTGATAGTGATATTACCTGTCAAATTTGCTCCGCCTGGAATCAAACCCAAATAATTGTTAATCAAGATGAAAAAGAACACTGTAAGCAAATATGGAGTGAACTTTTTTCCGCTTGGACCAACACTTGGCTCGATTACGTCCTTCTCAATAGAAACAATTAGCGGCTCCAGGAATGCCTGCATACCAGAAGGCTTTCTCCAATAGTTCTCCTTGTATCTTGCTGCTATACTTAGGAATATCCACAACATCAAACCACTACTGATCATCATTGCCAATACACCTTTAGTGATAGAGAAGTCCAAAGGACGAGAACCGTCACTAACTCTAACTATCTTGCCCGAGTAAATTCCTTCCTCAGCTATCTTCAAACCTTCGTACTCAGTGTAATGACCTTCGTGACCAAGTTTTGAAGACATAAATACCTTCATTCCACCATCATAAACGATACATGGCAAAGGCAAAGAGAAATGAACATCATTAAATGTGCATACATGCCAAGAATATGAGTCACATATATGACTGAAGATCAATTCCTTGATATTCAATCCACTCTTTTCGTGCGCAGCTTCAGCATGTTCCTCAGATGCATTCTCCACCCCACTCTCCTGAGCTGAAAGAGACAACGGAGCAAGAATCATAAGTAAGCAGAACAATACTCTGCTGAAACTATTTCTGATTATTCTGTTGAATTTCATGCACTTCTTTATTAAATTTAAACAATACTATTGTCTCAAAAATCATATATACAACCGCAAATATCATGGATGTAACTATAAAAGCCTTTACACTGCCAGATATTACAAGACTACATACGACACAAAAGACTATAAAGCTGAGTATCTTGATAGTTCTTGTCAACAAATACATTCTAGTGTACTTCTTGGCGTCATCTATAGAATTTGAAACTAAAGCCAGAACTAATGCACCTATAATGAGAAAATACACCGGGATAGCTACAAAACCCGAACAATAGCTGTCAGCAAAGTACGTCTTCATCGTAGTGTCCATCACCGCAGTCATAACCACAAGCAACAGAACCAATATCGAAGCATATCTTACTGCCAATTTCTTGCTTTCTGAAACAATCTCTGCCATTTCTCACTATTCATCATTAAGACAAGACCTTTTCAACGCAAACGGAAATTGACTTTCCGTTGCTCTCTGCAAAACCTCCGTCAACTCTTAATGTAGTTTTCTCTCCATTCTGAGTATAGACGATATCACCCTCTTTCAAAGATGAAATGATTGCAGCGTGACGAGGCAATATCTCAAAACTTCCGGCTGAACCAGGAAGGATGACAGAATCAACCTCTCCTGAATACAGAAGTTTGTCTGGTGAAATGATTTCTAACTTCATATCTTTAATTTATTAAGATGCCTGAGCCAACAACTTCTTAGCCTTCTCCTTAACATCCTCGATAGTACCAACATTAAGGAATGCCTGCTCTGGAAGGTCATCTACCTCACCATTGATGATTGCATTGAATCCCTTAATTGTCTCCTCGATAGGAACCATGACACCAGGAAGACCTGTAAACTGAGAAGCCACATGGAATGGCTGAGACAAGAATCTCTGAATTCTACGTGCACGAGCTACGACCAACTTGTCCTCCTCGCTCAACTCCTCCATACCAAGGATTGCGATGATATCCTGCAACTCCTTGTACTTCTGAAGAATCTGCTTTACGTTCTGAGCGCACTCATAGTGAGCCTGACCGATAACGTTAGGGTCAAGGATACGTGAAGTTGAATCAAGCGGATCCACAGCTGGATAGATACCAAGCTCAGCGATTTTACGGCTAAGCACTGTTGTTGCATCCAAGTGCGAGAATGTAGTAGCTGGAGCTGGGTCAGTCAAGTCATCTGCTGGCACATAAACAGCCCCTACAGCAGTAATTGATCCGTTCTTAGTAGAAGTAATACGCTCCTGCATACGCCCCATCTCCGAAGCCAAAGTTGGCTAATA
>JAZUHH010000030.1:0-45457 GCA_045641625.1 Paludibacteraceae bacterium
GCTTTACAGGATGAACGTGGACGGATCGGGCGAGCCACAGCTGATAGAGTCCGGCATAGCTGTGAAGTGCAACAACGACCACGTCATATCTTCGGACGGAAAGCAGATCGCTGTCAGCCACCATACTGCATCGGACGGAAACTCACGCATATACACATTCCCTTTCGAGGGCGGAGAGGCCAAGGAGATCACTCCCGTAGGTCCGAGCTACCTGCACGGATGGAGTCCAGACATGAAGCAGATGGCATACTGCGCATTCCGAGGCAATGCCCACGTGGTCCACACTATGGACCTTGAAACAGGCATAGAGACCGCACACACAAAGGGCGAGGACGGTTTGAGCGACGGACCGGAGTACAGCCCATGCGGAAAGTACATCTGGTTCAACTGGGTGAAGACCGGACTTATGCAGGTTTGGCGAATGCGCACAGACGGCAGCGAGCAGACGCAGATGACTTTTGACGAAGACTTGAACTCATGGTTCCCTCACGTGTCTCCGGACGGCAAACTTGTCGTTTTCGTGGCATACCACAAGGGAGACCTAAAACCTGACGAGCACCTGCCTAACAAAAATGTCGTGCTTCGCATGATGCCGGCAGAAGGAGGCGAGGCAAAGACTATCGTAGAGCTTTTCGGAGGCCAGGGGACGATAAACGTGAACTCATGGTCACCTGACAGCAAGCAGTTCGCTTACGTCAGCTACGAGCTTGTAAACGAGTAAAAAAGGTCATGAAACAAATGGAAGACCTATGGTGCGTTTGCCGTAGGTCCTCCTATATTTTCACTCGAAGATTATACCGTTACTAATTACCGTTTTTGTGTTCATATATACCCTAAAAATTAGCGTTATCCACTAATTCTGCACTACCCTTCTGCAAAGTTGCATCGGGAGCACAGCCAATATAATACGCTTTTTACAGCCATACAAAGGCTCTGCAACGCTTACCGACAGAGTGTCGGAAACTTGTCAAAAATCGAAAATATGCGATTTTGGTGCATTTTTAGGCGATTTTTGGCGGTTATGTCAAAAAATTATTAGTATCTTTGCTTAAATAAAAAACTTAAAAAAGAACTAAGAGAATGTCAGAAGACAGAATTATTAAAGTGGACATCAACGAGGAGATGAAAAACTCCTACAGAGATTATGCCATGTCTGTCATTGTGGCAAGAGCGTTGCCTGATGCTCGTGACGGTCTCAAACCAGTACACCGCCGCGTATTGTACGGTATGCACGAGCTAGGACTAACAGCCGAGAAACCAACAAAGAAGTGTGCCCGTATCGTCGGAGAGGTACTAGGAAAGTACCACCCTCACGGAGACAGTTCAGTGTATGGAACATTGGTGCGCCTTGCACAGGGATGGAACATGCGTTATACTCTTGCTGATGGACAGGGTAACTTCGGTAGTGTGGACGGTGACTCTCCGGCTGCTATGCGATACACAGAGGCAAGACTTCAGAAGATATCTGCAGAGTTGCTAAGAGACATCGAAAAGGACACCGTAGATTTCCAAGACAACTTTGACGGCGAGTATCAGGAGCCTACAGTCCTACCGACACGCGTACCTAACCTAATCGTAAACGGTGCGGCAGGTATCGCAGTAGGTATGGCTACAAATATGCCTCCTCACAACCTTTCGGACACTTTGGACACAGTGATCGCATACGTTCGCAATCCAGAGATCGACGACGAGGAGATGATCAAGATAATCAAGGCACCGGACTTCCCTACCGGAGGTATTATCTGCGGATACCAGGGAGTGAAGGACGCCTACCTAAAGGGACAGGGAAGAATCGTAATCAAGTCTAAGGCTGACATCGAAACTGACGGAGGCCGTGACAAGATTGTCATCACAGAGATCCCTTACCAGGTGAACAAGAAGGACTTGATCGAGCAGATAGCCGACCTTGCCAAAGAGGGCAAGATCGAGGGTATCAGCAACGTAAACGACGAGTCTGACTTCGAGGGAATGCGCATAGTAATCGACTTGAAGTCCAACGTAAACTCTAACGTTGTGTTGAACAAGCTGTTCAAGATGACTCCACTGCAGAGTTCATTCTCGGTAAACAGCATTGCCCTAGTCAACGGAAGACCTCAAACACTGACTCTACGTGACCAGATCAAGGTGTTCGCTGACTTCAGAATGGATGTAATCATCCGCAGAACGAAGTTCGAGCTTCGTGAGGCAGAGAAGAGAGCCCATTTGCTAAAGGGTCGTATCATAGCAGTTGACAACATCGACTTGGTTATCCGCCTTATCCGCGAGAGTGCCACTACAGCAGAGGCTATCCAGAAGTTGCAGGACAACCTTCCACTTGACGAAATCCAGGCTAAGGACATCGTGGAAATGCGTCTTCGCGCCCTTACAGGATTAGAGATCGACAAGTTGAAAGCTGAATACGACGAGGTGATGGCTTTGATCAACCACTTGAACGAGATCCTTACTAACGAAGAGTTGAGAAAGCAGATCATTATAGATGAGCTAACAGAGGTAAAGGAGAAGTATGGTGACGAGCGCAGAACAGAAATAGACTATGTGGGCGAGAACTTCAACCCAGAGGACTTCTATTCTGACGATGACATGATCATCACTATCTCTCACCTAGGATATGTCAAGAGCACACCGCTTGCCGAGTACAAGACTCAGGGAAGAGGCGGAGTCGGATCAAAGGCAAGCAACAGCCGTGACGAGGACTTCATCGAGTACATATACCAGGCGTCAATGCACGATACTCTGCTATTGTTCTCGCAGAAAGGTCGTTGCTACTGGCTTCGTGTATATGAAATCCAGCCAGGTCAGAAGACTTCTAAAGGTCGTGCCCTACAGAACCTTATCAACCTTGAGCCGGACGACAGAATCAACGCATTCGTCAAGGTTCGCGGCTTGAACGACAAGGAGTATGTGAACTCGCACTACTTGATATTCTGTACAAAGAACGGTGTTGTCAAGCGCACATCTCTAGAGCAGTATTCTCGCCCAAGAACTAAGGGTGTGATTGCAATCACTATCAGAGAGGATGACGAGGTAATTAACGTAGCACTTACAGACGGACATACAGACGTAATCATAGCCAGCAGAAACGGTAGAGCTGTAAGATTCAAGGAGGATTCAGGAGATTTGCGTCCACTTAGCCGTACAGCAACAGGAGTTAAGGGTATGACTCTTGATCCTAATGATCCAACTGATAAGGTTATCGGTATGGTATGTGTCGAGAAGGGTTCTGACGAGAGCCTAATGGTTGTATCAGAGAAGGGTTACGGAAAGCGCTCATACCTTGACGACAGAGACGAGAACGGAAACATCGTACTTGACGAGGACGGAAATCCAGCATCTCTATACCGTATCACTAAGCGTGGAGCCAAGGGTGTCCGTACAATCAACATCACTGAAAAGACAGGTAAGCTTATTGCAATAGCTGCAGTAACTGACGACAACGACTTGATGATCATCAACACTTCAGGTATCGCAATACGTATGAAGATTGACGGTCTGAGAGTTCTAGGTAGAGCTTCTCAGGGTGTAAGACTAATCAATCTGTCAAAGAAGAATGACATGATTGCTTCAGTCTGCAAGGTTACAGCAGAGGAGGACGAGGAAGCCCAGCAGGCTGACGGCGAGTTAATGGCTGACGATGTTGTGATTAACGATGATCCGGCAGATCTAGAGGCAGACACTTCTGCAGATGATGCAGCAGAGAGCGATCAGACTCCTACTGACGAGAAATAAATAACAAAACAGTCTTGGGCAATAAGCCCAAGACTCCATTTAAGAATAATAATACAAACTTAATAAAAAAGATGAAAAAATTAGTATTGTCGGTTGCAATGGCTACACTAGCATGTGGAGCATTCGCACAAAAATCTAATTTGAGCAAGGCTAAGAATGCTCTATACGAGCCAGCTGACTTGGCAGCAGCCAAGAACGCAATCGAGCCAGCTCTAACTAATGCAGAGACTAAGGATTTGGCCGAGACTCACTTCCTAGCAGGTCAGGTTTACTACAAGACAGTTGAGCAGGAGAGCAAGAACAAGATGTTGCAGCAGCCAGTTAACCAGGCTCTACAGAACGAGTGTGTTGTTAAGGCTATCGACGAGTACCTAATAGCATACGATTTGGACCAGAAGCCTAACGAGAAGGGCAAGATCAAGCCTAAGTACCAGAAGGATATCGAGAGAAACCTAAAGTCTCTTTCGAACAGCCTAATCGAGGTAGGTTACGGAGCATATCAGGAAAAGGACTACAAAGCAACTGTAGCCATTTGGGGTAAGTACATCGACCTTCCAAAGATAAACCCTCAGCTATTTGGTGAGATTGCCAAGGACTCTTCGTACAACGACTACCGTTTCTACACTATCAACGCTGCCATGCTTGACGAGAGCCAGATTGATAAGGGAATCGAGATGATGGAGGAGTTTAAGACTTCAGGTCACAAGGACGCAGAGACAGCTGCTCAGTGGCTATACCAAACTTACGCTGAGAAGAAGAAGGATGACACTAAGGCAGTTCGTACACTTAAGGAGTGTGCAAAGATCTTCCCTAACTCAAACTACTTCACAGCTAACCTAATCAACTACTACATCAAGAACAACCAGGCTAACGACGCTATCAAGTATCTTGACGAGGCAATTTCTCAGAATCCAAAGGATCCTCAGTATTATGTAGTTAAGGGTAATACATTGGTTGACCTTAAGAAATACGATGATGCAATCGCAACTTACAACAAGGTTATTTCTGACGTAGATCCAAACAGTGCAGAGGCATATCAGGGACTTGGTATTGTATATATTTCTAAGGCTTCTGAGCTACAGGCAGAGGCAGATAAGATTCCTTTCAGCCAGAAGGCAAAGTACAATGCTAAGATGAAAGAGGTAAAGGATATGTTCCAGAAAGCAAAGGAGCCACTAGAGAAGTCTCGTAAAATCAAGTCGGACAACATGAACACTCTTAACTTGCTTCAGAATGTATATATGACTCTAAACATGGGTGCAGAGGCTCAGGAGGTTAAGAAGGCTATCGATAAGCTAAAGTAATCGAAACTTACTTAATATAAAACAAGAAAGGTCGTGTTGTTGACACGACCTTTTCTGTTTTTGTTAAATTATAGACTAAGGCATAACAAACCCGCAATTTTTGCAAGCATTAGTAGGAGATATACCACTAGCCAAAGCGTTTTTAATTCTTTGCGATTCTTCCTTATTCAAAATATCTTCAATTGAACTTTCAAATATGTTGCCTAACTTCATATATGCTGCTCCATCCAAACAACAGGGGACAACACTGCCATCACTTAAGATTGCGATATGATCATGAAGGCCATAACATCTTTTACCTGTTTTTCTTTCGACTTGTAAATCCTTTTGATTTGGCCACGAAAAACGAGCAGAATTCTGAAGGAATATATGAGGTGCTATCTTTGTGTTTCTATTAGAGAAAACTGAATTATCAAGATCAATACCCCACTCTTCATTTATCTTTTGCAGACATAACGAATTAAAGCCATCTGCTTCTTCTGCCCCAGCATTCCATAATCTGAAACTGAAATAAGTATAATCCGAATGCTTTCTTGAAAAAGAGAAAACACTAGAAAAATAATCATCCCATTTATTAGTTTCTAAATTGTCTGGCAAAGAATGAAGAGATATATTGCATTGGCGAATTACTCCCAAAGGAAAAACATCACTATACTTTTTTATTAGAGATCCATTCGTAGTCAGATTTATAAATAAATCTTTTCTCTTCGCAATATCCAACAATTCAAAGAAATGCGGATGAAGCATTGGCTCTCCTAAAACATGAAGATAAATATAGTCTGAATATTTTTTGACCTCAGTAGTTATGTAATCAAACTCTTCAACTGATAGAAATCTCTTGTCCCTATTCGTTGACAGGCAAAATGAGCAGTTGAAATTACAACTATTCGTTATTTCTATATATATCTTCTTGAACTTCATATCTAACTAAAAAAGACGCTCTTACTAATGCAGAGCGCCTTTTATACTTTCTATTACTTAATAATACTAAGGATTGTACTCAAGGATACCGATGTTATAAGCAGAACGCAATGCCTTTACATACTGGAATCTATAACCTACTGATAGGGAGAACTCCATGTTTTGATAGCTTGTGAATCCTCTTGAAACACCTAGTTGAGCATAAAGACCTGCAACTGGCTCCTTCAAAACTTCATACATCATTTTGAAAGACATACCATAGTCGAAGTTATCTGGAATCCAATCTTTTGTACACTCCTCATCAGGGAAAGCTTTTCTTTTTGCATCCCACTGCTGATAGAATATAGACTCCTTGTCAAAAGTACCTACACCCTCAGTTTTTCCTCCGATACCGCCATTAACGTAAAGGCCAAGCATTGGAACTAATCTACCTGGACCAACATTATGGATTGAGTACATAACATCAACCGGAAGCTTTATACCGATAGTATTAACCTTTACATCCTTCAATGTCTTGCTTCCAATAATTGGAAGTGAGTCAAACTTGGTACCCCCCATCTCGATCATCAAAGCTGGCTGAACACTCCACTTGTCATTAAGCATAAGCTCGAAAGCCACACCTGCATGACCGCCATTCTTGAACTTAGTACCAAGAGAGTCCTTGAACTCTCCATTCCATTTGGAAAGGTTATAACCCGCCTGAAGACCTATACGAAGCTTAACATCTGGCTCTGCAAAAGCTAGAATAGATGTAAATGACAATATAATTGCGAATAGAATTCTTCTCATTTGCTCTATATAAAACTTTAATTTATCCTAATTATTGGCAAAAATAGTTTAAACTATGCAAACTTACAAGTTTTTTTGCTTAAAGTTGCATCCAGGCATTATATTCCTTTTCTAGTTCACTTCCTTTTTCTATCTGCTCCAAGGCGGAAATCTCTTGAAATCTTACACTCCATGCCAATTTATTTGACTTCAACGCTTCTATTCTTTGTTCCGTACTTTTGTCTTTATAGAAGAACAGCATATCCAAAGCCTTTGAAATCATTTCTATATCTCTATCAAGTGGATCATGAACTGTCTCCGAAGGATAGACATCAAGCATATTGATGTATCTCTCCAATCTTGTGTCATAGTTCACATTATCCTTGATGCTTGACGCTTTCTCTATTATCTTGCCTAGCAAGTCATCCTTAGTGCAGGAATCAGGCCAAGGATAGGATGAATAGAGAATGCCAACTACCTTCTCCTTCCATCGGTTCAGAGATGAAACAAGATTTATAGTTTCAATGGACAATTCTTCGCCAAGAACTTTTTCAAGCACATAAGCTGCAGAAATTACTACATGATTCTTGAATCCGCAAATGTTGTCCATAGCAACGATGGCATCATATGCTGCATCCTTGTCAAAAGTGTTCAGATAATCTATATACTCCAAATATAGAGCCATGCTCTCCTCTTCGGAATCAAGCATTTCCAGAACCGGAGACATTATAAGCTCCAAATCACCTGCATTGCGTTCGCCATTCGATACTGCGTTCCTAAACTCTCTTTTAGCGTTGTCAAGAGCATGTATCTCCTCATCATAAAAAGAATCAAGCAAAGAATCTTCCATATCCAGACCTATATATTATTTATGACTCTTAATTGCTCTAACACGTTCGACCAAAGTCGGATGGTTGAAATGATATGCCACATAAAGGCTATCAGGAGTCAGATTTGACAAAGACTTGCCGGTAAGCTTTCTTAGCGCAGAAATAAGCGCATCTCCATATCCATGCTCTCTTGCAAAGTCATCAGCCTGATACTCATTCATACGAGATATCTTGTTGATAAAGAAACCTATCAATGTGCTTACTGGAGTGAACAAAAGCATGAACACCACCATGCTGAAGTGGAACGAAGGATTGTCCGAACCTAGAGCCTGGCTTAAAGCCAAATTACCGCTCTCTGGCGAACCCAAAGCAATCGAGGAAAGATAAAGTATCAAACCTGTGTTCATAACCGAAATAACGAGCATTACAAGGGTATGTTTCTTCTTGTAATGACCTATCTCGTGAGCTAGAACAGCAACAATCTCCTCTGTAGTCATGCTGTCAATAAGTGTGTCATATAGACAAATCTTCTTCTTGCTTCCCAGACCAGAGAAAAAAGCATTAGCCTTGGATGAACGCTTGGATCCGTCAATGACAAACAGATTGTCTAGCTTGAAGTCCACTTTCTTGCAGAAATCCTCTATGGCATTTCTCAATTCGCCCTCCGGCAAAGGAGTAAGCTTATTGAACATTGGCACAATGATTGACGCATAGAACATCATCATCAGTACAGATATTCCACTCATCACAATCCAACCGATAATCCAATAGTTTTCTCCCAACCAGCTGTAAATAGCGGAAAGAGCTGCAATTACAATTCCCGAAAGGATTGTCGAAAGCAACAAATTCTTTATGACATCGCTCACAAACACTCCTGTCGTCATTTTATTGAAACCGTATTTCTCCTCGATTACAAAAGTCTTGTACCAGGAGAAAGGTATTCCAATAAGAGACAAGCCAAGGAACAACGCAGAAAAGAACAACACCGAATTCCAGATTGAATTAAGTTCAAATGAACGAATTATGTCGTCAACAAACTTGAATCCAAAGCAGAAGAACATCAACAGTGTAACTATAAGCGAGAATGTGTCAGAAATAGCACCAAACTTGTTATTCTCTGCGAAATAACTCTGCTGCTTTGCATATTCCTCCTCGTTATATATACCCTCTGCCTCTTGTGGAATAGGCGACTTTGAAGCCTTTCTGTTCCTATAGTCCAGATATTGCTCTATTGCAAACTCGCCTACTATGAAAGCGATTATTATAAAAAAGATTGTTGTGTACATTCAAACATTTTTCTATTCAACATAAAGGACAAGACCCTTCAAATACTCACCCTCCGGATGATATATGTTTACCGGATGGTCTGCCGGCTGAGTAAGCTGGTGGAGAATGCGTACATTTCTTCCGCTCATAGCAGCTGCAGAGAATACAGCCAATCTGAACTGCTCCTTGTTCACAGCCTGCGAGCATGAGAAAGTAAACAGTATTCCACCCTTTCTGATCTTCTCAAAAGCCTTGGCATTAAGCTTCTTATAACCCTGCAAGGCATTTCTAAGCACATCGCGGTGCTTTGCAAATGCAGGAGGATCAAGAATAATCAAATCGTAGTCATCCTTCTTCATATCATCAAGATACTTGAAGGCATCTGTTGCCAAAGCAGAGTGACGCGAATCTCCTGGAAAATTCATCTCGACATTTGCCTTGGTAAGTTCAATGGCCTTAGCCGAAGAATCGACGGAACAAACACTCTTGGCTCCTCCTCTCATTGCATAGAACGAGAAACCGCCAGTATAGCAGAACATATTCAGAACATCCTTGCCCTTAGAGTATTGCTCCAACAGGGAACGGTTTTCTCGCTGGTCAACAAAGAAACCAGTCTTCTGTCCCCTTATCCAGTCAGCATGGAACTTCAATCCGTTTTCCATAGCCTCGTATGTCTTGTCATCCTCGCCAATCAAATATCCGTCAACAGCACCGCAGTTAGCCTTGAATGGCAGAGTTGCCTCTGACTTGTAGTAAACATTCTCAATCCTTCCCTCCATTACCTTCACCAACTCCTTGGCAAGAGTTTCGCGAATTTCGTGCATACCTACACTGTGTGCCTGAAGGACAGCAGTCTTACCATACACATCAATAACAAGTCCTGGCAAGGCGTCACCTTCACCGTGAACAAGTCTGTATGTGTTGTTGTTCTCCTTGTCAGCCAAACCTATAGCCTTACGGACCATGAAAGCGTTCTTAAGCTTTTCATGCCAGTATTTGGCATTTATATCATCTTCCTCAAAAGCAAAAATTCTTACAGCGATAGTACCGATCTGGTAGTGACCAATACCGCAGAAATTACCCTTTGCAGAATAAACATAAACAGTATCTCCCTCTTTAGGTTCACCTTCTATTCGCTTGATTGCACCAGAGAACACCCACGGGTGGAATCTAAGTACAGCTTCTTCTTTACCTTCTTTTAGTATAACTTTTGCGTATCTCATCATCAGTAAATGGTGGATAGAAAAAAAATGAAAGCCGAAAGAAACATACGCTTCCTTCGGCTTTGATAATTCAATTATTAGTCAATGTACTCGCAACCCATGTAAGGTACAAGAACCTTAGGAACACGAATACCCTTCTCTGTCTGATTGTTCTCAAGGATAGCGGCAACTATACGAGGCAAAGCCATCGCACTACCGTTCAATGTATGGCAAAGCTGAGCCTTCTTGTCTGCACCCTTGTAACGGCACTTCAAACGATTAGCCTGGTATGTGTCGAAGTTAGAAACTGAACTAACCTCAAGCCATCTCTGCTGAGCAGCCGAGAACACCTCGAAATCGAAACATGTTGCAGCTGTAAAGCTCATATCACCACCACATAGGTGAAGGATACGATATGGCAACTCAAGCTTCTTTACCAAGCTCTCAACGTGAGCAAGCATCTCCTTATGGCTCTCTGCTGAATGCTCTGGAGTATCAATACGAACGATCTCGATCTTAGAGAACTCATGCAAACGGTTAAGACCTCTTACATCCTTGCCGTAAGAACCAGCCTCACGACGGAAGCACTGAGTGTATGCACAATTCTTGATAGGAAGATCCTTCTCGTCAAGAATAACGTCACGATAAATGTTTGTAACTGGAACCTCTGCAGTTGGAATCAAATATAGATCGTCAACCTCGCAGTGGTACATCTGACCTTCCTTGTCAGGAAGCTGACCTGTACCATATCCAGAAGCCTGATTAACTACTGTAGGAGGCATAATCTCTGTGTAACCAGCCTCACGAGCCTCGTCAAGGAAGAAGTTAATCAAAGCACGCTGCAATCTTGCACCCTTACCGATATATACAGGGAAACCTGCGCCGGAAATCTTAACACCAAGCTCGAAATCGATCAAGTTGTACTTCTTGGCCAAATCCCAATGAGGAAGTGCATTCTCGCCAAGGTTAGGAATCTCGTTACCCATCTTGACAACAACATTATCCTCTGCAGTCTTACCATCAGGAACCTCATCGTAAGGCATATTAGGAATTGTATAAAGCAAAGTCTGGATCTGTGACATAGCGTCATCCATAGTTGTCTGCAAAGACTTGGCAGCCTCCTTTAGACCTGCTACCTTGCTCTTTGCCTCTTCAGCCTCAGCCTTCTTACCCTCTTTCATAAGAGCACCTACGCTCTTGGAAATAGAGTTCATCTCTGCCAAATTTGCATCCAAATCAGCCTGAGTAGCACGACGTGTCTTGTCAAGCTCAATTATCTTGTTGATTACTTCCTTAGCATCAAAATGCTTGCGAGCTAATCTGCGGATCACCTCATCAGTATTCTCTGTAATAACCTTCAGTGTGAGCATATTCTTTTATACTTTATTATCTAAATCTAATTTCGAGCAAAGTTATAACAAAAAATTTAGAAACAAGCAAAACTATTGTTATTTCTAAAAAATATCTCATCAAAAAACAATCATAGAACAAACACTTACTTTTATATCAAAATTATTAGCCAAATATACACATCATATTTATCTTTTACCTAATTTTGCTATATTCTAAGAAATTATAGAAAAACCATGGGTAAACATAGGATTGGATTAGCGCTAAGTGGAGGTTCAATAAAAGGATTGGCACATGTTGGAGCATTAGAGGCATTCGAAGAATTAGGCATAAAGATCGACATAATAAGCGGTGTCAGTGCCGGAGCTATCGTTGCATCAATGTATGCCGCAGGAGTGTCCGGAGATGACATTGTCAAATTCTTCAAGGAATCTCAAGTCTATAATTTCAAGGAATATCTGGAAGACTCGCTAAAAAGTCTTCTACCAAACTATTTTCTAAAGAGAATAGGCAAAACTCAAAAGTCTTCGCTTCTTTCGTCTAATGTCATTAACGTCATAACAGGCAAGGGCGGCGGACTTATGGACGCTACTCCATTCAAGAAAAAGGTTAAAGAATTGGTAGGGGTAAAGAAATTCGAAGATTTGAAAATACCCGTTATAGTTAGCGCTACCGAGATGAGTACGGGCAAAGCTCGCCATTTCAGTGAAGGAGACTTGATTGACCCCGTTATGGCTTCAGCTGCTATCCCTATGATTCTTTCTCCTGTTAAGATTGACAAAAAGGCTTATATAGACGGAGGATTGATAAGCAATATATCATGCTCGGTCTTGAGAGACAAGTGTGACTTTCTGATTGGCATTCATGTAAACCCAATCACAGAAATTCCTGACGAGAACAAATTCTTCTCAATTTTCAACCGTGCATTCGACTTGGTAATAAACGGAAGCAGTACCGAATCAGAAAAGAAGTGTTGCGACTTGCTATTCGAAACTACCGAAGCATGCAAATATGGAATGTTTGATTTGTCTAAATCCGAAGAAATCAGAAAAATAGGTTATGACATTGTTATGTCAAGGTTAAAAGATAGTCCTTTATTGGAAAAGTTAAGAGGATAAAAAAAGAGAGGTTGATCCTCTCTTTTTTATGTTTAATACTCTACATCTTCCTTTTTCAAGAAATGTCTAGTCCTGAAATAGCGTTACAAAAAAAGAGACGTTATTTCATGACTAGACAAATATTAACAAAAAAGGATAGCACGTTTGCGCTATCCTTTTTACTTATGTAAGAAACAACTTATTAGTTGTTCTCTGGTCTTAGCTTACGAACTGTCTCAGCTGTTCTCCACATCTCGCTCTCACGAAGTGCCTTAAGCTCCTTCTCAAGACCTACACGGTAGTCAGGCTTTGAGTTAGCGTCGATAGAGATCTGAGCCTCGTTACCGCACTTAACGTTAGCGTAAAGCTTCTCAACAACTGGCTTGATAGCATCGTGGAATGGAGTCATCCAATCCAAAGCACCACGCTGAGCTGTAGTAGAGCAGTTAGCGTACATCCAGTCCATACCGTTCTTTGCGAACAATGGCATCAAAGACTGAGTAAGCTCCTCTACTGTCTCGTTGAATGCCTCTGATGGAGTGTGACCGTTCTCACGAAGTACCTCGTACTGAGCAAGAAGAAGACCCTGGATAGCACCCATCAAAGAACCACGCTCACCTGTTAGGTCAGAAGTTGCCTCACGCTGGAATGTAGTCTCGAACATGTAACCAGAACCGATACCGATACCTAGAGCCAAAGTTCTCTCAAGAGCCTTACCAGAAGCATCCTGATATACAGCGTAAGAAGAGTTAAGACCACGACCCTCAAGGAACATAGTACGTAGAGAAGTACCAGAACCCTTAGGAGCAACCATAACTACATCAATATCCTTTGAAGGAACAACGCCTGTACGATCATTCCAAGTGATAGCGAAACCGTGTGAGAAGTAAAGAGTCTTACCTGGAGTAAGATATTGCTTTAGAGTTGGCCATACTGACATTACAGCGGCATCTGAAAGAAGACACATAATGATAGAAGCCTTCTGACAAGCCTCCTCGATTCCAAATAGAGTCTCACCTGGCTTCCAACCATCAGCTACTGCTTTGTCGAAAGTCTTACCAGCACGCTGACCAACGATTACGTTGAAACCGTTGTCACGTAGGTTAAGTGACTGTCCTGGACCCTGAACTCCGTAACCGATTACTGCAATTGTATCGTTCTTTAGGACCTCACGAGCCTTCTCCAATGGAAACTCATCGCGTGTCATCACCTCTTCGATAACACCGCCAAAATTCATTTTTGCCATTTTTTATCTACATTAATTGTTAATTTGCCGCAAAGTTAATCAATATTTTTGCAACAACAGACATATTCTTGAAAAAAAGTAACTGCAACACTATAAAAAGCACTGCAGTTACTTGTTATTTGTTTAAATCAAAGATTACAACTTTGGACCAGCAGCTACAAGAGCCTTACCAGCAGCGTTTCCAGTGTACTTCTCGAAGTTCTTGATGAAACGTCCTGCAAGATCCTTAGCCTTAGTCTCCCACTCGCAAGCACAGCTGTAAGTGTCACGAGGGTCAAGGATAGCTGGGTTAACGTTTGGAAGAGCTGTAGGAACCTCGAAGTCGAACATAGGGATCTTCTTAGTCTCTGCCTTCAAGATTGAACCGTCAAGGATAGCATCGATGATACCACGAGTATCAGGAATAGAGATACGCTTACCTGTACCGTTCCAACCAGTGTTAACCAAATATGCCTTAGCACCTGACTTCTGCATCTTCTTAACTAGCTCCTCAGCATACTTAGTTGGGTGCAACTCAAGGAATGCCTGACCGAAACAAGCTGAGAATGTTGGAGTTGGCTCAGTAATACCACGCTCTGTACCAGCAAGCTTAGCAGTAAATCCAGATAGGAAGTAGTACTGAGTCTGCTCTGGAGTCAAGATAGAAACTGGAGGCAACACACCGAATGCATCAGCAGAAAGGAAGATTACGTTCTTTGCAGCTGGAGCTGAAGAACCTGGCTGGATGTTGTTGATGTGGTTGATTGGGTAAGATACACGAGTGTTCTCTGTAACTGACTTGTCGTTGAAGTCAATCTTACCGTCAGCAGCAACTGTTACGTTCTCAAGAAGAGCGTTGCGCTTGATAGCACCATAGATATCTGGCTCGTGCTCCTTTGATAGACCGATAACCTTAGCGTAGCAACCACCCTCTAGGTTGAATACACCCTCGTCGTCCCATCCGTGCTCATCGTCACCAATTAGCTTACGCTTAGGATCTGTTGAAAGAGTTGTCTTACCTGTACCAGAAAGACCGAAGAAGATAGCTGTATTCTCACCGTTCATATCGCAGTTTGCTGAACAGTGCATTGAAGCGATACCCTGTAGAGGCA
This sequence comes from Paludibacteraceae bacterium, assembly GCA_045641625.1. Classification (GTDB taxonomy): domain Bacteria; phylum Bacteroidota; class Bacteroidia; order Bacteroidales; family Paludibacteraceae; genus UBA1723. Next base: position 14,802 of record JAZUHH010000030.1, read on the forward strand.
AGTAGTAGTTCTGCATTGAGAACATACCCTTCTTCATCTCACCACCATACCAAGTGTTGATGATAACCTGCTCACGAGAAGTAGTGTTGAAAGCAACACAAGTCTCTGAGTTTAGACCTAGCTCCTTGTAGTTCTCTACCTTTGCCTTAGAAGCGTTGTAGATAACGAAGTTAGGCTCGAAGTTTGCAAGCTCCTCAGCAGTTGGCTGAATGAACATGTTAGTTACGAAATGAGCCTGCCAAGCAACCTCAACGATGAAACGTACTGCAAGACGAGTAGCCTTGTTAGCACCACAGAATGCATCTACAACATAAAGGTTCTTGTTAGAAAGCTCTTTCTTTGCGATATCCTTAACCTTTGCCCAAACCTCCTCAGACATTGGGTGGTTATCGTTCTTATATGCATCAGAAGTCCACCATACATTGTTGTGAGAGTTCTTGTCGTCAACGATGTACTTGTCCTTAGGAGAACGACCTGTGAAGATACCAGTCATTACGTTAACTGCGCCTAGCTCAGTAACCTGACCAACCTCATAACCCTGAAGACCAGCCTTAGTCTCCTCTGCGAACAACACCTCGTACGATGGATTGTGTGCAATCACTGTTGCACCTGTAATACCGTACTTTGACAAATCTAAATTAGCCATAGTTTGGAATTTTTATGATTTTGTTTTGTTAATATTTTCCTTTTTACACTCACCAAGCGCAATCTCTTTCACGCTTTATTTGTGCAAATGTATATTTTTTTTTATTCACAACAAAACTTAACAGAGTTTTTTTCAAAAAAATATTTTTCAAGGCAAATCTATAGTATTCGTACAAATTCTTTCAACACGCTTATTTGTACACATATAGCCTTATCATTCTGTAAGCTTGACACACAAACTCAACTTGCAAATTCGACAAAAAAACTGACACCGACAAACTTGCAATCATGTCCTTCTCACTATGGGAGATGATTTTCAAGATTATGTTTGTTCCTTTGGCAATGTCATGTTTCAAACATGATTTGTATTAGCAAGACACTTTTGAAGAAAGACTCTACAATCACTTCTCCCTTCAGTTCTTGACATTCACTTTGCTACATTGGAAATTTCCAAAGGGACAAAAATCATGCCATGATTACAAAGTCCAAACAGCCTTTATTTTTAAAACAATGGAGAAAACAACCGTGCCACACTTTCCTTTATGCGCATGAACTTTGATCGCTCCTTCCATCGTCTATTGTTCAGTCTTTCACTGTCCAACAGATCTTTTGCAAAAATTTCCGAATGAAGATTAGCTATCTTCTCGTCATAAAAGACACTTGTCAATTCGAAATTGTGCTCCAGACTTCTAAAGTCAAGGTTTGCGCTTCCAATAGAGACTACGGATTTGTCAATCATCAAAGTCTTGCTGTGAAGGAAGCCTTTCTTATAGAAATAGAACTCGCACCCAGCATTTGCAAGCTCATCAATATATGAATAGGAACCCATCATGACAAATCGCTCGTCACACTTCAGCGGAATCATGATTTTCACCTTCACACCGCTCCTTGACGCACATTTCAACGCCTCTCGGATACTCTCGTTAGGCATAAAGTATGGAGTTTGAATTTCTATTTCTCTTTTGGCGGACAGGATCATCTTATGATAAAGCTGCATTATAGGATGAACCGGCATGTCCGGACCACTCTTCACTATCTGAACCTTGCCAAGGGAAGGCTTTGAACAGTCTCGACAAACATCATAGGACGATTCGTTTGGCATTTCGCCGTCTCCGAACAAATACCAGTCCTCGTCAGTCATTCGCTCAATATCCTCGACTATATCTCCTTCCAAACGGATGTGTGTGTCTCTCCACACACCCCACTCCACACCTTTAACATATCTGTCCGCTATATTCATGCCACCCATGAAAGCAACCTTATGGTCGAACACAGCAATCTTTCTGTGGTTTCTGTAATTCAGGTGGGTTGTAAGATATGGAACGAACACACGCAGACACGAGGCAATCAATATGCCTGCCTCCTTCATTTCCTCCTTGGTTTTTCTCTTCAAATGCCAGCTTCCAAGATCATCAACCATCAGACGTACCTTAATACCGGATCTGCTCTTTTCCTTGAGAAGTTCAATTATCTCCCCTCCTATTTCATCATTTTCAAGAATGTAGTATTCCAGGCTAATGCATGACTGGGCTTTCCTTATTTCATCTTTAAGTGAAGAGAACAAACTTTCTCCGTCAGTAAAAATCTTGAAATCCGAATAGCTTTTCACACTATATCCGCTGACGACCTCGGCAAGTCTCTCTATTCGGCCACAATCCTCCGATATTTCAGCAGGAGTACTAGATTCCGGTTGGTTTCCCTTTTTCTTTTGGATTTTCTTAAGGTTTCTCTCTGCTCGATAATTCTTTCCGAAAAGAAGGTATGCAATAAAACCCAACACAGGGAATGCAATAAGCACAATAATCCATGCAGTTGTCTTTACTGCATTTCTATTTTCAAGGATAAGAAAGATGATAGTCGTTGCAAGAAGCAGGACAAACAAGATATGTAAAATGTAACCTATATCCACCTAAACAAACGTATTTTTGAGTGCAAATATACTCCAAATAACATTACTAGCGGTAATGATAACTAAAAAAACAGGGCGGTACATTTAGATACCGCCCTATTATGAATTGATTTTTTTACCTTTGAATCATCGGATTACTTCAAGACAACCTTCTTTTCTCCACCCACAACGTAAACGCCAGCAGGAAGATTTTCCAAAGCTTTATCCTCATCTACTTGACTTTTCAATAGTACGCCTTGTACATTGAAGACATCAACTAATCCGCAGTCAGAAGAAACAACATCTACACTTTGAAGTACAGACACATTAAGTTCCAATGGTTTCGAAACAACATGCTCCCTATTTGAAGAGACAGAACATTGGGTCTTGACTGTATTCTCTTCACTACCCTTGAAACGGCAGATATAGTTCAAGGAAGTTTCTCTTCCAGACACAAAATCAAAATTCTTATAAGTAACAACACCGGAATAACTGTCATCCTCGGATGGAGTAAAGACAGCTCCAGGCGTGCTAAAACCAATGAATTCAAAACCAGCCGGTATAGTGTCAACAATTAAAATGTCTTCTGACTCGCCCTTGAAATCAGGAGCATTTCCGAGAATTCTACGCCAAGTATAGCCATCATACTCCTCAACTAGGATATTCTCTGCAACAACATCCGAAATGTCACACGCATTATTCACAATCTTGTCAATGCTTACAATCTTATCAGGATCTTGATAAGAAGGAGTAATCGGATAATAATTTTCATCACGTTTTGCAGTAGGAAGAACAGACCAGTTCTTGGTAAAATCAACAACAGAATATCTGTTTGGATATATAGCCAAATTCACACGCAAAGGGAAATTTGTTCCTTCATAGTTTTGAGCAACAGGCATCATACTCAAATAAGAAGTGTACATCGACAATGTTGGTTGAAAATGTAATGTTACTATATCAAGAGAATCATTATAATTATATGTATCATAAGAAACGCGATCCGATGGTCCAATACTCATTCCTACACCTTCAATAATTTCATTCGTTATTGTATATTCATCTGCTTCATCTGGACGCTTCAAGAATACACACATTCTATAATTACCTATGTTTACATACGGCTCTGATGCGTTATGAAACATCCTGAATAACAATTCATACCTTAAACCATCAATATTTTGAGCTGCTGTGAAAGAAACTCCTGTACGGCCACCAGTCAAAACAGCATTGTTGTCATTCTTCAGACACTTAATACCGAATGTAACAGTATCACCAACAGTAATATCAGTCACATTTGCATACTTGTTAAGAGAATATGCATTTGGAATTACATCTATGGAGTTTCTCTGCATAGTAACAGTTACAAAGTTTGGATATTCGTTTGTTTCACTTCCAAATCCATTGTTACACTCAATTTTAGCAACAGTACTATACTTTCCAGAAGCATCCTCCTTAGGCTTGCATGTATATGATACCACACCCATAGTCTTTGCCAAATTAGGAGCTGACATATCAATCTCTGCACCTTCTGTATTATCACTCTTGAATCCAGCAACCTTACCAACAGACCAAACTATAGTGTTAGTTTTGGAATCATATTTACCACCATTATAAATAGAAACAACTTCAAAATCTGCTGGAACATTTTCTGTAATAACAACACCAGTGGCATCGACAGAACCATAGTTACGATAGGACAACTGATAAGTAATAGTATCTCCGACACGACAACATGAAACACTATCTTTCACAGAACGATAAATCTTCAAATTGGAAGAAGCATTCATTGCGGAAGGAGCTGCGTAATTACCAGACAAAGCCATCATAGCCAATTGACGAAACCATCCATGCATATAATTAGGGACCAAGACACCTTCGTCTTTCTTTCTAATATCCCATTGAAGGTAAGAAATCTTATACAATTCTGCCATCAATTTGTAATCTTGTACACCAATAGCAGCAAACGAAGAAGCTGCTTTAGACCACCCAATATTTGACATAGACAAATTTTTATCAGTACTCATTCCTGTCATAGGATCTATTTGCCAATCCATTAGTTGTGGGCCAGTATAATCATACTTTACAGAACCATAACGGTAACAAGAAGTACCAGCTTCTTCATTCCAATGAGCAGGATCATTAAGATATTTAGACAACTTCTTTGCAGCGTCGAACTGATATGTATTTCCTTCATCTACAACCTTGTGAGAAACTGGATTCCAAGAATACTTTGGATTACCATGCCACACATAGTTACTAATATTACGCCAAGGAGTTCGGAAATCTTCACCAGCATTAAAACTTTCAAAACTTGTTTCACTACCGTCTTCGTTAACAGAATACCATCCTGCTGTAGGAAGAGAGTACTCGTTCTTAGAAATCAACTGTCCGATCAACCAGTCCGAAGAAGCTTCCGCTCTACGGAACTGCTCGATCTCCCACTCGTCGGACACTCCTAATTCCTTCAACAAATCATAAAACTCACGATAATATGCCGGAGCATTGTAATCGATGTGCTGACTTTTTCCACCATAAAACTCAGGAATAACACTTTTCCCTTTCAAATCAACTTCATCATTACCTGGCAATGAGAAAACTTTTTTTGAATCAGATAAAACAATAGGGTTATTTCGGGCCCACGAAGTTGCTTCAGACCATGAATCACCACCTTTAGGGTATCCATCAAGACCTATCATTCCTGTGTTGACTCGGATGATACCTTTATCTTGGGCAAACCTTGTACTCATAGCGACAAGCCCTCTGATAACCTCAATCATCTCTTGCTTGTAAGAGATAGAATTACCACAGGCATCTTTCAAAATGTTACCATCAAGGTCTTTCATAAATTCACCCCATTGCTTATAGGCAACATATAATGCCAAAGCGACATCCAAATCTCCATCTGCAGCAGTATTATCCCCCTCTTTGTAATCACTTAACGCAAACGGACCATATTCATAATTTTTAGCGTTATCAGAACAATCAAGATACCTTTTAGTCCTACTTCTTCTCTTGTCATGAGTACACATCCAATAGCCATTAAAGGTTACCATATCACCCATGTAGGCAGCTGCCAACAACGCATATCCGTCACCTTCTGTGCAGTCGTATGCCGACTTATAAGGTGTCCAGATGTACTTGTAGCCACCCAATTCTTCTCCAGAATACTCAAATTCATTTGCATGTTGTTGGTAAGCTTCTCGAATCTGCTTTTCCATTTCCGCATGGACAACACCCTCAGCATTCTTTGTACCCAAGTTACCTCCACATTCATATCCCAGGAACTGAGGGAACGGGTAAGCAGGATTTCCTGAATTGATGTGAACCTTTACTGCGTTCGCATTTAACGAAAGTCCCATTGCAAAAAGTGAGGCAATGATACTTTTACAATTCATTTTATTCATTCAAACTACATTTATTTTTTATTTCTGGCGCAAACTTATAACAAAAATTTCCAACACGAAAAATAATAATGTTAAAGAAAGTTAAAACTACAGTATCTCCTTATATTTTTCAAAATCCGGAGCCATTAGAATCCTCCAATTCTGCGGATATGCATTGTTTGTTCTTCCTCCTACCTGCTTTACAAAACCAAGAGGGACTCCGCGAAAAGTGATCAACACCCAACCTTTTTCTTCGACATTGACCACAATATTCTCCTTCTTCAGAAACTGTATAGCTGTTTCCAAGTCCACATCTTCAGTCAAAAAGGAATCTCTGTCAATAATGGTTGAAATTGCAAGGTGGTGCTGAGGGATATAGTCCTTCCCCTTAGATTCATAGACATTCACACCATACTGCATGATGCGAAGATTGTCTAACAGCAACTGCACAAAATCCTTGTCTTCGGCAGGGACTGCACATGTTCCTATGAAGTCATAGTCAGAGGAATTAAGCCATGCCTTGACTTCGTCCGGAGTTTTCATTTCCGGTTTGTTCCCTTTCTTCTGCTTTTTAGGATGAATGTCCATTTCGTATTCGTCGGCTTCCTTTATGAACGCGGAAAGGAAAAAGCCTTCTCCCTTTGTCTTATGAGGGAAGAAATGATAGCCACAATTATTTTCCGTAATGTTCCAATCTGGATTCACATCAATCTTGACACGTCTCATGCCAAGCTCCTGTTCGATGAAATCCATATTCATTTCATCTTCATATTTATTGAATGTGCAGGTGCTGTACACGAGCAGACCGCCAGTCTTAAGTGTTGGGGCAATGTCTCTCAGGATTTCCTTTTGTCTTTCAGCGCACATTTTCACGTTCGCTTCACTCCATTCCTTTACCGCCTCTTCATCCTTGCGGAACATTCCTTCTCCACTGCACGGAGCATCCACAACAACCGCATCAAACACGCCGTTCAGTTTCTCTCCAATCTCCGCAGGACTGCAATTTGTCACAGCGCAGTTTGGGAAACCCCACTTGGAAATGTTTTCGCAAAGAATTTTTGCTCTATTCCTCATTATTTCGTTGCTCAACACAAAACCTTGTCCGTCAAGCATAGATATTATATGTGTTGACTTTCCTCCCGGAGCCGCGCACAGGTCCAAAACTCTTGGCGAGGAATTGTTCGGAAGAAGATGCTGTTTGAAAGCCTGCTCGACAAACATGGACGAGGCCTCCTGAACATAATAGGCACCGGAATGGAACAATGGATCCATTGTAAACAACGGACGTTCAGCAAGATAGAAGCCATTTTCAGTCCATCCCACTCTGTTTCCATTGTCATATATATGATTTTCGATAGGTTTCTTTCTGTGATTCACACGCACACTTGTCACTGGCTCCGTTTCGATTATCGCCTTACAAAGGGAATTTGCTGTTTCCTTGTCAAACTCTCTGGATGCGAAATCTATGAACTCCTTTTTCAGCTCCATGTTTCCTGAATATATAATGTAATGATTTGTAATGCAAAGTAACAAAAAATGACTGAATTTGTAAAATAATTCATCATTTATTTTGTTTTCAATAGTTTTTTAGTAACTTTGCAACGTAAAGAATACCTAGAAATAATTAGGACATACAGTTATTCTTTGCCTACGAATTGTACATTTGTAGTAAAATTATATAATTTCATTCTGAGATTTATAAACAATGAAAGGCTTAATACACATATTATTGGTTGCAGGTTCTCTACTTGTTTCAGCAGTAAGCGCAAATGCCCAAGAAATTAAGTTTAAGGCATTTAAGAGCTCACAAGGAACTATTGCAAAGAATCTTTCTGACATCTACGCTTGGGGTCCGTGGAACCTTGACAACTCTGGTATCGTCATCAACCTTACCAAGGGTGTTGTAAAGGTAAACGACAGTGACTATGAAATCATTGAGAGACCAAAGAACTGGGTTGTAAAGAAAGATTTCAAATATGTGTCTTTTGCTTGCACTACTCCTAACTATGACAAAGCCAACGTCAAGCTTTACCAGTACGACAGAGGAGAGTTCAGAGTTTACGTTAACGAAGAAAAAAAGGCTACAAGATACGTAGTTCAGTATTTGGACAGCAAATAAAAGTCTCAAATAAATGTTATTAAGCCATAGAGATGTGTATTTTTACACATCTCTTTTTTCTTTATAATAAAATTTGTATATTTGCACTGAGTAGATAAATAAGGAATAGAAAATGAAAAGTATATTTACAACATACATTTTGCTAGTCTTGTCATACCTGTCGGTTTCCGCCGAAACCATTAGCGGCAAAACCGGAGATATAGAATACAACATCGACCTTGACAGGTCTGAATTACGACTAAGTGGCAATGGCTATGCTCCGGACTACGAGCAGTACAGCGCACCTTGGTACTCGTTGAGACACAAAATCACCTCCATTACAATTGAAGAAGGCGTAAAGAACATCCCAGCTCACGGATTCGAGGTAATGAGCAAACTTAACACAGTATCTTTGCCGTCCACACTTGAAAGAATTGGAGACTATGCGTTCTGGGCATGCATCAGGCTCGAGAACATCAAGGCTGAAAACATGGAGAACACTGTATTGGGCGACCATTCTTTTTCTTCTTGCAAGCAGCTTTCCAACATAAACATAAACGGAGTCAAAAATATTCCACCTTTCTGCTTTGAGGACTGCAAGAAACTCAAAAGCGTTATTACAGGAGACAACTGCACGGAAATCAGCAAATCAGCTTTCTTTGGATGCGACAGCTTGAGGAAAATCAAAATGTCGGAAAACCTTATCTCCATAGGTGACTCTGCATTCTTTAATTGTCAGGTACTTGACTCTGTCATTTTCCCAAGCAAACTAAAGACCATCGGTGTTGCGACATTTGAAAACTGCTATTCTCTAAGCAGTGTGATTCTCAAGGAAAACGTCGAGAGTATAGGTTTCCGAGCATTCGAGTTCTGCGAAGGACTAGTCAATTTAGATTTGGAGAACACAAAACTTGACACGATCAACACTCTTGCATTTGACGGATGCAAGGTTCTGAAAGAAGTAAAACTGCCTAAAAACTTGAAATTCATTGGTTTTGGTGGATTCAGAAACTGCTCAACACTTGACAAGATAGAGGTTCCACAAAACACTAAGTACCTTTCTGAACAGTGTTTCTTTCAATGCGAGAATTTGAAGACTGTAGTCTTGCCGGATTCACTTGAGACTATAGGTGTCGATTGCTTCAATTCATGCAAATCCATTGAAGAGTTCACAATCCCAGTCGGTATCAAAAGACTGGGCACAAATTTCCTAAGCGTAACTCCTAGTTTGAAGAGACTTTATATGTTGTCTCCAGAGCTATTCAACGATGTCAGACACTATGACATAAGTGAAATTATACCGCAACGAGTAACTCTGTATGTTAAAAAAGGCAACAAGAAGAAAGTAAAGGACACTTACTGGAAGCACTTTACTATGATAGAGGAAGTAAAATAATAGACTGCAGTCATGAACGAGATAAAAGAAAAGATAGAGAAACTTAGAGAAGAACTAAATGATCACAACTACAAGTATTATGTTCTCTCTATGCCAGAAATATCCGACCAGGAATTTGACCACAAAATGGCTGAGCTTCAGTCTCTTGAAAGGCAACATCCCGAATATTTCGATGCAAACTCTCCAACTCAAAGGGTAGGAAACGACCACAGCAACCAATTCGAGCAAATATACCACAAAAGACCTATGCTCTCTCTTGGAAACACTTATTCCAAGGAAGATGTTCAGGATTTCTTTGAACGTGTAAGCAAGGCTCTTGACGGTGAAAAGTTTGAAATAGTATGTGAGCTTAAATATGACGGAACATCCATTTCAATAATATACGAAAATGGCAAGCTGTCCAAAGCCGTTACACGAGGAGATGGGGAGAAGGGCGATGATGTGACTGCAAATGTCCGCACAATACGTTCTATTCCTATGACATTGAAGGGAGACTACCCTGCCGAACTTGAAATGCGAGGCGAGATCCTAATGCCGTGGGCTGTTTTCGAGTCTTTGAATGAAGAAAGAGAAAGGGAGGAAGAACCTCTTTTCGCCAATCCAAGAAATGCTGCCAGCGGCACAATCAAGCAAAAGAACTCTTCGGAAGTAGCAAAAAGAAAGCTTGACGCCTATCTTTACTACGCTTTGTCGGACGATCTTAACTGCGAGACTCATTTTGACTCGTTGCAGAAAGCAAAGGAATGGGGATTCAAGGTTCCTGTATCTACCAAGGTATGCAAAAGCGTTGACGAAATCTTTGAGTTCATAAACTATTGGGATACAGAGAGAAAGAATCTTCCTGTAGCAACAGACGGCATTGTTCTTAAAGTCAACTCATTGCATCAGCAAAGTGAACTAGGTCTGACTGCAAAGTCTCCGCGCTGGGCTATCGCATACAAATTCCAGGCAGAGAGAGAATGTACAAGACTTAACGAAGTGACCTATCAAGTCGGACGCACCGGAGTTGTAACCCCGGTTGCAAATCTTGATCCGGTTCAGTTGGCAGGAACTGTGGTAAAGCGAGCTTCTCTTCATAATGCCGACATAATAGAAAGCCTTGACCTTCACATAGGTGATATGGTCTATGTGGAAAAAGGAGGTGAAATCATCCCTAAAATAGTTGGAGTCAACAAAGAGTTAAGGAACAGCAGCCTAGAAAAGGTCAAGTTCCCTACTGAATGCCCTGAATGCGGCACTCCGCTAGTAAGAGTTGAAGGTGAAGCGGCTTTCCGCTGTCCAAACGAAAGCAGCTGTTTTCCTCAAATTTGTGGCAGAATAGAGCACTTTGCATCTAGAAAGGCTATGAACATAAACATAGGTCCGGAAACTATTGAACTTCTTTTGAGAAAGGAGCTGATAAAAGATGCTTCTGACCTTTATAGCTTGACAACATCTCAGTTGGAGATGCTTCCCGGTTGGAAAGAGAAAAGTGCAAAAAATCTAGTATCCAGCATAGAAGAATCAAAGTCTGTTTCCTTTGACCGTGTCCTATACGCAATAGGTATAAGATATGTAGGTGCTACGGTTGCAAAAACTCTAGCAAAGAGAGTAAAGAGCATCGACATGCTTGGCAAAGTCAGCATTGAAGAACTGCAAGCCATCGAAGATATCGGAGAAAGCATTGCAGGAAGCGTCGTATCCTATTTCAAAGACGAGAGCAATATACAGTTCATAAACAAACTGCGAGCAAACGGACTGCAGATGGAAATGGAGGAAGACAAAACCGAAAACAACAGTTCAAATGTTCTCGAAGGTCTGTCTTTCGTAATTTCCGGTGTGTTCGAACGCCATAGCAGGGATGAATTAAAAGACCTAATAGAACAAAATGGCGGAAAAAATGTGGGAAGTATTAGCAAAAAGACTAATTTTGTACTCGCGGGAGCAAATATGGGTCCCGCAAAACTAGAAAAGGCTACCTCTCTGGGTGTGAAAATCATCAGCGAGGCAGAGTTTGAAAAGATGATAGAACTATAAGTTTACTTAATATGTTTGAAGGTCTAAAAAAGAAATATATAGATTATCAAATCTCCAAAATTTGGAAAAACCAGAATCGTAGCAAGCAATTCATCAATTGGAACGATGTAAAGAGTGTTATGATCATTTACGATCAGGCAACTCTCAAGAAAGAGACAAAAGACTACGTTATATCGAAGCTAAACGGCAGACAATTTTTCTTTTGGACTTCTGTAGAGTCTTCTGAGATGAAGAAGGAAACTGTCAACACGTTCATGGTTTCTCCCAAGGACACGAATCTTCTTAACAAGCCCAAAGATGATGTCGTAAAAAGATTCTTGAATGTGCAGTGCGACATTTTGATAGATTTGACCTTGACAGAGAATCTTCCTTTGAAGTATTTGACTGCAGTCTCAAAATCAAAATGTAAATGCGGTCTCGCTAAGGACGATGACAATCTGTTGGATTTCAAGATCCAGTTGTCAAAAGGCAATGTCAAGGATCTTTTCGACCAAATAATCCACTATTTGGAGATTATAAAGACGAAATAGGAAACATAATTGAATGAGCGGAATATCGAGATTATTTCGCTCATTTTTATTGCTCAAAAGCAGATACAGAGTCTTTTATTTCAGCAAAAAAGCATTTTTTTACTGAAAAATTTTGAAAAGACTATACAAATTTATACTTTTGAAGTGTGAACAGAAAACGGAGTAAAATAGCAAGTTTGTTTTTGAAGTTTGCAGAGTGGTTGTCCAACTTGACAAAGTACGCGTCTTCGTACAATTTCGGTATGAAGTGCTTCATTTGGTTATTTCTGCTCTTGATACTTACTTTAAGCAACGTAGAGCAGGACTTCTTCGAAGCTTTGGCAAGTTCTACTCTGATCGGTTCAGGAGTGTTCTTTATTTTTTATGGTAATGTTTATGCAATAACAAAGGTACACGCAACAACAAAGAAATGGGTAAGAGCGTATGTGTATCTGCCTATTTCAATCATTGTCGTGCTAACGTTGTCACAGATATTCATAGACATCAACGATTGGCTTATCTCTGCCATCAGAGAAGACACAAATGATTCAAGCGATTTGCTTAACATCATGCTTCCAGGCGAGAAAAAGGACTTCTTTGAAAATTACGAAGATGAGGTTCCTCAGTCGATGTGGCGTGTCACAAATGAATTGAAGATCATAATTTTGTTTTGCGGAGGTTATTTCAGTTCTCTATACATTTATTTCCTTAAGAGAAATGAAAGCCAGAAACAGAAGCAATTCGAGCTGGAACAAAAGAAAACTGAAATGGAACTAAAGTTTCTTCGCTCGCAGATTAACCCACATTTTTTGTTCAATGCTCTAAACAACATATACTCAATGACCTATATGGGAGACAAAAATGCTCCTCAAGCTGTATTGTCATTGAGCGAAATGCTCAGATATTTGGTTGACAACAGCAAAGATGAGCGGATATTGCTAAAGAATGAGATAAACTACGTAGAAAAATATGTTGAATTTCAGAGATATTGCTTAAAGGAAGGGGTAAATCTAAAATTCACTACCGATATCAAAAATTCATCGCTAACAATTCCTCCAATGCTTTTACAGCCTTTTGTAGAAAATTGTTTCAAGTACAGTGGAATATCAAGCAAGAAAGACGCTTATGTTGACATATCACTGGCTTGCGATGAAACAACACTTTCATTTACGGCAAGAAACAGCAAGCTTGCTGTAATAAAACAACAAACAACAAAGACAAAACGAGAAGGAGTAGGAATAAAAAATGTAATTAAACGATTGAATCTAACTTATCCGGATCGCCACTCAATAGACATAATTGACAACGAATCGGAATATGAAGTTAAGTTAGTGATAAATTTGAAATGAGTAATAAATGTAGTATAAAAGGATCTATTAAAGAGAGTTAATATGGGAGATACTATCAGAAAAATCCGTACTATCGTCATTGACGATGAGTATCCTGCAAGAAAGCTTTTAGCTGACTATGTATCAAAAGTTGAGAATTTTGAGTTGGTGGCTGAGTGTGAAAGTGCTGTTGACGCGATGAATGTGATACAGTCAGAAAATATTGATTTGATTTTCTCGGACATTCAGATGCCAGAACTGACAGGAATAGAGCTTGTAAAATCACTTAATGGCAACAGCGCAATGGTGGTATTCACTACAGCATATTCAGAGTACGCTATCGAGAGCTACGACTTGAATGCTGTTGACTATCTTCTAAAGCCTATTTCTCTGCCACGATTTATGCAGACTGTAGCAAAGGTTACTGAAAGATTCAAGATTTTGGAAGCCGCGAAAACAGCAAGCGAAACACAGATTGAGTCCAACGGTCAGGACTACATAATGATCAAGGCTGACCACAAGCTTTACCGTGTAGAGTACAAGGAAATCATGTTTGTTGAGGGACAGAGTGAATACGTAACATTCCATTTGAACGGCAAGCAGAATGTCACAGCATACTACTCATTGAAAAAGCTGGCTCTGGAGCTTCCAAGCGACTTTATAAGAATACACAAGTCATACATTGTTTCAGTCAAGTACATTGATGCTGTTGAGGGTGTAATGCTAGCAGTTGCAGGACGACGCCTACCTATAGGTAAGCTTTATAAAGAGGAGTTGATTGCCAAGCTGTACAACAGACCTGTTAACACAGAGAACATTTCCGAAGAGGAAGAAGAAGCATAATTTTCACGAAAGAGAATCAACGATTAAGTCGTTGATTCTCTTTTTATAATGAAACTTTTTGCAAAAAAGATCTAAAATTTATTGCTAAAATTTGAAAAAGCAGTAATTTTGCAGCCGAGGAAAGTCCTATGCGACCAGCTCCTTTCGAATCCCCCAGGATTTGAACGTAGCAAGGGTAAGTTAGTTGTAGCGGTGCGACATAGTAAGCTTTCCTTACTGCCTCTTTAGCTCAGTTGGCCAGAGCACGTGATTTGTAATCTCGGGGTCGTTGGTTCGAATCCGACAAGAGGCTCAAGAAGAAGCAACCTTAAAGTAAATTAAGGTTGCTTCTTTTTTGTTTCAGTCAATACATTAATTTAGCAAATAATTCTAACAAATATTTGGTTATATAAAAGCATTGTAATAATTTTGCAGATGCGATCAGATAAACACATAAACGCCTCTTTAGCTCAGTTGGCCAGAGCACGTGATTTGTAATCTCGGGGTCGTTGGTTCGAATCCGACAAGAGGCTCTAAAAGAAATAGGGTTCACGCTTTATTTCTTTTTATTTTTTCAGCTACTACTATGAAACAATTCATTATTAAACTTTCCATATTTGTTCTGTCGATTTCTCTTTCTGTTTTGAATTCATGCACGTCAAATAATTCTGCTACAGAAAAAACTAGCTCCGTAGAACAAGATTCTACAAGTCAACTTGCCGGCAAACTAATCCAAGACTTCTATAGCAGATATGTTTTGGGAAGGGAAGAACTGAACGATGACAATGCAAAGGATTACCTTACGGCTAAACTAATCGGCTATCTTCACCATGAGTATCAAAACGAATATGATGGAGACGGATTAGCTGTATGGAAATTCCGAACAGGTTATCAGGACGGACCCGGATCTTCCTCCATTGAAATTTTGTCTTTTGACGAGAGCAATAGCTGTGCAACGGTAAAGATAATGGATATGGGATTCCCTGCAAAAGGACAAATCTTTATCATAAAAGAGGATAAAGAATTAAAGATAGACAGTATTTCTGTTAATACAATAAACGAATAAACAAAACTAAATATTATGAAAGCATTGTTTGTAGGCGGCACGGGAACGATAAGCTCCGCCATCACCAGATTGGTTTCTCAGTCTCCAGATTGGGAACTTTACTTGATCAATCGTGGAAACTACAGCACTGAAATCCCCAAAAATGTCCACACTATCATCGCAGACATCAACAAAGAGGCAATGGTAGCCGAGGCTATCAAAGGCATGCAGTTCGATGTAGTTTGCGATTTCATTGCGTTTGTTCCGGAGCAGCTTGAAAGGGACTATAGACTGTTCAAAGACAAGACTCGTCAGTTCATGTTCATCAGCTCTGCATCTGCTTACCAGAAGCCTCTTTCTTCGCCATACATAACAGAAGGCACTCCCCTATCAAATCCATATTGGGAGTATTCCCGCAACAAGATAGCTTGCGAGGAACTTTTGATGAAATGGTACCGTCAGGAGGGATTCCCCATCACTATTGTCAGACCAAGCCATACATACTGCGAAAGAAGTCTTCCGGTGGCTATCCACGGAAGCAAAGGCAGCTGGCAGGTTCTGCGCAGAATGATAGAGGGCAAGCCGGTTATCATACCAGGAGACGGAACAAGTCTATGGCACGTAACACACAACTCTGACTTTGCTAAGGCATTCTTTGGACTGATGAACAACAAGCATGCTATTGGCGAGGCTTTCCATATTACAGGTGACGAGCAGTTGACTTGGAATCAGATCCTTGAGATCATAGCCGCCGCTCTTGGTGTAAAGCTAAAGCCTTACCATATTTCTTCGGATTTTCTTGCAGAGGTAGGAAAGCAGTACGATCTTGAAGGCGGATTGATTGGAGACAAGGCCAACTCCGTAATTTTTGACAACACTAAAGTCAAGCGCGCAGTTCCCGGCTATGTCGCTACAACTCGCTTCGACCAGGGAGCATACGCTGCAGTGAAGCACATTCTAAAACACGAGGAGCTACAAACTCCGGATCCGGAATTCGACATGTGGTGCGACAAAGTTATCGCTGCAGTTGAGAAAGCAAAGAAAGAATTGCTTTAACAACAAAGAATCAAGGACAACAAAAGCCAAGACAGCCAGTGTATTGATTGCACTGGCTGTCTTTATATTGACAAGGATTCAACTGAAACCGAAATTACACAGACACAAAACCGACAAACTATTTTTTTGATTGTATATAACTTCAACAAGAAACTACAAGAAACAAAAAGCCTGAAAAAGAAAACATAAAGCCAAAATAATTTTTCTTACAGGACCATATTCTCAACACAAGGCTTTCCCAAAAACAATATTGATACCCCAAAAAGATTTTAGTGGAAAAAGAAAATATTTGTTGTCTTATATTTTGTCCAAGACTAAATTCCTAAATATCAATTCCTACAGAAAATCTCCATAATCAAAAAAAAATATACTGCGCGAAAAAAAATACGGACAACTCTGCCATTCGTATAAATTCAACATAAAAGAATTGAAATATCATCAAAAAAGCAACACAAAATCAACTTTCATACAATTATTTGACTATATTTGCACTAATCTTAAACTAATAATGGAGATTTGATATGGAAGACAAACTACTGAACAGGATTATTGAGATAGCAAACAACCTTGACTCGGAAGGTGAGGTATGGACAAGAGCAGATCTTGCTTCCGAACTAAAATCATTCGGCATAAATAGCGATTCTATAGAAGTTGCAAAATATGTTTTTGCTGCATTGGAGAAATCCGGCAACAATAAGCTTCGTTCCGCATTTATCACAAATGACGGTGTCAGCTATCTGGTTGATGACTATAAGACACATCACTTTGCACAGCAGGACAACTCTGCTGAAATGATAAAGAATGCCGAAGCTACACAAAAAGAAACTAAAAAAACTCTAAGCGAGCTACAGGACAAGCTTGCTGTTGTAAAGAATATCGAAATTGCGGCAAAGGAAGACAGCGGATCTCTTCTTGACCTTATCAAGGATCTTGACTCGTTCACAGGTGCAAACGAAATTGCAGAGTGTTCAGCTCAGGGTAAGGTAATGTTTGAGAAATACTCTGCCCTAAAATCTTCGTACAGCGAGGCGGAAAATGATGTGAGGGCTGTTGCCAAGGACTTTGTAACAGTTCGCGGCTATGTGATGGAAATTTTGGATCGCCAAATCCGAGCATTGAAAGATGTTTTCGGAGATTCTATTGTTGCTGTTGCTCCAGAACTGTTCGACTTCAGCAGAATAGAGTTTCTTGACATTGATTCCATGTATTCGCAGACAAAGCTTGAATACGACAGGCTTAGCGAGTCATGTCCGGTATTGATGAACGAAGTGCAGAAGAACTTCAAGGAAAGCTTCTCTAAATCTTTCAGTCTTGCAACATCGGGACTAAAGAAGAACACAAACGGAAGCAATGTCGTTGTCAGCCTTGCGCTTGCGGCAATAAACATGTATGGTGCGCATATCGAGAACCAGAACAAGGTAGCCACATGCAAGAACCAGCTTGAGTCCTTGAAACAGGCAATAGACTATGACGCTTCGGTAATAGCTACAGACTACACAAGACTTTCAACCATATTCAAGACAATCAATGACATATACTCTCCTAGCGCAGCTGCATTCTGCAGAAGAAGCGAGGAGGTACTGACAAGCGACATCAAGGAAATTTATCGTGCCGCATACAATGACCCTCTTGTCAAGGAACTTGTGAACCAAAGAAAGCAGTTGATCGAGGAGCGCATAGAGACAGAGTTGAAGTTGGTTGACTTCATCTCGAACATAGCACACTACAAGGCAGAAATCAGCAAGGACGAGTTCGGCTTGAAGGAAAAGGCCAACGAGTACAACGACGCATTAAAGCGCAAACCTGCCAAACCAGGCGTCGTTTCCAAAGTGCTGTCATTCGGTGCATCTTCTGACGCCTATGCCAAGAATCTCCTTGCATGGAAAGAGAGTGACTACCCTGTTGTCGAGGAGTACGAGAAACTAAAGGTTGAGATTGCAAGAGACAAGGAGGAACTTAACGCCACCCAATCGCAACTATTGGAGCTAAGAAAGAAGATAGCAAAGATCAACAGCGAAATATCAAAGCTTGATGCTAAGATTTCTGCGAACATCTCAATTTCCAAGGAGGACAAGATCAAGATTGCATCAAGACTTGAGAGTGTTGTAAGACTCCTAAAGACAGGAAAACAGATCGTAGAAAGCAAGCTTGACGAAAGCAGCATGAAGGCTGTAAGCATCGAGAAGATATCCGATGACAAACTGCCGGCAAACATTTCTGCGAACATTTCAAGCTTCTGCAGCAAGAACGGCATTTCTACTAATGTCAGCGAAGAGTTCATCGAAAAGGTTGCAAACAACGAGAATGTAACAATCTCTGCAGAGGACAAAAAGGCAGCCGCAATAGCATCAAGCAAGGCTGTGGCTACAACTATTGTATTGATGGACAACTACATCAACCTTTACAAAAAGCGTGTCAGCGGAGAGATTCAACTTGAACAATACAGGGAGCAGATAGAAAGCATGAAGGCCAAGTTCGAATCAAAGATGAAGGAGATTGACAACAAGGCTGACGTATTGGCCGGTATCGTTACAAGAATCAACACATCCAATAACAAGGATATGCTTCGCGAAGCGTTGATTGAGCTTGGAGACACATCTTTCAACCTTTCTGCCGATGACATCGACGAGATTATCGCAGGAAGAAAACGTATTGAAATCTAGAGAAATGAAAAGCGAAAGACAGAGACAGGCAGAAGACATAGCAGGTTCAAATTTTGACGAAGATCTACGAAAATTCAAGGAGGCAGAACAAATTGAACTTCGCAGACAAGAGAAGGAGAACCAAAGAATCGAGGAACTCGAGAACAGCAGTTCATACAATGCCATAAAAAAAATCAAGGAAATCATGGACGACTACTATGTCGATGGAATCCTTGGTATTTTTGGTGTGGGCGACTGGCTGGTATGTTTTCTTGGGTTGCCGACGATATTCTTCTCTCTGTTCAAGCTTCATTCGATAAGGCTGACTACTATATGTCTTGGTTACTTTTTGATTGACTTGCTAGTTGGTGCTATTCCTCTTATTGGTGATATATGCGACTTTTTCTATAAAGGGTACAAAAAGAGCTATGTACTTATTGATGGATACATTCACAATGACCCGGAGACGATGCAGACAATCAACCAAAAGTTTTGGGGCACAGTGCTTCTACTGCTTTTGATTATTGCTGTTGTGGGCTCTATTGTAGCATTAGTTCTTTTCATATTGACAAAATTCTTTGCATTGATAGGAGACCAGATACATTAATATGTATATCATAAACAATGAGACAAATTAGGATATTCAACTTCGATTATCACTAAAAACGGTACTTCTCTTCTATAAACTACTTACCTCTAAAGTAACTATATGATTCAAACAATTCAATTTTTTTCAGTATTTTTGTATGCAAGCCATCAACATCTGTCCGAAGATGCAAAACTTTCCATAGTTCTACCCTATTGGGGACTTATGTTGGTGTATATTGTGCTGTACTTCATTCTTACTGATGGAGAAACAAAAAAAATTAATTTGAATACCTTCAAAGGCAAGTTTATAACGGTTTTCGCTATAATTATGGTTTTGGGACTGTTTTTTGAAATTTGGTACTGCCAATTCGGTTGTCACCAAGAATGGAACCTGAATTTGGACTGGAAATAGCTAAAGGCTATAAACATAAGGTTTTTAGAGTACAATACTTCTACTGCTTTTGATTATTGTTGTTGCAGTCTCTGTGGCAGCATTAAATTTTTACATATTTACAAAATTCTTTGCATTGACAGGAGACAAGAAAGATTAGTTTGTTAATACTTACACCAACTAACAGTTTTGACAATTAGAAACATAATCTCTTACAAGAAGTTACTTATTCAATATCAGTCCATACATACCTATGTATCGGACTGATGTTTTTGTGTCTTTGCCATACCATATTATTATTATTTAATGGATTTTGTTTCAAAATTTTTACTAAATTTGCAGTCTAATTCAAAACATTGAAAATGGCAAACGAACAATTTTCTGAAAGACTAAAAGACGTAATACAATATAGCAAAGAAGAAGCCGAAAAGCTAGGCAACGATTATATCGGACCAGAACACCTTTTGCTAGGCGTGTTCAGAGATGGCACAGGCATTGTTATGCGTGCCTTCAAGGAACTTAACACAGATATAAAGGAGATTCGAAAAAGAATAGAGCTTCTCATAAAGAAGGATGATGCAAGACCTTTCAGCGACAGAAGTATCCCTCTAATGAAGAACACTGAGGAGATATTGAGTCTTGTTTTTTTGGAAGCACGCGAATTCGGTCAGGAAGAGGCAGATACAGACTGTCTTGTTCTTGCAATCCTACGAGAGAACTCGAATATCGCAGCTGAAGTCCTAAAGACTTTCAACATAGAATACGACAAATTCAAACAAACTTTAATCGAGCTTAATCCTCAATACGGAATAACTCCTGATCCAGAGACTGACTGGCAGGAGGAAACTGATGTGCTTGATGAACCGCTTGCTGATTTCCCTAACAGACAATATGATGAAGATGGAGATGATGAAGACGATGACATCTGGAAGGAAAACAACGGCAGCAACGGTTTCAACATTTTTGCAAAACCGAAGCAGGCAAGCAAAGGCTCAAAAGCAACGCCTACACTTGACAAATACTGCAAGGACTTGACTAAAATGGCGGCTGCAGGAGAATTGGACCAATGTATCGGCAGAGACATCGAAGTGGAAAGACTAGCCCAAATTCTTTCAAGAAAAAAGAAGAACAATGCTATCCTTATCGGTCAGCCAGGTGTTGGAAAGACATCTATAGTCGAGGGATTGGCAACTCGCATAGCAAACAAGACTATATCAAGAATTCTGTTTGGAAAGCGACTTCTTTCACTTGACATGACAAGTGTGATTGCTGGAACAAAATACCGTGGACAGTTCGAGGAAAGAATGAAGGGTATTCTTTCTGAGCTTGAAAACCATCCAGAGATAATCATCTTCATGGACGAGATTCACACTGTTGTAGGAGCTGGTTCTTCGACAGGAACTCTTGACGCGTCAAACATACTAAAACCTGCTTTGGCAAGAGGTCAGATGCAGTGTATCGGTACAACAACAATCGACGAGTATCGCAGATACTTCGAAAAAGACGGAGCTTTGAACAGACGATTCCAAAAGATTGTTGTAGAGCCTACTTCTGCCGAAGATACAAGAATTATTCTTGAGAACATTAAAGGCCAATTCGAAAAACATCATGGCGTATCCTACACAAAGGAAGCGATAGATGCGTGTGTCACTTTGGCAGGAAGATATATAACAGACAGAGAGTTTCCGGACAAAGCTATTGATGTGATGGATGAAACTGGAGCCAGAAGCCACATGCTCAACATCAGTGTCTCTGACGAAATAGTAGAGTTGGAGATGAAGCTTAAGGCAGCTAACGAAGCCAAAATTACTGCAGCAGAAAACAAAGACTACAGCAAGGCTTCCAAGATGCGTGATTTGGCAAAGAGCATTCAGGAGACGCTAAACGAGAAACTTGAGGAACACAAAGCTGAAAACGAGAAAAACAAGCAGGTTCTGACAGATGAAGATGTAAGAAGCGTTGTGGCCCTAATGACAGGAATTCCTGCATCAAGACTTTCCAAGAGCGAAGGAGCAAGACTTGTCGAAATGCCTAAGACTCTACAAGGAAAGGTAATAGGTCAGGACGATGCAGTGCAGAAAGTAATCCGCGCTATCAGAAGAAACAGAATAGGTCTGGGTGACCCTAATCGCCCTATTGGAACATTCCTTTTCCTTGGTCCTACAGGAGTAGGAAAAACATATTTGGCCAAGTGTCTTGCAAAGGAACTTTTCGACTCAGAAGAAGCTTTGATTCGCATAGACATGAGCGAATACATGGAGAAACACACTGTCTCAAGACTTATTGGTGCTCCTCCGGGATATGTAGGACATGAAGAAGGTGGACAGCTGACTGAAAAGGTTAGACACAAGCCATACTCTATAGTGCTTTTGGATGAGATAGAGAAGGCTCATCAAGACATATATAACATTCTGCTTCAGGTAATGGATGAAGGTCAATTGACTGATGGTCTTGGAAAGAAGATCGACTTCAAGAACACTATCATCATCATGACAAGTAATGTGGGAAGCCGCGACATAAAGGATTTCGGAAGAGGAGTTGGATTCTCTTCTTCGACAGAGATGTCAAAAGAAGCTTCTGAAATGCTAGTCAAGAAGGCTTTGAACAAGACTTTCTCTCCTGAATTCTTGAATCGTATTGATGACATTATCAGTTTCTCTCCACTTGACAGAAACGCGATTGGCAAGATTATTGATCTTGAAATCAAACCTTTGCGCAAGAGAATCGAGAACCTAGGATATACACTAAAGATATCTGATTCTGCAATGGATTTCATGGCTGACAAGAGCTATGATTCTGCTTATGGAGCTAGACCTCTTCGCAGAACTATCCAAAACAATGTTGAAGATGTTGTAGCTGAAATCCTTTTGGCTAACGAGGAGGAACTAGGTGTTGGAGAGATTCTAATAGACATGAACGAAGACAAATCAGGCACTCTTGCCATCATTAACAAATAGTTGAGATTATGGGTACATTAAGAAGATCAAACAACAGAATACTAACGGGAACTGCTGCTGGACTAGCAGAGTACATAGGACTTGACATAACACTAGTCCGTGTCCTATTCGCTTTATTCGTAGTTTTCGCCGGATCCGGATTATTAGCATATCTAATAATTTTCTTGGTAATGTATTTATCAGAGAATAAATAAAGATGGACTTCAAGCTGACATCTGCATACTCTCTTGCCGGAGACCAAATCCAAGCGACAAAAGAACTAACTGAAGGAGTTCAGTCTGGTATCAAATACCAGACTCTTCTCGGTGTGACTGGTTCAGGCAAGACTTTTACAGTTGCAAATGTCATTCAAAATGTCCAGAAACCGACATTGATACTTAGTCATAACAAGACTCTTGCTGCTCAACTATACAGCGAAATGAAGGGATTCTTTCCTGACAATGCGGTTGAGTATTTTGTTTCTTACTATGACTATTATCAGCCGGAAACATATCTGCCCCACTCGGACACATACATCGAAAAGGATCTGTCTATCAACGACGAGATTGAAAAGTTAAGACTTGCAACAACTACTGCACTTCTTTCCGGCAGAAGAGATGTTATAGTGGTCAGTTCTGTATCATGTCTTTATGGCATGGGAAACCCGGAAGACTTCTATGCCAAGACAATCACTATCAAACGTGGACAGAACATTGGCCTTAACAATTTCCTTCGTATGCTTACTGAAAATCTTTATCAGAGAAATGAAATCTCTCTGGAAAGAGGTAATTTCAGAGTTAAAGGTGATACAGTGGATGTATTTATGGCAGATACAGACTTCATTCTTCGCGTATCATTTTGGGGAGACGAGATAGAAGAAATTCTCAGCATAGATCCATTGGGTAACTATACGCTAGAGGAATTCGAACAAACAAGAATATACCCAGCCAATCTGTTCATTACAACTAAAGAAAGAATAGAAAGATCTCTAATCGAGATTGGAGACGACTTGACTGTGCGAGTTGCGGAATTTGAAAATGAAGGAAGATCCCTGGAAGCTAAAAGACTTAACGAACGTGTTAACTATGACATGGAAATGATTCGCGAGCTAGGTCATTGTAGCGGTATAGAGAACTATTCAAGATACTTCGACGGAAGAAAGCCTGGCAGCAGACCTTTCTGCCTTTTGGATTTCTTCCCCAAAGACTTCCTGCTAGTAATAGACGAGAGTCATGTTACCGTTCCGCAAATAAATGCAATGTATGGAGGAGACCATGCCAGAAAAAGCAATCTAGTTGAATACGGATTTCGCCTTCCGGCTGCTATGGACAACAGACCATTGAAATTTGAGGAGTTTGAGAGCCTCACAAACCAAACAATCTATATTTCTGCCACTCCAGCTGACTATGAACTTGAAAAATCTGGTGGAGTTATTGTAGAACAGGTAATCAGACCAACAGGATTGCTTGACCCAATAATTGAAGTTCGACCAAGCAAAAATCAAATTGACGATCTTATTGATGAAATCGGAATCTGCGTAGAAAGAGACGAAAGGGTTCTTATCACTACCCTAACAAAGAAGATGGCTGAAGAACTTCATCAATATCTGCAAGATATGGATATACGTAGCCAGTATATTCATTCTGACGTGGACACATTGGAACGAGTAAAGATTATGGAGGACCTGCGAAATGGACTTTTTGACGTGCTTGTCGGAGTAAATCTGCTTCGAGAAGGTCTTGACTTGCCTGAAGTTTCACTAGTTGCAATTCTAGATGCAGATAAAGAAGGTTTTCTTAGGAATCACCGTTCATTAACACAGACTGCCGGTCGTGCAGCAAGAAATGTCAATGGGAAAGTGATCATGTATGCAGACAACATCACTAAGTCAATGCAGATCACTATAGATGAAACTAATCGCAGAAGGAAGAAACAGATAGCGTACAACGAGGCTAACGGAATTGTTCCGACTGCATTGAACAAAGAAAAAAGAGCTATTCTTCCATACAACAATTCAGAATCAAAATCTGACAATAACACCAAGAAGTCTTCAGCAAGGCCATACATTGAGCCTGACTTTGAACAAGACTTTGCTATGGTTGCAGAGAATGATGCCGCAACATATTCAAAGACAGAATTACAGGCAAAAATTAAAGACTTGAAAGAAAAGATGCTTAAAGCGGCAAAAGATTTGGAATTCCTTCTTGCCGCAAAGTATCGAGATGAAATGATTAAATTAGAACAAATAGCAAATAAGAAATGAAAAAAATAATCGGAATAATTATATCTGCCTGCTGCTATATTAACCTGGCAGCTCAAAACGGGAAAGATCTTTTTACAACGATCTTCCCTATAGGAAATACATCTTTTACTATAGAGAGTTCTATGAAAAATCAGATTTCGTACAGCAGATACGACAATCATACAAGTATAACAAAAATAGAGAACAAGACACTGGAAGCATCAGAGTTTCACAACAGTAAAAGACACGTATTTACTGTTAAGTATCTGAATTTTAATGATTCAACAATAACTGAGAATAATGGTGAAAGCAGAACAACCACAATAAATACGGACAAAAAGGATCCAACATTTATTGACAAGATGTATCAGCTTCCTATCAACAAAACATTTAACTTGTATATAAGGGAAACAGGAGAAGGATATGCTTCGTTAAATGCTGACAAGTTGACGAATGGAGCGGAAAAATTTATCCCTGCTTCTATAACTAAGGGTTTGGCAAACTTGTATCTGAAGTCTTTGGACTACACGTTCAACGAGAACGCAGGCTTTAGACTGATAGAAGGAGCGATGGTTATGCCTCACGAATACAACTGGAAGGAAGAAAAAATTCAGGATACAGTAAACAAAAAGACTGAGTCAATTTACATCACTACACTGCACAGCGTTTGCGGACTTAAAGCAGACTTTGAAGTAAAGTATAAAATCAAGAAAGTAACAAAAGAAAAATATACTTTGATTGGTACTGGATGTGGAGTTCAGCACTTTAACGAAGAAAAAGTAACTTTGTGGATTGGAGAAGGCAAAATGTTTGGAGTTAGTCCCAAAGACATCTCTGTAAATGTTGAAATTGAAGTAGATAGGATGACTGGCCTAGTTAGTAAAGCAATTTACAAGACTTCATACCGTCATACTTCAAACGAAGAAACTTCCCCAGGCAAACCCAATGACTTGGTTTATGATGTGATTTGGAATTGCGAAAATACAGTTTCTTCAAAAAAATAACTGTCAAAAATATTTGACAGCAATTCAATGATTTTCATTGCACTATAAACAAATTAAAAAACTTGCAATAAGTTTATCGACAAACAATAAATGTATTACATTTCTATCAAAACATATAAGATAATGTTTTTGAAAATTTGTTTAATGTCATACAATTAAATCATTGAATTCAAACAATAAATCTTTCATAACTTAAAGAAGTTAAAGCAAAATAAGAAACAATGACAATGATTGGAATTAGTGCTACGACCGCTATTTCTATGTTTCTGACCTCTTTTCAGTTAAATGCTATTTCTAAAGAAATTGCAACAAGTACATGAAAGCATATTTCAAAAATTTGTATTCGAAATAAGAAATGTAATAAAGAATAAATAATTTCAAATAATTATACAGATGAAAAAGTTTTTATTTTCACTAATTGCTCTAATATGCTCGATCGCAACTGCATCTGCTCAATTAGTTTCAGCAGCATCTGATCGTAGTGGTGTAAGATTTGGAGTAAGAGGATCTTTTGCTCTAAGCAAACTGTCCCAAGGATTAAATTCAGATGTCAACTTGGGTATTGCAAACTTATCCTTGAAGGACCACTCTCTTCCAGCTTTTGCTGCCGGATGTGCTTTGGACATACCTGTTTTGGAATCGTTTCACTTCAACATAGAGTTGAAATACGCTATGAAAGGACAAAAGTCAATGGCAACAACTAAAATTTTAGGTAATGAAGCTATAAAAGTTGAGAGCTTTACAAGAATCGGATATATTGAAGTACCTGTTCAGCCTCAATTCAGATTGCTTTTTAATAATTCTAACTTGAACTTTAACGTGGGACCATATTTCGGTTTCGGTCTTCATGGACAGAGCAAGATTACAACTACAACAGGCAATGAAACTACTAGTCAAAAGACACTTCTATACACAGGAAGAACAATCACTAGCAAAAATGGAGATAGTGACAGCCACAAGTCAGAGCCAGGATACAAAGCACCTATCAGCAGATTCGATATGGGTATGGCACTTAATGTAGCGTACGAAATCGAATTCCTTCACATAGGAGTAGGTTATGAGATTGGAACAAGAGATATTCGTAAAGACGGAAAAGACCAAAGAGATCTTGCAGAATCTTTAGGTCAAAATTATACACCATTGAAAAACAGAACATTCTATGCAACAATAGGTGTGAATTTCTAATCAATAACAATGATAATAAAAAAGCCTGCGAAAACGCAGGCTTTTTTTAGTAGTTGTGACAAGGAACATAATCAAATATCTTATCCCTATCTATCTTTTTAATAGTTTCAACCAAAAGTGAAATAATTGCATCAACGTCACGAAGATCACAAACCTCAACCGGCGTATGCATATACCTGTTTGGAATACTTATCAATGTTGAAGCTACTCCGCTTTGTGTTAGCTGAATCTTGCAAGTATCCGTTCCTCCTGTTGCGCTCGAATTTGTAACTTCCTGATATGCAACTTGTTTTTCTTCAGCAACATCAACTAACAACTTAGACAATACGACATTGCTGTCTGCATAATGACGAATAACAGCACCACCACCAAGCTTGCAGTCTCCATATTTTTTCTTGCTGCAGTCAGGAATGTCAGTAGCAAAGCCGACATCAAGAGCGAAACCGACTTGAGGGTTAATCTTGTATGCACTAGTGACTGCACCTCTGCAACCTACCTCTTCTTGTGAAGAAGCAACACCATAGACTCCGACTTTAATATCTTCTTTAGCAAGATTTCGAAGAACTTCGGCTACAATAAAAGCACCGATCTTATCATCAAGGCCTTTGCTTGTTATCCTATGCTTGCCTAGAAATGAAAAATTATTTTCAATTGCAACAGGGCAGCCAACTCTAACACCCATTTCCTTTGCCTCGCTCTCACTCTCTGCACCTATATCAACCCATAGTTCATCAAGTTCCAGAGCCTTAACTCTTTCTGCAGCAGTCTGTAAATGAATAGGTTTCTTGCCAATGACACCTTTTACTCTTGACTTACCACCATTGGTTAGTATTTCAACCTTTGATCCAGGAACAGTAAGAAGATCAATACCTCCATGCTTGCGCACATATACCAAACCGTCACTGTCAATGTACATCACTTGAAAGCCTATCTCATCTATATGTCCAGACAACATAATCTTAAAATCAGCATCTGGATTTATAATTCCATAAGAATTACATAGGACATCAGCTTCAGTTTTAGAAAATTGCTTAACATAGTCAAGCCAAACCATCGAAGCCTCCATCTCATAACCGGAAGGAGAACAAGTGCAACAAAGTTTTTCAAGAAAATCTAAACTTTGCTTATCTATATTTTTATATTCCATGATTATCGTTTAATTCTATGACTTCTAGATCTTTGATATTATCACCATCAATCTCGAACCTTACTAATGTTCTAACTCTATGCCAACCAAATTTACCTGCAGCGCCCGGATTTATGTATAACATATTGTTGACCTTATCCATTTGAACCATTAAAATATGACTATGACCCGATACAAGCAACTTGGGAAATCCTTTGGACACGAATTCCCTCTTTACTTCTGGAGAGTATTTGCCTGGACGACCTCCAATATGAGTCAACATAACAGATATTCCTTCAACATCAAATCTTATTAGATCTTTGAAAGCAATTCTGATCTTACCCCCATCTGCATTTCCTCTGACACATCTGAAAACTTTTCCTGAAGACAGAAATTTTTCAACAATTTCTTCGGAACATATATCTCCAGCATGCCAAATTTCATCACAAGATGAAAAGTATTTCAAATATCTGTCATCCCAAAGACCATGAGTATCGGAAAGAACACCTACCTTGGTTGCCATATCTTAATAAAGAGAAATATGCTCGTTCTTCTTAGGATAATCGATTGTATAGTGAAGACCGCGACTCTCTTTTCTTTGCATAGCACTCTTAATAACAAGATATGCAGTATTTATGATATTTCTCAACTCGCAAATCTCTTTAGAAACAACGCTTCTTTGATATAGACTCTCTGTTTCTTTATACAGAATCTCAAGTCTGTCATATGCTCTCTTCAAACGAACATTACTTCTTACTATACCTACGTAAGACTGCATGATCTGATTGACCTCCTTTTCACTTTGAGTAATAAGAACCATCTCCTCATTCAAAGAAGTTCCATCATCGTTCCACTCAGGAATATCTTCACAGAACTTAATAGTATCAATCAATGGCAAACAATGATTTGCTGCAGCATCAGCATATACTATTGCCTCGAGCAAGGAGTTAGAAGCCAATCGGTTAGCACCATGAAGACCTGTTCTGGTACATTCTCCAGCAGCATATAGATGATTGATTGTTGTTCTGGCATTCATATCTACCTTTATGCCACCACACAAATAGTGTGAAGCCGGACAAACTGGTATATACTGCTTAGTAATGTCAACGCCAATTGACAAACACTTTTCGTAAATGTTAGGGAAATGTTTTTTTGTTTCTTCTGCATCCTTATGAGTAACGTCAAGAAATACATGGTCAACACCATTCAATTTCATTTCGGTATCAATACTGCGAGCAACGATATCACGAGGAGCCAAACTTCCACGCTTGTCATATCTCAACATAAAGTCCTCACCCTTACCATTACGAAGAATGCCTCCATATCCACGCATGGCTTCAGTAATCAAGAATGAAGGTCTATCACCTGGATTATATAAAGAAGTCGGATGGAATTGAACGAACTCCATATCTTCAACAAGTCCTTTTGCTCTGTAAACCATAGAAATACCATCACCAGTAGCTACAGGAGGATTAGTAGTTGTCTGATATATATTTCCAATACCACCAGTACATACCATAGTCACCTTTGCTAAGAAAGTATCTACACAATTCTTCTTAATATCAAGAACATAGGCACCGTAACAGTCAATATTTGGAGTTGTGTGCTTAACCAACATTCCAAGATGATGCTGAGTTAGCAGTTCTATAGCAAAATGCTTGTCATAAATATCAATATTCGGATGACATTTAACTGTTTTTATCAAACTGTGCTGAATTTCTTCTCCGGTGTTGTCTTTGTGATGCAAAATTCTAAAATTGTCATGACCACCTTCCTTGTGAAGATCAAATTTTCCCTTTTCGTCTTTATCAAAATCAACACCCCAACGAACAAGTTCTTCAATTTGCTTAGGAGCATTCTCAACTACAAATTTAACTACATCTTTATCACAAATTCCATCTCCTGCAATCAATGTATCTTTTACATGATTTTCGAATTTGTCATCTTCCTTCATCACACAGCAAATACCACCTTGCGCAAAGTTTGTATTTGCTTCTTCCATTTCTGTCTTGCAAAGAATCGCAACTTTGCCTTTACTTGAAACTTTCAAAGCAAAGCTCATACCTGCAATTCCACTACCTATTACTAAAAAGTCATATTTCTTAACCATAGCCACTCATTTTAGCATTTACTTATACAAAGATATAAATAAAAGAAATTCATTATTCTCAAAACACACTATTTTTTTGAATAAAATGAAAACACAAAAAGAGAGCCACTCTAGAAAAGAATGGCTCTCAAGACGGCGACTACCTACTCTCCCGAAAACTCAGTACCATCGGCGTTAGCGAGCTTAACTTCTCTGTTCGGAATGGGAAGAGGTGGGACCTCGCTGCTGGAATCACCTTGATATCTC
>JAZUHH010000031.1:0-18818 GCA_045641625.1 Paludibacteraceae bacterium
GGACCGTTTTTTAACTAAAAGAGTTTAATTTTATAGAAAAGGGGAATAATTCTAAAAAAAACTTTGTACTTTTGCCCGATATTATAATATGTTGAAATTGTAAATTGCCGGAGACTGTAGGTCGAGGCAGGGTTTAGCTAATATATATAACTGATGAATATTTCGTATAATTGGCTTAAGAAGTACATTGATATTACAGAGCCAGCTGAGAAAATAGCTGAGATTCTTACTTCTGTAGGTCTTGAGGTCGGCGGCGTGGAGTCTGCTGCCCCAGAGTTGTCAGAGGGTTTGGTTGTCGGTGAGGTTGTTGATTGTGTAGCCCACGAGAACAGCGACCACCTTCATGTGGCAAAGGTTAACATCGGAACAGGTGACTTGCTTCAGATTGTGTGCGGAGCAGCTAACTGCAGAACTGGCATCAAGACTGTTGTGGCAACTATCGGAACTGTGCTTACTGACGGTGACGAAAAGTTCACAATCAAGAAGGGTAAGCTTAGAGGTGTGGAAAGTTTCGGTATGCTTTGCGCAGAGGACGAGATCGGTGTAGGCACAAGCCATGACGGAATTATCGAGCTTCCTCTTGACACTAAGGTCGGAACTCTTGTCAAGGACCTTTACTCCGGTTCCTCTGACTCAATTATCGAGGTAGATATCACTCCTAACAGAAGCGATGCAATTTCGCACTACGGAGTCGCTCGTGACCTTTACGCCTACTTCAAGTTCCATGGTCCTGATCACAAGCTTATGAAGCCTAGCACTGCTGACTTCAAGGTTGACAACCACAACAGAGAAATCAAGATCAACGTAGAGAACACTGAGGCTTGTCCTCGCTACGCAGGAATCACAATCTCTAACGTAGAGATTAAGGAGAGTCCTGAGTGGATGAAGGAGAACTTGAACGCCATCGGTCTTCGCCCTATCAACAACATAGTTGACATCACAAACTACATCATGCACGGACTTGGACAGCCTCTACATTGCTTTGACGCTGACAAGATCGAGGGCGGTGAAGTTATTGTCAAGACACTGCCAGAAGGCACTAAGTTCACTACACTTGACGGTGTGGAGAGAAGCCTTAACGAAAGAGACCTTTGCATCTGCGACAAGAACGGTGCGCTTTGCCTTGCCGGAGTTTACGGCGGAAAGGGTTCCGGAGTTACAGAGTCAACAAAGAACGTGTTCATCGAGTGCGCATACTTCAACCCTGTATATGTTCGCAAGACTGCACGCCGCCACGCATTGGGAACAGACGCTTCCTTCCGCTATGAGCGCGGTTGTGACCCAGACTGCAACATCGAGGTTTTGAAATATACTGCCATGCTTATCAAGGAGTTTGCAGGAGGTGAGATTTCCTCAGAAATCAACAACGTTTATTCCATCAAGCAGAATCCTTTCAACGTGGATTTGTCTTACAGCAGAGTGAACTCGCTAATCGGCAAGGAGCTTACTAAGGACGAGGTCAAGACTATCGTCACTGCACTTGAGATGAAGATCATGAGCGAGGACAACGACGGCTTGAAGCTTCAGGTTCCTTGCTACCGCGCTGACGTGCAGAGAGACTGCGACGTTATCGAGGACATTCTTCGTATCTATGGATACAACAACGTCAACCCAGACTTGTCAATCAAGTCATGCTTGTCGTTCTCGCCTAAGGTTGACAGCTACAAGCTGCAGAACATCGTGAGCGAGCAGCTTGTCGGTGCCGGTTTCAACGAGATCCTTAACAACTCGCTTACAAAGTCGGCTCTTTACGAGAACTGCGACACTTTCCCTGCTAGCAAGCTTGTCATGGTGATGAACCCGTTGAGCAGCGACCTTAACTGCATGCGCCAGACTCTATTGTTCGCCGGACTTGACAACATAAGCAGAAACGTGAACAGACAGAACTCAGACCTTCTTTTCTTCGAGTTCGGAAACTGCTACTACTTCAACTCAGAGAAGACTGCAACTGCCGAGTACCCTTTGAAGCCTTATTCAGAGGACTACCACCTTGGCATGTGGGTGACTGGAAACAAGTCGGCAAGCAACTGGGCACAGAAGCAGGAGAAGAGAACATTCTATACTCTTCACGCATACGTCAAGAACATCCTTTCAAGAATAGGAATCAAGAAGGAAAGACAGGCTGTAGCAGAGTACAGCGATTCGCTTTTGAAGGCAGGTCTTACAATCTCAACTCCAGAGGGCAAGAGACTTGTGACTCTAGGTGTTGTAAGCGACGCAACTGCCAAGGTTTTCGACCTTGACCAGGAGGTTGAGTACGCTGACATCAACTGGACTAACCTTATGGGTGAGGCAGGCAGAAACAACGTAACTTTCGCCGACATTTCCAAGTTCCCAGAGGTTAAGCGCGACCTTGCGCTTCTTGTCAAGAAGGAGACTACTTTCGCCGAGATAGAGAAGATTGCTCGCGAAACTGAAAAGAAGCTGTTGAAGGAAGTGTTCCTGTTCGACGTATATGAAGGCAAGAACCTTGAGGCTGGAAAGAAGTCTTACGCTGTGTCTTTCATCCTAAAGGACGAGACAAAGACTCTTACAGACTCGCAGATTGACGGAATCATGCAGAAGATGATCAAGAACTTCGAGAACAAGCTTGAGGCTAAGATTAGATAACGATAATTAAAACACATATAATTTTTATAGAGACATGGGAAGAGCGTTTGAGTACCGCAAGGCGACAAAGCTTAAGAGATGGGGTCACATGGCCAAGACTTTCACTAAGATTGGTAAGGAAATCACTATCGCTGTTAAGGCAGGTGGTCCTGACCCAGATGGTAACCCAAGACTAAGAGCATTGATCCAGACTGCAAAGTCTGAGAACATGCCTAAGGATAATATCGAGCGTGCTATCAAGCGTGCCACTGACAAGGACACTGCCGACTACAAGGAGGTAATCTACGAGGGTTACGGTCCTGCCGGCATCGCCATTTTCGTGACTACTGCAACTGACAACACAACTCGTACTGTTGGTAACGTTCGTAACTACTTCAACCGCAACGGTGGCCAGCTAGGAACTCAGGGAAGCCTTTCGTTCCTTTTCGAGCACAAGTGTATGTTTACTGTTGCTGACAAGGACGGTCTTGACCTTGAGGAGTTCGAGCTTGAGCTTATCGACTATGATGTTGAGGAGGTTGAGCGCGACGACGAGGAGAAGACAATCTTCATCTCTGCTCCTTTCGAGAGCAACAGCAAGATCCAGGCTTACCTTGAGGAGAACGGTTTCGAGATCAAGTCAGTTGAGTTCGAGTACCAGCCTAACGACTACAAGGAGGTTACTGCTGAGCAGCGTGAGGCTGTACAGAAGATCCTTGACAAGCTTGAGGATGACGAGGATGTACAGGCTGTATTCCACAACATGAAGGAAGAGGAGGAGTAATCCAAACCTCATATAGACATAAAAAGGCGGCTTTAAAGTCGCCTTTTTATGTTTTAGCATCTTTATCCATGTTTGAATTATATAAGCTAAAAAGAACCTTAAAAACAGGCAATTCAAGACCTAAACAAACTACCTACTATATAGGTTCAAAAATAGACAGAACCCAAACATAAACAAAAAATTAAGCGGCATATCTTCATAGATATGCCGCTTAATTTATTTTAAACAAAATTGTTTTTACTTACTTTCTTATCAAGAACTTCCTGCCGTTCCTAATATACAATCCGTTAGGCAAAGAATTCATATCTACGTTCTTTCCTATGAACATTCCCGATACGGAATAAACATTACCGTCATTCTCGACCTCAGAAACAATCATTTCAAGACCTGTAGGGTTCTCGTAGCCGAATGAGACCGAAACATTGCTGTTTGGAAGCCAGAAGTCGTACTTTGCAGTAAACTTAGTCTTGCTCATGTTAGCTGTTCCGCTAGTGAACTGGCAGTTTACAGTTCCCATATAGCTACCCACAGCCTCATCGTTGTCCGAAGTGAACTTTATGCTTGCCACAGTCTTGGAGAATACTAGAGAGTCTCCTACCTGAGAGAACTTGACACCCTTAACCAAGGCATCACCAAGAAGCGTAGTTCCGAACTCATCAACCGTAGATAGGTCATGGATTGTAATGTCAGCAGTATTGTTTGAATAGAATACTACCGAAATCTGTCCAAGAGAAGACGAGCAGCTGCTCTCGTTAGCGTAAATAAAGATCGAGTCAGTGAAAGTTACCGAATCAACAACAACAGGAGTAGAAGGAATGTCACCACCTGTATTAAGGTCAGTGAATCCGAACTGAACACCTACGATCTGTCCGATGCTCTCTCTCATGTCAATGTCAATGATAGCAGTCAGCTTGCGCTTGTCAAGCGAAGAAGAAACCTGAGTCAATGTAACAGGAATTTCACCTAGCATAGCTCCCATCTCGCTGTCGATAATGATACGCTTGCTTCCGCTCAATCTAACGCTGTCTGCGCCAACTGTGTAAGTCACGCCAGGAACGACGATGTCGCCGACTTCGATTGCCTCGTCACCGCTTCCCATGACAAAGTTCTTGATTGACAATGTGCAAGTGCCGTCTTCAGCATAGTCAACGATAATGTCAGTCATCTGTGCAGGCGAAGAGTTTCCATCAACTGAAACTACAAGAGAATCAGAGTAAACTGCTGTGCCTGGAGTGAAGACAACTACCGGAGTCGTGTTCAACGAAGTGTAGCCGAACTGGACGTTTACGATCTGGCCTATGCTCTCACTCATGTCAATGTCAATGTTAGCAGTCAGCTTGCGCTTGTCAAGCGAAGAAGAAACCTGAGTCAATGTAACAGGAATTTCACCTAGCATAGCTCCCATCTCGCTGTCGATAACGATACGCTTGCTTCCGCTCAATCTAACGCTGTCTGCGCCAACTGTGTAAGTCACGCCTGGAACAACGATGTCGCCGACTTCGATTGCCTCGTCACCGCTACCCATGACAAAGTTTTTGATTGACAATGTGCAAGTACCGTCTGCCGCATAGTCGATGATAATGTCAGTCATCTGTGCAGGCGAAGAGTTTCCGTCAACTGAAACTACAAGAGAATCGGAGTAAACAGCTGTGCCCGGAGTGAATTTATTGCCACCCTGCTGTTTTGCATAGCCGAATGTCACATTGATAATCTGACCTAGAGACTTCTGCATATCTATATCAAGAACAAGCTTCAACTGCTTGTAATCGAGCGTAGATGACGCAGAACTTATTGATACAGGTACCTTGCCCAAATCCGGACCGATAGCGTCTGGATCCGAAGAAGTGATAGCTATTGTCTTGCTTCCGGAAATACGGATGCTGTCATTTCCAACTGTGTAAGGAACTCCCTCAAGAACGACGTCACCGACCAAAATCTCCTCTCCGTCCGAAGCAAGAGTGAAGTTAGGAATAGACAACGAGCAAGTTCCGTCAGCCTTGTATTCAACATTGATCTGCTGTTTCTGCGGAGCTGTTGCGTCTCCATTGACAGAAACCTGAAGAAGGTCTGTATATGCAACTGACTTATCCTCTGGCTCGACAGGTACAATAGCAGGCTCTCCGAACACTCCTTCAATAGTCTGCTGAAGAAGAGACTGAAGATCAAGAGTCAACTTTCCAAAGAACTCAGTCATAGTTTCATTTGCCGCACCCGATACAGACACCTTAACCTTACCAAAATCAGGACCGACAGCATTAGGATTTGCTGAAGTAATGTTTATCAGTCTTGCTCCACGAATAAGCACGCTGTCCGAAGAAGTCTTATAAGGGATGCTGTCAAGCTTGATGTCTCCTATCAACTGTCCTGAACAAGAGAAGTCAGGGAACAGGATTGTAGCATAATTATTAGAGAAATACTGTATTTTGACATTAGCAGTATAGCCGTCCTCCAAAATACCGTCCTTATATACATTCATATTGTCCTTGTAATCACCTTCCTTGACAAGAACAACCTCCTCTGGGATTACAGGCTTTACAGGGACTATTCCGAATGTTACGTCAACCATCTGGCTCAAGCTTGAAGTCATGTCGATCTGCAGATTCATGACCAACTTGTCATAAGTCTTGCTTGACGCTGCAGAGACGATCTTGACAGGAACTGTTCCAAGACCTGTACCAAGAGCTCCAGGAGTCTCAGAAGTAATGCTGATGTTTCGTGAACCGGACAACTTGATGCTGTCTCCGTCAAGTGAATAGGCGACACTGTCAAGAACGATGTCTCCGACCAAGGCACCACCGAACGAGAAGTTCATGATTGACAATGTTGCGAAACTGTTGTCATAGAAGTCAACCGACACAGACTGAACCTGAGGGTCTGTAGCCTCGCCGTTGACGCTTACTATCAAAGTGTCGGAATAAGACGCTGTCTTTAGAAGCTGTACCTTAGGAGCAACGTAGTAGCCGAACTTCAAGACTATACTCTCGTTAAGAAGCTCCTGCATGTCAATGTCAATAACTGCAGTCAGCTTCTTGTAGTCCAAAGAAGAGGCAGAAGATCTGATCACGATAGGAATCTCTCCCAAAGAAGGTCCCATAGCGTCAGGGTTCGAAGAAGTGATGACAGTTGACTTGCTTCCAGAGATACGTATGCTGTCCTCTCCGACAGTATAGCTCACACCGTCAAGAACAATGTCTCCGACCAACTCTCCACCAATAGAGAAGTTTAGGATTGAAAGCTTTGCCTCGCCATTGTCATAGTAGTCAACCGTAATAGTCTCCTTAGTGGCTTCGCTCTCCTCTCCGTTTACTGTCAACGCAAAGCTGTCAGTATATTTAGCAGACTTTACCAAATACCTGTATCCGAACTTGACACCTACCATCTGCTTCAATGTAGTCTTTGTCAAGTCGATGGTAAGGTTCGCAGTCATCTTGTCATAGTTTGTGGATACAGCCGCGTCGTCAAGCTCTATGTTCATCTCTGGGAAGTACATTCCTACTGCCTCAGGATCCTCTGAGACAAATGAAGTCAGCTGGCTTCCGGAAACATGAATGCTGTCGCCGCTGATTGTGTACTTCAAGCTGTCCATGACAACGTCACCCAACAGCTGTCCGTCAAGAGTGAAGTCCTTGATAGAGAAGTTCACTGTCTCGTCATCATAGAAGTCAACTCTTACCAACTGCTTCGAGACAGGCAGATCCTCTCCGTTCACTGTGATAAGAAGGTTGTCAGTAAACTCCTTTGTGTCGATTACTGTACGTCTGTGGTTCTCGTCGTTGTAGGTACCGAAGCTGTATGTGCAGTCTCCGTTAGAGAACTCTGCAACAAGTTTGAAGTATGTAAGCGTAGATGCTCCGTTTACAGCACCCTCCTTGACCATGAACAAGCTGTCTCCCTTAGTGTAAGGCACGTCGTTGTAAACCAAAGTGTCATTCTCTGACACAGCGAAAGCGATGTTTGCCACACCTGTGTTATAGAAGTCAACCTTCACGCTTGTCTTGTAAGGTCTGATGTAGCCTGTACCGCAGTTAACCTCAACATAGTCGTTATAAACTGCAGTCTTCTCAATTCTTGGGATGATGCAGGTTCCGTATTCTATTGTGTCTGTAAGACTCTCAAAGTAAATTGTAGAGGCAGACGCAACATACCTAACCTTAATATTAGGATTATTATCTGCAAAGATAATGTATGTATCGTTATCCTCGGTAGTAAGGTCATAGCCAAGGCAGACATTACCATCCAAAGACACGTTGGCTGTGTTGTTGCTAAAGATCTCTACAGAGGCTTCCATTTCCTCGTCAAGTCTGACTCCGTTCTTAATGGCGCATGCACTGCCAGAGTAAGACTTCACAAGGACTATCGGAGCCACATACTCGTATCCGTACTGCAAGTCAACCTCTATTGCCGCAGAAACCTTGATGTTCATCAATGCCTGCATCTTGCCGTAGTCAAGTGCAGATGTTCCCGAAATCTTTACAGGAACGGCACCCATAACAGCATAGCTTCCGCCAAGAACAACATTGCTCTCGCCAGAGAAACGGATGCTGTCGGCATCAACTGTATAGTCAGCCTTGATCGAGACATTGCCGACATTGACGTCTCCGATCTTCAAATCCTTCAAGACGATTCCACAAGTGTTGTCGCTGTAGTAGTCTATCTTTACAACCTTGTCCTCTGTATTTGTTATGTTTCCGCCTATGTTAGAGATGATGTTGTCAGTGTATTCCACACTCTTCATGATCTCTACACCAGCCTTCAGCTGGAACACGTACTCGTGCCTGTTAGCCGGGTTTACCGAGATGTCGTTACCCTCCACAACTATTGTAAGCGTGTTGCTGCTGCTGTCAAAATTCTTCTTTACAGTAGCGGCCTTGGCGTCAGTAGTGCATTCCACAGACATGAACTCGTCGTATGGGACGTCAACTGTATATGAATAGATGTTCTTGTCGAATCCGTCAACAGCCACACCACCAAGCTTCACAGAAGCCAGTCTCGAGTTATAGATGAACTCCACATCGTCTATAGTCAGGTGGTCGTTCATTGTTGCACCCGGCTTAGGGTTTGTTGTGAACGAAATCAGCATGTACCTGTCAGTATATTCCGCAGTAGGTGTCTTGTATGCCACAGCGGCAACATTGCGCACCCAGTCCTCTGAAGCGGGAATAGAAACCGAGTTCTCTGATGTCAGATACTCACTAACCCAATTGGTCTTGTTGCTCTTGTCATAATCTGCCTGATATGTATCCACATAGTTTACAGGACCGTGTATGATGAAATTGGCATTTGCGTTGTATGTACCGCTCTCTCCCCTCTGGTACTTTGTATAGAACGAGATTGAGTCAGGCAGACCGGCAAACTTCAAGTGCTGGTTATCCGCCTTTATCTGGCTTTCGTTGTGATTCTCCTTGGCTGTAGCGGACATACCGTTTGCAGTGACCACTCCCGAAGTCAGGTTACCGTTAGCCTTAACTGTAATGATATTCAAAGCCTTGAACTGTATGGAGCTGATCATACATGCAGAAGTACCGTTTCTTCCTTCCACTTTCTTGACCTGGTCGGCTGTGTGTCCGTTTACCTGACTCTTGTAGCTGCCTATTGCAAGGTCGAAAGAGTGGAAACCGTTGCCTGGCTCTGTGGGAGACACCCAGTCCATATCAAAATTACCGTTAGGAACCTGGTAAACTCCGTCTTCTGCCATAGCAGACAGTGGAGCAACCATCGCTACCGATGAAAGTATATGCGTTAAAATTTTATTCATATCCTAATTTATAAATTACAAACCTACGAACAATCCCATCGAGAAATAGATTGGGTACATCTTGAAGCTGATGGTCTCGAAGTCATCAGGGAATACGCTGTTCAATCCCCAGTCCAAGTGTGCGAAGGCTCCAAAATGCTTAGTTATCTTGAAGTCTGCGGCAAGCTCTGCACCTACCATGAACTTCTTCATGTCATCAGAGAAGTCGTACACCGCGTATGTGTCCTTAGAGAACTCGACCTTCTGGCCTGTCGGTGTGTCAACTCGCAAGTATCCGTCATAGACGCTACCCTCGAAGCTCTTGTTGATGTTGAACTGAAGGTATGGTCCGACTCTCAAGTCAAAGCGCGGAGCTACACGGAACATAGCCTCGATAGGTACCTTTATGGACACTGTCCTGGCATTGGTCTCGTCTATACCTGTGTAGTAGCCAGCCATCTCCTCGCCGTCCTGGACAATGCTCATGTGGTAGTTCTTAACCCTTGCTGTAGTCTTCATACCCTCGACTGCGATACGCTCGCCAAGGTACAATCCCACGCGCTCATTGAAAAGCTTGTATCCGTAGAACTCCTGCATGAAAGCCCCATTAAGACCGAATTCCTGGATCTCTCTGATCTCCTGTGGGATTGGGAACGGAGAAGTACCGCCAAGGCAGATACCCATACGTACACCATAGCCCCATCCGTTGACTGTTGTGTTGTACTCTGCGAACGTGTGCTTGACCTTTGCAACCGGCATAGTGTCATACTGGTAGGCAAGCATATCGCTCTTGAAGTCTCCGTTCTTGATAGGGGCAACGATTGTGTCGTTCGACACCATATCGACCACAACATCAACTGCTATGGCCTCGTCATTTGATGCTGCAACCACTGGCTCGTATGCTACGGCAATCTTTGGGGAAGTGCTGTCAGCTTCAACATCAGAAGCCACCGCAATGGCAAAATCCCCGTTATTCTGCTCTGTCTCAGCCTCTTGTGCATTGGCAGACAAACAAGCCAACGCAAACATGTATGTCAAAAAATTCTTTCTCATAACCAACTACTCTTTGTCATCCAACACTAGCTTTAACTCGTCAATAGAGAATGTGCTTCCCACAGCTCCTGAGAACTCTCCACCATCGACACTCGAAGAGAACACAACTGCGATGTTATATCCGAAGTCTGCAAGCAGATCCTCGCTCACATCCTTTGTATATGTGAACGGGATAGTGATCTCCTTCCACTCGTCATCGGAAAGTTTAGCGATGTCCTCGTCGCTCATGAACGCATAGGCAACGATGTTAGGGTTAGTCTTGCCGTCGTCTCCGTGAAGAAGCACCGGCTGTCCGTTGCTGTCAGTGTTGCGGTAAAGCACAGCGTAGAAGTCAGGCTTGTCCTGCTTGTCGATCACCTTGCCCGACTTGTCCTTATAGACGCTTCCTGCCTTGTACTTGGCCATGAACTTGACCTTGTACGGCTTCAACTGGAAAGGCACGCCGAACACAGTAGCCGCCATAGCATCCTGCAGAGCGTTGCTCACGTCAAAGCTACCTATGAAAAGGTTTCCTGCCGCGATAGGCATGCCGACCATAGCACCGAAAGAGCCTGTACTGCGTGTAATGAGCTGGACACCCTTGCCGGCATATCCCTCAGCCGAAACTGTCGGATAATCAACCGGCTTTGCACTGCTGCGGCTTAGCTTGTAGCCCGGGTTACCTGTCGCCCAGAACTCAGCGTCACTGCCCTGGCTCCAGACGTAGTATTTGTCAACACCCTTCTCGTTGAATAGAGTGATGTTCTCGAAGCTCTCCTTTCCATCCCAGCACGCGAAAGTCTTGAAACGGATAGAATACTGCTTGTTCCACTTGCTGTCCTCGCTCTTTGTTGTGGCAATCAAGATTGTCTCGTTGCCCACAAGCTCGCTGATTGTGTCGATAGTCGCACCCTCGGTAAGCACAAAGTCAAAGCCGAGCTGTGACAAGTCAGCACCCTCCCTGACCTTGAACACAACCTTGTTCTCGGAAGTCGAAACCTCCCTGATCGTATCGTTAAGCGAATAGAATACCTCTGATGGCTTCGGTGCATGCACGATGACCTTCAAAAGGTCGCACTCTGCGTTCGGAGCCTCATCCTGGATGCACGAAGTCAATCCGGATAAAAGGACTAAAGATAAAGAGTATAAAGTTTTTCTCATGTTAACCTTTTTTCAATTCTTAAAATTGAGCAAAGATACAAAATTTTCAGGAAACTTCCAAATCTACAAGGCTTTAGTTTTGAACAAAAAGTGTTCGGAAAAGAAAAACTTTAAGCAGGTCGAGCTCCCTTACCGGAAAC
The DNA here is from genome assembly GCA_045641625.1 of Paludibacteraceae bacterium. Classification (GTDB taxonomy): domain Bacteria; phylum Bacteroidota; class Bacteroidia; order Bacteroidales; family Paludibacteraceae; genus UBA1723. The sequence goes on from JAZUHH010000031.1 coordinate 11,441, forward strand.
GCGGACAAACAAAAAGGGAGGCGGCCGAAAGCCACCTCCCCATTATTTTTAGGAATGAAATTCTTTACTTCTTCAAGTAGTCGCTTACATTCTTCTCGATTCTCTGTCCAAGAGCCGAAGCGTCAGCGCACTTCTCGAACTTCTCGCCAGTTATGTTCTCGTAAAGCTCGATGTAGCGGTTAGAGATGGACTCGACAATAGCGTCAGTCATTTCAGGCACCTGCTGTCCTGCCTTGCCCTGGAAGCCGTTGTCCATAAGCCACTCACGAACGAACTCCTTTGAAAGCTGCTTCTGAGGCTCGCCGTTCTTGAATCTCTCCTCGTATCCGTCAGCGTAGAAGTAGCGCGAAGAGTCAGGAGTGTGGATCTCGTCCATAAGGATGATCTTGCCGTCAGCCTTACCGAACTCGTACTTTGTGTCAACAAGGATCAAACCGCGCTTAGCAGCGATCTCTGTACCTCTCTGGAACAAGGCAAGAGTATATTTCTCAAGCACAGCGTACTCCTCAGCAGAGACAAGTCCCTGAGCGATGATCTCCTCCTTAGAGATGTCCTCGTCATGCTTGCCAATCTCAGCCTTAGTAGTAGGAGTGATGATAGGAGTAGGGAACTTCTGGTTCTCCTTCATACCCTCTGGAAGCTTCACGCCGCAGATCTCGCGAACGCCGCTCTTGTAGGCTCTCCATGCGCTTCCGCATAGGTAGCCGCGGACGATCATCTCAACAGGATAGCCCTCGCACTTGATACCCACTGTAACCATAGGGTCCGGAGTAGCAAGCTTCCAGTTAGGACAAATATCTGATGTTGCATCAAGGAACTTGGCTGCGATCTGGTTTAGCATCTGTCCCTTAAATGGGATACCCTTGGGAAGGATGACGTCGAACGCAGAGATACGGTCAGTAGCAACCATTACAAGACGGTCACCCGACACCGAATACACATCTCTCACCTTACCGTGGTACACACTTGTCTGACCTTCGAAGTTGAAGTCAGTCTTTGTTAATGCATTGTTCATTTTCTATGTACAATTGTTATAAAAACTCCAAATATGAAGAATAGACGCCACAGTCATGACGCCTACACTAAACTCTTTATCAAATCCGCAACCTTCTCTGCGCTACGCTCGAACGAGAATCTCTTGACGTTCTCGAAACCCTTTCGTTTCAGCTCCTGGGCCTTGCTGTCGTCAGTGACGATATCCACGACTGCATCGGCGAACTCCTCAGCCTTCAACGGGTCGCACATCACAGCGCTGTCTCCGAGCACATAAGGCAGAGAGCAAGTGTTTGTCGAAACAACCGGACAACCGCATATCTGTGCCTCAAGAACCGGCAGACCGAAGCCCTCGTAAAGGCTTGGGAACAGGAATGCCTTGGCATTTGAATAGTATCTTACCAGATCCTCGTCACCCACACGTCCGACCAGGTGAACCTTGTCGCTGTGTCTGAACTCCTCGACTATGTCGCTGATCTCTGAGAAGCATGAAAGGCCGTCAATGTCGCCCACCACTACAAGCTCGATGTCCTGAACCTTCTTTCTCGCCATATTGAAAGCCTCGAGCGCAACCTTGAAGTTCTTGTTCTCCTTGAGAGTAGAAACCGCAAGTATGTAGTTCTTGGCCTTGAGTTCCGCATCCTCTACAGGACCCTCTACGTCAAACGTAGAACCCGGGATCACCGAAATTCTCGACTCGTCAATATTATAGTATCCCGCAATCTCCTTCTTCGAGAAGTCGCTCACTGTCATTATGTGGCGTGTACGCGGCAAAGCCAAATGCATTGCGACATAGTACCATGCACGGAAAGCGAACGTGAAAGTGCTAGGGTAACGTACAAAAGTTATGTCATGCAGTGTAAGAATCTTGTTCGGATAGAAGATCGGAGGCACTCCGCAAAAGCAGCAGAGCAAGGGGCTTCCGTTCCTTTTCAGCCATTTTGGAAGCTCAATCTGCTCCCAGTAGTGGCCTGAGTGAGAACCTATCTTCTCTATATTCAATCGAGAGTCGAGTTGCTCATCCCTGATATCCGATGGCACGACCACCTTCATCTCATCTCCGAGCAGCTTTTGTAGGCGAAAAGAAACCTCGAGCGCATATCTCTGCACCCCAGTCATCTTCTGCGTAAGGAATCTACCGTTTACAATAATCATCTCTCTCAAAATCTTGTGTTTTTATGGTCTTGCCATAAGACTAGCCTAATTCCAACGTCTGTCATATAGACGCCACACCCAAATTAAGCACGGCAAAGGTAATACATTATATCAAGAATAAGGCACTACCGAATGAAAAAAATATTCTAATAAATCGTAACTATCTGCTTTGTAGCAAGGTATGCGCAGTGGATCTGTTGTGCAATCCACTGCATCCATACCATATTTATTAAAAAGTATCCAGTATAGGGTGATATTACTCCTCGACAGCAGGCACGATGCGGAAGTTGTCCACGCACATATAGACGTGTGCAGGATTGCTGTCGTCAACTGCTCCGATCTGCAAGAACGAGAAGTTCACGCTTGTCAGAAGGTCCATCTTTAGCTCGTGAAGAATCTCGTCTGTCGTAGAGTTATGCTTGAACTCTGACAAAGGGATAGTGATAGTCTCCCATCCGTCAGTATAGAATCCCTTGCTTAGGTCCTTGCCCTGGTTGTTGCCGGCTACGGAGTATCCCTTGCCAGTCCAAGGCTCCCAGAAGCAGATTACAGACTGCTCGCGTCCGTGCTTGTTCTCAGCCTTTGCGGGACCGCTGAATATCTCTGTACGCACACCCTTGTAAGGAGACTCCTTAGGGATGTAGCACTCGAACTTCAAGACAAGCTCGTCAAGAGGTCTGTCAAGGAAGTGAAGGCCTGCAACAGAGACATTGCCTCGACCTCCCTCGTCGAAGTTGGACATGTACTGAAGCCACATGTTGGTGTCAAAGGACCAAGAGTTCTTGTAGTTGCCGTAAAGCACGCTGTACTTGCCCGAACAGCCTGCTGGCAGCGGAGACTCAAGCTTCTGCCCGTCAGACAGAGACTCTACAAGCACGCCCTCCTGCTGTGGGTCGTATGGCGAATAGCCGCCCCAAGTCTGGAAGCACTTGTCAAAGTCCATGATCAAGTTTCTCATATCACGGAACTGGAACGGAGAACGAGTCTCTCCGCCTAGGTTAGTGATCTTTATTCTGCCGCTCCATGCGCTCTTTGGAACCCTGCACACAAGGACCGAGTCATTGCTCTTGTCAGCCACAACATCAGCCTCCACCATCTCTTCATAGAACTGAGTCTCGAACTCAATCTTGGCATCCTTGAGGTTACGACCGTAGATTACCGCCTCCTGGCCAGCCGGAACGAACTCGCTCTTCATTCCGTTGATTACAGGAGCGTCTATGTCCACTGCCTCGACACGCTGTGCCTGGTTGCAGCTTGCCATCGAAAGAGCCATCAGCGACAGCATACCCATGCCGGCAAATATCTTAGTATTCATATCTGTTAAGTTTATATTTGTGTTCAAAAATTATTCAAAAGAATATAGAAATTTTAACTTATGAAAACTTTTTCCGTACTTTTTCACTCAAACTTGTCGAAAAACACAAAAAAGCGCCTATTTGAAATAGTAATCGGCTATTTCCTGAAGGCTGAACTTGGGATGTCCGTACTTCCACATTCGCTCGTTCAGTATGCTGTTATAGTTGCCTATGTACTTGAACAGAGCCCACCTCGTGCGCTGGAAAGCGGCAAGCGGTATGACCATGGAAAGCACGAAAAAGAAGTTCATCCTGAGCCTGTATTTGACCAGAGCCAGACCGTGCTGGTAGTAGAAGTGCGTGAGTATCTCGTTCCACTCCTCCTGTCCCTTCTCGTTGGCCTTGTCCCAGTCCTGTGACGATGCCGAGGGCTCGACTATCTGGCATGCAACCTTGTCCACGAATATGGACTTGTAGCCGTAGCTCCATCCCCTGAGGGCAAGCTCGAGGTCCGCGCTCCTGTGGGCAGAGAACATCGTGTCATACGCACCCATAGAGAGCATGATCTCCCTGTTCATCAGAATGTTTCCGCGCTGAAGCATGATGCTTGCACCACCCCCGTTCCTTGCGTCATGCTCGAAGTCTATCCTTCCGGAGTTGAATACGGGCAGTTCCCTGAACGACACCTGCTGCGTGCCGTTGCAGAGCATTGCGGAGCACATATAGACATTCTCCTGCGCCACATAGGGCATCATCATGTCAAAGTAGTCAGCCGGCAGGAACACGCCCTGTGTGAGCAGAAGCACGTAGTCATAGCGGCTCCTGAAAAGCCCCTTGTTGGCTGCCTCGAGGTAGCATACCCTCCTGTTCACAGAGAACACCTGCGCAGACGGATAGTTCGCGCTGACAAGGCTGTGCGACTGGTCCTGGGATGCGTCATCGACAACGATGACCTCGTACTCGTCTATGCACCCGGACTTGCCGAGAGCCTCGTACACAGTGCCAAGAGTCTGCAGAATAGTCTGCTCGGCATTGTGGAACGGCACGACCACCGAAACGCTGTATTTTGATGTCTGATTGTTTCTATCACTCATTGCGACTGCAAAGATATTCTATTTTTTTTCCAGGAGCAACGCTTGTCACAAATTTATCTCTTTTTTCAGAGCCGACAGTCACTAAAAACTCCCCACGCGGACACAAGCTGTGTCACTCACGCGTGGATAGTTTCAGTTTGTCTAACTAATTTGAATATGTATAAACACATACACACTATATTAGTGCAAAAAGTGTGCCGAAAGGTACGACTGGCCCGTTTCCACGCATGAACTCCCGTTTTTAACCCAAGAATCCGACTTGTTCCGTTCCGCCAAGGCTTAAAGATGCGCATCCTTGCCGGATGAACCCATAATCGCATCATGCACGTCAAGCAGAACCGGACTAGAACAGCACGTCAAGCAGGTCTGCATTCTCTCCGCACACACCCGACAGCCTCATCTGCTCCATGCAGTCGTTTACGATCACGTTTGGCATTCCGGACACCGCATGGGTCCAATGCTCCGTAGCCTTGCCCGAGTCGGGGATGACCTCGACGCACAGGTCCGAGAGCGGTGCGAGCATATCCTTGCTCAGCATTCCGCATCCGCCGGTTGCAAGGTAGATCGGAGGCTCGCACTGCCCCTTTTCGGGTCTCTTGATGCGGCTGAGAATGTCGTTCACACGCATGGCTATCGCAGTCTTTTGACTCTCAACAATATAGACTCTGCTTGCGCTTCCCAGGTTAGTCGCCAGAATGTGCAGACCGAACAGGCAATGCTCCCTGACCACGTTATCACGGATAAAATTTTTCTTATCGCCCAAGCCTATTTTACCGAACCAGTTTATGGTTCCGTATCCCTTGACACGATGTGCGGTCTGGGGATCGAACTGCATGATCTTCCCCTCCCTCACATCCAGCTTTTCGTCAATCTCCCAGAATATGGGCGAGCCGTTCAGGCTGCGGTACTGCTCGCTGTTGTGGTACGTTCCGACCATATAGGTCCCGAACATCTCGGCCACAAGGACTCTCCACACCGTGCTTGGCGGTATTTCGCGGTACTTGCGGCTGAACATGCCGAGCAGACCCAGGAACAGCGTGTTCACATCCACGCACGAGGGGTTGAGCGAAAGGGTCGGCTTGACAAACTCCCAGTCTATGCGCAGAGGCTCGAACTTAGGGGCAGGACGCGGCACTGAGACATAGCTGTCAACCATGTGCCTGAAGCGCTCGGCATCGACGTGGCTGTTCAGGAAGAAGTCGTAGGGCTTCAGCGGACTGTTGTTTGGGTTCAGAGGACAGGACGCATAGTCGCAGTAGCCGACGTTCGGATCAAGGACCTCGCCGGTTGACACATGCACGAACGGGGTGAAGCACTTCTCCCTCCAGTGCGGGTTGGATGCCATGCAAGCCGGGCATTGTGTCTTGTGCTTGAACGGGTCGCCCTGCTTGGGCAGATAGTATAGCTGGGAAAGCCTGTACGCAAGGCTTTTCTCTGACAATGGTTTTTCCATAGGACTTAATCGGGTTAAAAATCCCGCGTCGCAAAGACACGGGATGGTGGAAAGAATTATTCCCACACTTTTGAACTTAAAAATTAGAAACTGACGTGTTTGTTGGAGCTATGCGCCTCAACCGGCAATCCACAGCGCCACTCCGCAAACTCCGGCGCATACAAGCAGCTGGATAAGCAGGTAAAGAATCATGTCTGAGTTGTGCATAATTTAGAAAACTTGTTGATTAATAATAAAATATAATTTAGGTTTGTGCGCCTTGGTCCAGGTTATCAGACCCGGACACTGTAATCGAGTTAGACAATGCAAAGGTACTGCTTTGTCACGAAACCTGCAAGTTTTTCGGGAACTATTTGCGTATGAGTTTCATAAGGCGCTGTGTTTCAGCAATTCGTGAAACAGTTACACTTGGAAATTATTTTTCATAGGTCTTTCACACAAAAAAGGCTTGGCCGAGACGCCTCCGGACAGACGTGCGAGACAGCAGATCCGGCACGTTTCCGACTCGCTTCCACACCCCAAAAATTGTGTGTACGGTGCGGAAGGAAGCACCTTCCACCACCCGACTTAGGTATTTATAAATAATACCTAAAAGCGTGGAAGCAACATGAATTTCAAGAAGGGGCGGAAGCATGGAAGGCAATGCCGGAAAGACGTTGCGGAAGCGTCGGTTATGACCGGCAGACAAGTCCGAAATTCCTGGTCTTCCGTTCCACACGTGACAGGCAACGGGACACTCATTTTCACCCCTTGAGAGTCTCCATTTCCGACTCCCAATCCTGACAAGATTCCAAGTCATGGAAGCATGCGGAATTTTTATGTGTGGAATGCGGAAGGAAGCTCCTTCCACACTCAAACTTAGGTATATATTTATATATACCTAAAAGTGCGGAAGCTGTTGGTTTTTCATGGAGGGTGGAAGGTGGGGAAATTTTGGATGACAGAGCCGCAAAAAAACACGCCACACCCACATAGCCTCGTATTATCATGGCCGGGGATTGAAATCCCCGTCTCGACCTAGAAATGTCGCTACGCGACAACGTGTCAAATGCGTCATGACAAATATTCCAAAACACGTCTATCCGACATAGGGTTCCGTGGGTTAAAACCCACGGCTATATAATGAAATGTCGCTACGCGACAACGTGTCAAATGCGACATGACAAATATTCCAAAACACGTCTATCCGACATAGCCACGTAGTGGCTTTTCTATATATAGCCGTGGGTTTCAACCCACGGAAAACAACACCCACGGAAAACAACGTGACAAATACGACATAACAAACATTTCCAAACACATTCCCAAACACGCCACACCCACATAGCCACGTAGTGGCTTTTCTATACATAGCCGTGGGTTTCAACCCACGGAAAACAACACCCACG
>JAZUHH010000032.1:0-7780 GCA_045641625.1 Paludibacteraceae bacterium
TGATTCCGTAGTTCTTTTCAACTAACAGAATAATCTCTAACGCATCGATAGAGTCCAAGCCAAGACCTTCGTCTCCGAACAATGGTGCTTCAGTTTCAATCTCCTCGGGCTTGATCTCTTCAAGGTTAAGAGCCTCAACCATCTGCACTTTCAAATTCTTTATCAAATCTTCCATAATATTAAGCCTTCTTTCTGTTCTTAAAAATCAAATATGCAATAACAAGAACTGCTATTGCAACAATTCCATAAAATACCTCGTGGCTGTAATGCTCAACCTTTTCAATCAAGGTATCCTTGTCCATCACATCATGAAACTTCACACCGATATAGGCCAAAATAGCATTCCAGACACCAGCGCCAATAAATGTAAACAATGCAAACTTGGCAAAGTTCATCTTGGCAAGTCCTGCGGGAACAGAAATAAGCTGACGGATACCAGGAATAAGTCTTCCCACCAATGTTGCGATAACTCCGTGCTCGACAAAGAAGTCTTCAGCCTTCTTTACCTTCTCCTCGTCTATCAGACACAAATGTCCCCATTTGCTAGCGGCAAAGGCATAGACAACCTTTCTGCCCAAAGTCATAGCCAAGACATAGTTGATCGTAGCACCCAAAAGGCCACCAAGAGTTGCAACCAAAATCACCCAGCACAACGACATATTGCCTTCGCAAGACATATACGCACCGGGAATAACAACCACCTCCGAAGGGAAGGGAATAAAACTGCTCTCGATTGTCATCAGGATAAACACCCAGAAATAATCAAGATTCTCTAAAACGTCCTTAAATAATTCTACTAACATCTTTATTTAATCTTAGCTCTTAATTCGTTAATAAACTTGGACAAGGAATCCAAATCCTTTAGTCCTGGTGCGATCTCGAACTTGCTGTTGAGGTCCACACCTGCAAACCTTTCGTGATTTAGGGACAAAATATCGCCGGCATCATCAGGTCCTATTCCTCCGCTCAGGATAAACGGCGTAGCTCCAGTATAGGCAGAAAGCACGCTCCAGTCAAACTTCTTGCCGCTTCCACCCTTCTCTGCACACTTATAGTCAAACAAAAGGTAGTCAGCGACACCCTGCCAGCCATCTGAAAGACTCTCAATATCCTCCAATCCGCTTACAGGAATGGCTTTTATTACACTAAAACCCAATGATTTTATTTCGTTCGCAAATTCGGGAGTCTCGTTTCCATGCAGCTGAATGTAATCCAGACTATACTTGGAGGCAAAGAAACTGATAGTCTCAACGCTCTCGTCAACAAAGACACCGACCAATTTCACGCCACTTCTGCGAACTGTTTCCAAAGCGTCTATCACTTCGGTTTCCGAGCCATACAAACCGGCTTCAACGTAGCGCTTGCTCTTGGGGTAGAATATAAGTCCCATCAAATCGGCAGAAAGAGAGGGAAACTTCCCAATCTTCTCCGGAGAGGACATTCCACAAACCTTAATCAACATAGGGGTTATTCAAAATTGAATGAAATAGAGAAAATACGCGAAGACAACTTAGAAAAAGCGTCTGTGTATCTCAAATCATCAGTGTTTGCGATGTCTCTTCTTTCTCTATTAAGCACATCTCCCATACCTAAATATGCCTTAAACTCGGGAGCAAGCTTGAAATAAGGCAAATATATGTCAAAACCGAAACCCACCTCGATACCATAGTCGCCGCTTGTCAACATGATAGGGGCTTCCTTGTCTCTACCCACGTAAACCTGACCGGCTACACCGCCAAGCAGGTAAGGTCGAAAGTTACCCACTCTCTGACCTCTGAACTTTGCAAGGATCGGAAAGGAAATAACGTTTGACTTGACGCTGACATCTCCAAGTGTTCTCTGCTTGCCGTCCTCGTTCACAAAGCGAAGTGTACGCTCTCCGAAATACAATGTAGGAGTAAATCTCACATCAAAGAACTCTGCAACCTTCAGGTCAGAGATTATACCGATAGTGAAACCTACGTTCAGATTCACATCATCTCCATACCAGATCTTACCATCCTTCTCGCTTTTCACACCACTCTGCTGAGGGTTGAAGCACATGGAGTTGAATCCAAGTATAAAGCCGAAATGATATGGCTTGTTGTCGGAATTCACCAAGTTGGGCACAGTTCCATGCCTGTACGACTGCGCATTGGCAGCCAAAACTCCGAAACATACCATAAGGAATGCCAAAAGTATTTTATGAAGGCGTTTCATTATCTCGTTATAATTTAATATTATCCGTTACTACTTAATGATATGGGCGAAATCCTCGATGTGCTCGTCCACATAGGAAGCAAGCTTCTCCATCTCGGAATCCTGAAGTTCAAGAATTTCCTCCTCTATAGGATCGAAGGCCTCATACTTTTCGAAAGAAGCTACGAACTCCTCCTCGTCCTTGTCTCTCTCAAGGTCCTTCTTGTTCGCTTCATATATGTCCTGAGCCTTATACATCAGCTTACCTGTCTTTACAAGGCCGAACTCCTTGAACTTTCTTGCAAAAGGATTGCCGAAAAAGTATGGAGTATATCCGTTTTGAGCCATTCCTACGAAACCTTCCTCGTCAAGTTCCCTGATCAAAAGGTCATAGGCATGAACAACATGCTGGTCGAAAGAAAGGGACTGCATAGCCTCAGCAGTGTATCCGTCTGCGAACACTTTTCTGTATTCCTCAAAAAACAACTCAAGGAAAGCCTTATGGCCTCCCGTCTCAACTGCTGCAATTATGTCTGTTTCCTTGATCTCTATCATGTATATCCTATAAGTTTTTAGTTCTTCTCTACATTCTCCTCTCTGCAGAAGATGAATGGGTATGGGACGTTAGGCATTGAACGAGTTACCTCCAACAAAACTTGAACCGTAGCGTTCCAGCTTTCTGTCTGCGGCAAAGACACCACATAGTCATCACCCACAGTCGAAACCTCCAGAGTATCTATATGGGCGGCTTCTGCAGCGTGCTCTTTCTTGTACGACAAAGCCTCCTCCTCTGATGCGAATCTTGCAAGAATAACGCTGTACTTGGACTCCTTCTCTCCGACCTGAAGATCCTTTTTTATCCACTCGCAAGGATTCTCGAAGGCGAGAGACGCCTGATATGAAGAAGAATTATCCTTATGAAGAGGCTGAGAGAACAAAAGGAAAGCGAAAGCCACTGCAATGGCACCGATAGAGAAACCTGAATTGCCGCCGACATTGTTCGACACCAAAAGATTTCTTTTCTTGATCTCATCCTCATCAAGCTCTGGGAAGAAGAAATCATTCAAACCAAACGCATCAACACTTGACACAGAGTTATAGTCAGCATGAAATATCAGGTTCCTTCCGTCTCTTTCAAGCAAGCCAAGACCTTCAAGCACGAATTTCTTCGTAGAGCCAAGAGAAGCGATGATCCTCTTTACTTCCTCATCAATCTGTTTGTTAGCCTCGTCCGAAGTCAAGGACAGTTCTTTTGCGACAGCAGAAGCAAGCAGTCCGTCGTTATGAACGAGCTTGGCATTGAACACCACCTCGACACTTGGCGGATAGAATCGTCCCGTAACCTTGTCAAGTCTGGCGCCGATATTGTTGGCGACAAAACCTCCCAAGCCTGGCACGATCACCATACTGTGCTCACGCAACAAGTTTCTAACTATCACAAAAAGTTTGGTCATATATAAATTAAGTTTCTTTGTTTCGAAATCGCGTGCAACCCTGGCACGCAGGCGGACTACAGCTTGCTGATGAAGTCCTTCAAGCCCAATGCTGGATCTGCCTGCTTCATAAAGTTCTCTCCCATCAAGAAACCGGAGAATCCCTCATTACGAAGCATCTTCACAGTCTCTGGATCGGATAGTCCGCTCTCAGATATCTTTACATAGGAATCCGGAATCTTATGGCACAAGGCGATAGACGCAGCCAAATCCACCTCAAAAGTCTTGAGGTTTCTATTGTTGATTCCTACGATGTCGATTATCGGGTCAATATACTCAAGTTCCTCTTCCGAATGGATCTCAAGCAAAGTTTCCAAACCAAGTTTCTTGGCGCAGGTTGCCAGTTCAATCATTCTTTCCTTGGTCAGACAAGCCGCTATCAAAAGAATGACATCAGCACCCGAGCTCTTGGCCAAATGTATCTGAATCTCGTCGATAACAAACTCCTTGAACAGCAAAGGGATATTCACCAACTCTCTAGCAACACGCACATCCTTGGCTCCTCCGGCGAAAAACTGTTCGTCGGCAAGCACAGAAATACCCGTAGCACCACTCTTTTCGTAACCTGGCACTATATCAGCCACCTCTGCACCCTCCTTGATAAAGCCTTTTGATGGGCTCTTTCTCTTGAACTCAGAAATGATACCAGTCTTTGACGACTGCAGACTGCGTTTCAGAGAATAGCACACACGCTGATAAACATCATAGGTCTGAAGGTCTGACACTACGATATTTTTCTTCAAGGCTTCAACCTCGAGTTTCTTCGCCTCTATTATCTTGTCCAAATACATATATAGTAATCCTTTTTCTTAAAGAAAAATTATGAATTTACCTCGACATATTTTTTAAGAGCCTCAAAAGCTTTTCCGCTCTTCAAACTTTCTGTTGCCTTGTCTATACACTCGGCGATACTTAATGATTCATCCGCAGCGCGCATAGCTATTGCTGAATTGGCAATAACAACATTTGTCTGGGCCTCAGTGGCCTCTTGCTTCAACACATTGTCGAAAATCTGCATTGCCTCCTGCTTTGTACTGCCTCCGTAGATCTCCTTTGGATCTATCTTCTTCATGCCAAAGTCAGCCGGCGAGTAAACCTTCTCGATGTTTCTTGTTGCCACCTTAAAGTCCGAAGTCAGCGAAATCTCGTCATAACCGTCGGTACTGCTGACAATAGCGTAGTTGATACCCAAAGCCTGGCACACATTGGTGTAAAGACGGAACTGCTCAAAGTTAGCTGTTCCCAGACACTGAGCCTGAGGGCGACAAGGGTTGATGAGCGGACCAAGCATATTGAACGCCGTAGGTACCTGAAGTGCCTTGCGAACCGGCACAACATTCTTCATTCCCTTGGCAAACAACGGAGCATGCATATAAGTGAAGCCGCTCTTTTCAAGACTCTCCTTCAACTTGCTTTCATCGTTGGTGAACTTCACTCCGTGCTCCTCAAGCACATTACCTGCACCTGACACCGAAGTCGAAGCATAGTTACCGTGCTTTGCCACCTTGAAGCCTGCACCGGCTAGGACAAAACAAGAGCAAGTCGAGATGTTGAAGGTATTCTTTCCGTCTCCACCTGTTCCAACGATATCCAACACTGTATAAGGCGATAAGTTCACAGCCAGACCAGTCTCCAGCAAACCGCGTCGGAATCCCAAAAGTTCATCCACAGTTACTCCGTGGCTCTGCATAATTGCCAGCATAGCAGCAATTTGCTCTGCAGGATACTTGCCCTCTGCAATATTTATCATCACCTCGCAAGTCTCCTTCTCGCTCAACCTGTCGTTGGCAATAAGGCGTCGCAATATTTCTTTCATAGTCTATAATCTTGTCTTTTTCAACAAAACATTATATGACTTTTCGTGGCAAATATAGTAATTTGTCTGCACTTTAGTCATATATTTATTCGTTTTTTATCTTTTTAACCAGTTTTTAAGCATTTGCTCGCCATCAGGAGTCAGAACTGACTCTGGGTGGAACTGTATTCCTCTAATATCGAACTGCTTGTGCCTCAATGCCATTACCTGGCCTTCTTCGGACACAGCGGTAATCTCAAGGTCTGAAGGGAAGCCCTTTGTATCGACTACCCATGAATGGTATCTGCCGACAGGGATCTTCTTCTCCAATCCCTCGAAGATATAGTCGTCCTCTGTGATAGTCACTTCAGTCTGAACTCCGTGGAATACTTGGGAAAGATTTGTCAATGTACCGCCGAAACTCTCGCCCAAAGCCTGATGTCCAAGGCAAACTCCCAAGATAGGCTTCTTTCCCTTGTACTCGGCAATTACATTCATCAAAAGACCTGCCTCTGTAGGGATGCCGGGACCGGGGCTAAGAATAATCTTGTCAAACTTCTCCAAATCAGAAAGCTTGAACTGGTCGTTACGCACTACGGTTACCTCTGCGCCAAGCTGCTTTACAAGGTGCGAAAGGTTATAAGTGAACGAATCGTAGTTGTCTATAATTACTATTTTCTTGCTCATAACTCTAAATCAATATCATAGGTTCTCTGCGACAGTGATTGCCCTGCGCAAAGCACCAAGTTTATTATTAACCTCCTGTAGCTCATACTCCTCGTCACTCTTGGCAACGATACCGCCACCTGCCTGGAACCATAGTTCACCACCACGGCTGACGAATGTACGGATAGTAATGGCCTGATTTAGAGATTTGTTAAGTCCGATGAAACCGATGCAACCGCCATAAGCGCCGCGGTTGTGAGGCTCATACTCGGAAATAAGCTGCATGGCTCTGACCTTAGGCGCACCTGACAATGTTCCTGCCGGGAAAGTGTCAATGAATGCCTTGATCGGATCTGCACCCTCGTCCAAAGTTCCGCGCACACGGCTTACCAAGTGGATTACATGGCTGTAATACTGCATGTCCTTGTACTTCTCGACATATACGCCGTGACAGTTGCGGGACAAGTCGTTACGAGCCAAGTCCACCAACATCACATGCTCTGCGTTCTCCTTTGGATCGTCATGCAGATACTGTGCGTTCTTGGCATCCTGCTCGGCATTTCCTGTTCTCTTTGTTGTTCCTGCAATAGGGTCGATGTAAGCGGAACGGCCGTCTATGCGGCAATGAGTCTCCGGACTTGAGCCAAAGATACGGAATCCTCCGAAGTCGAAATAGAACAGATATGGAGACGGGTTGATGCTTCTCAAAGCACGGTAAAGCTTGAAGTCATCTCCCTCATACTTCTGCTTGAACCTGCGGGAAAGGACTATCTGGAACACGTCGCCTCTCAAACAATGTGCTATACCCTTGCGGATATTTGCCTTGTGCTCCTCGTCAGTCAATGTGCTTGTAGTCTCTCCGACTGCACGGAAATCATAGAAATGGATAAGTCCGCTCTCTATACATTTCTTTACTTCATTTATTCTGCTCTCCTCTCCATCTGCAAGCATTTCCACAATTCTCAACTCGTTCATCGCACTGTCGAAAACGATAATGTACTTGTAGAGAATGTAGAGCATATCAGGAGCGTCAGCAAGCTCGTCTGTACTGTCCTTTACCGCAATATCCTCGAAATAACGGATCGCATTGAACGAAGTATAACCGTAAAGACCGCAATAGTCAGAATACTCGCCTTCAACCTTGATCTTGTCCAAGAACTCGTTCAAGGCATTGTCTGTGCGATACTCCTTGCTTACCGGATGAGAGTAACGAACGTCATCGGGGTAAACGAATTCGGCATTGCCGTGGTTTATTGCCACACTTGCGATTGGCTGAAGTCCGATGAACGAACGGCTGTTTTCTCCGTTGTGATAATCACTACTCTCCATAAGGGCGCTCTGAGGATAGATATCTCTGATCTTTAGATATACCTCTACGGGAGTATGAAGGTCTCCTATCAAAGAGACTGAATTAGTTTTATACTTATACATACCGAATTATCCCTTAATTTTCTTGATTAGGGAACTTACAGCCTCCTCGATTGTAGGGTTAGCGTCAAGCTCCTTGATAAACTGGCTTCCCACGATAGCACCGCAAGAGTTGTCAGCGGCTGCGCGGAAAGTCTCCTTGTTTGACACACCGAATCCGACAAGTGTAGGATTCTTCAAGTTCATGGACTTGATGCGCTTGAAATACTCCTGCTTGCTC
>JAZUHH010000033.1:0-48365 GCA_045641625.1 Paludibacteraceae bacterium
ATAAACTGGCTTCCCACGATAGCACCGCAAGAGTTGTCAGCGGCTGCGCGGAAAGTCTCCTTGTTTGACACACCGAATCCGACAAGTGTAGGATTCTTCAAGTTCATGGACTTGATGCGCTTGAAATACTCCTGCTTGCTCTGCTCGAAACTGCTTTGCGCGCCTGTTGTTCCAGCGGAAGACACCATGTAAACAAATCCTGTACTTGCCTCGTCAATCTTTCTGATTCTCTCCTCGCTTGTCTCTGGAGTGATCAGGTGGATGAAGTCAAGACCATATTTCTCTACTATCGGACGGTACTCTGCGTTGTACTCGTCAACTGGAAGGTCCGGCAGGATGATTCCGTCAATACCTATCTCCTTACACTTCTTGCAAAGATTCTCGAAGCCGTACTGCAAGGCGCAGTTTATGTAGCCCATTAGGATTAGAGGAATATCTGTAACCTTGCGGATGTCCTTGATCTGCTCGAACAAAAGCTTCTGAGAGATACCGTTCTTCAACGCAATCGAATTGCTTCGCTGGATAACCGGACCGTCAGCCAATGGATCCGAGAATGGGACACCAATCTCTATCATATCAACTCCCTGGTCAGCCAAAGCCTTGATGATACGGGGAGCAGAATCCACTGTAGGATAACCCGATGAAAAGTAAACTGAAAGTATATCTTTGCCTTTCTCTTGGAAAAGCTTTGAAATTCGTGTCATAGCTGTAATGAATTACTTGTTAATGTGCTTTAAGTAAGTCTGCATATCCTTGTCTCCTCGGCCGGAAACTGTCAAGACAACCACATCGTCCTTCTTGAACTTGTCTTTCATTCTTGGAAGAAGAGCAAGAGCATGTGCGCTCTCAAGTGCAGGGATAATACCCTCAAGCTTAGTCAATTCGAATGCCGCATCCAAAGCCTCCTGGTCAGTGATTGGAAGCACGTGGCTTCTTCCATCCTTGAACATCTGGCAGTGCATTGGACCTACGCCTGGATAGTCAAGACCTGCAGATATAGAGTAAGGCTCGATAATCTGCCCGTCCTCTGTCTGCATAACGTACATCTTTGAGCCGTGAAGAATTCCCACAGTACCGATGTTTAGGGAAGCCGCAGTCTCGCCAGTCTCTACGCCAAGACCTCCTGCCTCTGCAAGCACAATCTTTACTCTCTCGTCTCCCTTGTAGTGGTAGATAGTTCCGGCCGCGTTAGAGCCACCGCCAATGCAGGCCATAAGGTAGTCCGGATAGTCTCTGCCCTCCTTCTCCTTAATCTGCCACTTTATCTCTTCGCTGATTACGCTCTGCATTCTTGCAACCATCTCTGGGTAAGGGTGAGGGCCCATAGTGCTTCCGATGATGTAGAAAGTGTTGTGCGGATTTGTACACCAGTCGCGAATAGCCTCGTTGCATGCGTCCTTCAATGTCTTGTTTCCGCTCTGCACAGGAACAACAGTTGCGCCCAACATCTTCATCCTCTCCACGTTCGGCTTCTGACGCTCAACATCTGTTGCGCCCATATAGACTACGCAAGGCAAGTTCATCAATGCGCAAGCTGTTGCTGTTGCCACACCGTGCTGTCCGGCTCCGGTCTCGCAGATAATACGAGTCTTGCCCATCTTCTTGGCAAGAAGAATCTGTCCAAGCGAGTTGTTTATCTTGTGTGCGCCTGTATGGTTCAAATCCTCTCTCTTTAGGTAAATCTTGCAGCCATATTTCTCGCTCAAGCGACTTGCAAAATATAGCGGAGAAGGACGACCGACATAATCCTTTAGCAATGCATGGAACTCCTCTTTGAAGTCCTTGCTGCTCATTATAGCCTCGTACTGCTCCTGAAGGTCATAGACAACCTTGTGAAGAATCTCTGGAATGTAGCTTCCTCCGAACTCTCCGTAGTAGCCTTCCTTACTTACTTCGTAGTTTTTCATATATCTTATTTCTCTTTTATTTACTATATTAAAAAGAATCGCTGTTACACTCATACAGAAGTGAAACAGCGATTCGCATATCTCTCAAAACATTACCTTTCTATAAAGACACAAGAACATCATCAAGTTCGCGCCTCTGGAATTGAACTTGACAATGAACCGCAGAGACTATCTGCGTAAGCTTTTTATTAAGGCGACTGCTTCACTTCCGAAATTCATAAAAGAAAGCCACCATCGCCAATATTTATGTACCATCTGGTATGCCATAAATTTATTGATAAGTTATTTATAGTGCAAAGGTATATATTTTTTTGAAACTGAGCATAAGATTATCAGATTTTTTTATTTTACATTATAACTGAAACAACAAAGGCGACCGAAGCCGCCCTTTTGTTGTATTTGCAAATTGATTTATTTTAATCTGCGGAAAGTTGTTTCAATAGCACCCCTAGAATTCAACGTGTCATTAAGTGTAGCAGAAGTTATTGTGTAATTTGCTGATGAGTTCATACAAGCAAGAGCCATTACGACTTTTTGAGAATTTTCACTTGCTGTATCCATTTTAGCAGCAACGAACTTAGTACCATCATAAATGATGAATGAAGCATATGCATCAGAAAGAGTTATATCACCATCATAATCGTCAATAGAAATAACTACAACCTGACTTTTATCTGAGTAAGAACCCTCAACGGACTTTACTTTGAAAGTAAAATTTCCCATGTCGTTTTGTGCTTCGTAAACACCACCTACAACCAATTGAATACTTGTTGTATATATGACACCGCCGCCGTACCACTCGATTTCACAAGTTTCAGGGAAAGCGTTTGAAGGTATCTTACCCTTTAGACTTACTGGCACACGCGCTGTCTTTAGGCTTGTGCAACCATTGAATGCATTCTCTCCGATTGTAGTTACCGAGTTAGGTATTTCGATGCTTGTGAGGCTTGTGCAACCAGAGAATGCATACAATCTGATTGTAGTTACCGAGTTAGGTATTTCGATGCTTGTGAGGCTTGAGCAACCCCTGAATGCCCTACCTCCGATTTCAGTTACTGAGTTAGGGATTACGATGCTTGTGAGGCTTGTGCAACCTTCGAATGCACCCTCTCCGATTGAAGTTACCGAGTTAGGGATTTCGATGCTTGTGAGGCTTGTGCAACCATCGAATGCAGCACTTCCGATTTCAGTTACCGAGTTAGGGATTTCGATGCTTGCGAGGCTTGTGCAACCTTCGAATGCATACCATCCGATTTCAGTTACCGAGTTAGGGATTTCGATGCTTGTGAGGCTTGTGCAACCATAGAATGCCGACTTTCCGATTTTAGTTACTGAGTTAGGGATTACTGTGTTATGGCAACCCCTTATAAGGGTTTTGCTTGCTGTTTCAATTATAGCGTTGCAATTCTCGCGTGAATCATATACATTATTGTCTTTATCTACTACGATGCTTGTGAGGCTTGTGCAACCATAGAATAACCCACCTGGTTTTCCGATTGAAGTTACCGAGTTAGGGATTTCGATGCTTGTGAGGCTGCTGCAATACATGAATGCAGAACTTTCGATTTCAGTTACATCATACACATCGCCAAAATACAACACTTTCGATGGGATTTTGACCTCCTTTATGTCATAATTTTCAACACCATTCACCTTTGCCGTCATTGTTGATTTGTTATACTCAAACTTCAAGCCTGTTTGGTCGGCAGGTACGGCTGTGGAATTGTCTATTCTGATGCTGTCAATGTCTGTGGCAAGGTACTTGACCTCTGTACCGTCCTTTAGCACCACTACAACCATATTTGTCTGTGCAAAGGCAATGCACGAAAGTAGAGCCACACATGCGTAAAGTAAAAACTTCTTCATAGTTTATTCCTTGATAAATTTCACACTTTTGTTATCGCAAACAATCACATATTGACCGCTTGCTAGATTTGATACATTCACGCTCTCGCCTTGTCCTTTCATCACAACAGTACCAGTTGTCGAGACGACCTCAAACTTTGTGTCCGCATCTGCTCCAACTAGGTAAAGAACGCTTTTTACCGGGTTTGGGTAAACCTTGACTGCAAGGTCTGACTTGCTTGCCTCTGCCTTTGAGATTGTCTCGGAGAACTTGATTACTTGGTAGCCACCATTGACATCTCCACTTCGTGTGTTGACTGCCAAAGCTGACTCGCCATCGACCTTGATGCTCAACACCTCGTCAAGGTTGAACACCTTTGTGTTTCCGTCTGCCTTGATTCCCGTAATCGAGGTCGCCATAGCGCAGAACGGCATCATTGCCATAAATAGTAGGAACTGCTTCATTCTGGTTCTCTCCTTTTGTTATTAAAAATTGTTATATCGACTGCAAAAGTAGTCAAAAAATCAGAACATTAACATTTTACTCCGTTTCTTTCCCCATTTTCCCGTCAAAATCAATCTCAATTAAATCTGCAAGCAAATCTCATCATTAAAAAAGAAGCAAAAAAACATTAGTAATCAAAAATGAACATAATATTTCTCTGCCAAAGGAATCGAACACGAAAACAAGAATAAAAGACGAAGAACCGACATTTGCAGAGGCCTCCTGAGAATTATTTTGGCCTGACATTTCAGCAAACTTCCACTCCCGAAGATATTTTTTCCGGCAAAAACAAAACAAGGACGACTTTGAAACTTGTTCACCCTAATTCAGGGTAGATTTTATTAGGAACAAAAAACAGCGTGTCAAGAAAAAATCTTAACACGCTGTTTTTTAATTATGAATAGAACTATGAATTGAACTTACTTCTTGTTCTTCTCAATCCACTTCTTAGCATTGACGAATGCCTCAATCCAAGGAGAAACCTCGTCATTATGCTTTCTGTCTGTTGGATAGTGAGCCCACTGCCAAGGGAAGATTGCACGCTCCAAGTGTGGCATCATAGCAAGGTGACGACCGTTCTTGGAACAGATAGCTGCAGTGGCATACTTAGATCCGTTAGGGTTAGCTGGGTAACCGTCGAATGCGTACTTACCAACAATCTTGTACTCGTTCTCTGCGTATGGAAGGTCGAACTTACCCTCTCCGTGAGCAACCCAAATACCAAGACTTGAGTTAGACAATGAAGAGAACATCACTGAGTCGTTCTGTGGAATTGTCAAAGACACGAACGATGACTCGAACTTGTGCGAATCATTGTGAAGCATACGAGGCTTCTGCTCGTGCTCTGGATAAACAAGTCCAAGCTCAACCATCAACTGACATCCGTTACAAACACCAAGCGACAAAGTGTCAGGGCGGGAATAGTAGCGGTCAAGAGCTGCCTTAGCCTTCTCGTTGTATAGGAATCCTCCTGCCCAACCCTTAGCCGAGCCAAGCACATCCGAGTTAGAGAATCCACCGCAGAACACGATTAGATTAACATCGTCCAAAGTCTCTCTGCCTGTAGCAAGGTCTGTCATGTGTACATCCTTGACATCGAAACCTGCAAGGTACATAGAGTAAGCCATCTCGCGCTCACCGTTAGTTCCCTTCTCACGGATGATAGCGGCCTTGATTCCACTCTCGCCCTTTCTGTCAGCAGTAATGCCAAGAGAAGAAAGCTTACCTGTGAAGTTAGAGTTGAATGCGATGCGCAATGGCTGGTTCTTGTAGTTCTCGTATCTTAGCTTAGCGCACATCTCACCACTCTGGCGACGGTCAAGCAAATAAGAAGACTTGAACCATACATCACGAAGAGCGTCAATAGCAAATGTATGAGTGAAGTCAGATCCGTTAGTAACCTTGATCTCACGGCTGTCAGAAACCTCTCCGATTACAGAGAACTGAACTCCAGCCTCATGAAGAACCTTCTCAACCTCGCTTAGCTTCTCAACCTGAAGCACAACTCCTGGGTTCTCTGCGAACAATGCCTTGACTACATCAGTTCCAAGCTCCTTGATATTTACAGACAAACCGCCGGCTACGTTAGGGAAGCACATCTCAAGCAACGCTGTGATAAGACCACCCTCGGAAATATCGTGACCTGCAAGCACAAGTCTGTTGTTGACTAGAGTCTGAACTGCGTTGAATGCGTCAGCAAAATACTCTGTGTCGCAAACGCAAGGCACATCTGAACCGACCTTGTTCAATGAAGCATACAAGGCAGAACCACCAAGCTTCAACTGATCGTAAGAGAAGTCGATGTGAATTAGCTTAGTACCCTTCTTGTTCTCCAATGCAGGGTTAACGATCTTTCTTACGTCAGAAACCTCAGCACCAGCTGATATGATTACAGTACCAGGAGAATAAACCTTCTCGTTTCCGTACTTCTGAGTCATTGAAAGTGAATCCTTACCAGTAGGGATGTTGATGCCTAGCGAACAAGCGAAGTCGCTTGCTGCATTAACAGCCTTGTATAGACGAGCATCCTCACCTGGATTCTTGCATGGCCACATCCAGTTAGCGCTCAAAGAAACGCTGTCAAGACCCTCTGCAAGCGGAGCAAAGACGATGTTTGTCAAAGCCTCTGCAATGGCAAGCACAGAACCAGCCTCAGGATCAGCAAGAGCAGCTATAGGTGCATGACCGATAGAAGTTGCGATACCCGACTTACCTCTGTAGTCAAGAGCTACAGCACCAAGGTCAGCCAAAGGAAGCTGAATCTCTCCGACTGTCTGCTGGCGTGCAACCTTACCAGTTACGGAACGGTCAACCTTGTTAGTCAACCAGTCCTTACAAGCGACACTCTCAAGCTGAAGCACGTTGTTGATATACTCGTCAACCTTGCTAGCTGTAGTGTCAGCGTCAGTATATGACTCCTCTACGGAATTGTCTGTGATGATTGTGCGAGGAGGATTTCCGATCATGTCCTGCATGAACAAGTCGATAGGCTTCTCGCCGTTCTTCTTCTCAAACACGAACTTGTGGTCGTCAGTAGTCTCTCCCACAACGTACATAGGAGCACGCTCACGGTCAGCGATCTTCTTGATTAGGTCGATATCCTTCTCGTGAACTAGAAGTCCCATACGCTCCTGGCTCTCGTTACCGATAATCTCCTTTGCAGAAAGGGTAACGTCTCCTACAGGAAGAGCGTCCATGTCTATCTTACCACCAGTCTCCTCAACTAGCTCTGAAAGGCAGTTCAAGTGTCCGCCGGCACCGTGGTCGTGAATAGAGACGATTGGGTTAGAATCACTCTCAGCAAGTGTACGGATAACATTAGACACACGCTTCTGCATCTCTGCATTAGCACGCTGAACAGCATTAAGCTCGATGGCGTTAGAGTACTGGCCTGTCTCAACCGAAGAAACAGCACCACCACCCATACCGATGCGGTAGTTGTCTCCACCCATTACTACGACCTTCTCGCCTGGCTCTGCATGGCCCTTCTGTGCGTCCTTCATCTTAGCGAATCCGACACCTCCGGCAAGCATGATAACCTTGTCGAAAGCGAACTTCTTGTTGTTCTCCTCATGCTCGAAAGTTAGAAGCGAACCACAGATAAGCGGCTGACCGAACTTGTTACCGAAATCACTTGCTCCGTTTGAAGCCTTGATAAGAATCTGCTCTGGAGTCTGGTAAAGCCACTTTCTTTCCGGCATGATCTGCTCCCAAGGACGAGAGTCAGCTGTTCTAGGGTAAGATGTCATATAAACCGCAGTACCAGCGATAGGCAAAGATGCCTTACCACCGCCAAGACGGTCACGAATCTCTCCTCCGGAACCTGTTGCAGCACCATTGAAAGGCTCTACTGTAGTTGGGAAGTTATGAGTCTCCGCCTTCAACGAGATTACAGACTTAATCTTCTTAACCTCGAAGAAATCAGGCTTGTCACCTGACTTAGGGGCGAACTGCTCGATTTCAGGACCCTCGTTGAACGCCACGTTATCCTTGTACGCGGACACCAACTTGTTAGGATTAGTCTCGGAAGTCTTCTTGATCATTGCGAATAGAGAGCTTTCCATCTCCTGACCGTCAATGATGAACTTACCGCCGAAAATCTTATGACGACAGTGCTCAGAGTTCACCTGTGAGAATCCGAACACCTCGCTGTCAGTAAGTTTGCGGCCGATCTTTGCGCTCACTCCCTTCAAGTATTCAATCTCCTGTGGGTTTAGGGCAAGACCTTCCTGCTTGTTATATTCTTCAATATCCTCAATATATACGATTGGATCTGGAGTCTTAGAAATAGTGAAGATCTCCTGATCAAGACCGTTGTAGATACGCTGAAGCATTGGATCGTGGTCGTTATAGTCAGCCGAAACTGAGAAATACTCCTCGATACGCTCAATGCCCTTAATACCCATGTTTTGAGTGATCTCCACTGCATTTGTACTCCATGGAGTGATCATCTCACGACGCGGACCTACGAAACGTCCGTCAATAGACTGAATGTTGACATACTCAGCTCCACTGAATGCCCAAGTGAGCTTCTTTATGTCTGCCTCATTTAAGTTTGAGGAAGTGCCTACTGCTAAATATCCGGCATCTTCCTTTTTGAAGAATAAAATCATATATATAATAATATTACTTTCTATTTCCTATCTATCAAATGAACTTCTTGCTTATCTCTATTGCATCAGCTATAATCTGATCCTCGTCCTTGACCTTGCCGCCTCTCATAAGCACCTGTCCGTTACAGATTACAGTGTCAATGCAACGCGAATCGGCAGAATATACGATATTCGAAATCAAGTTGAAGTTAGGTACAAGTCTCTCGTTGTTAAGGTCAAGAAGCAAAGCGTCTGCCAACTTTCCGACCTTGATCTCTCCGGCGTTTATGCCGAAAGCCTCAGCTCCTCGCTTTGTAGCCATATCGAAAACCATCTCTGCAGGTGCAGTAGTAGGCTTGTCATTGACTTTTGAAAGAAGAGCCGCAAACTTCATCTCCTCAATCATGCTAAGATTGTTATTAGAAGAAGTTCCGTCAGTTCCTATGATGACGTTGCTGCCTCTTGAGACGTGCTGTTCGAACTTGAATGCTCCACTGCACAGCTTCATGTTTGACGCAGGATTTGTAACGATGGCGCACTTGCGCTTTGCAAGAATGTCCGCATCGCTGTCCGAAGTGTGTACTACATGGGCCAACGCAGTCTTTTCAGTAAGGATTCCCAGGCTGTCAAGCAATTCAACAGGTGATACACCGTGCTCCGCCATACAGTCGTCAATCTCCTTCTTTGTCTCTGACAAGTGTGTGTGGATCATGACATTTGCCTTCTCCGCCTCCTTCACGCATCTTCTGAACAAGTCTTTTGACACAGTATATGGTGCATGAGGCGCAACGGACAATGACACAAGCTCGCTTTTCCTATACGAGTGAAGGAACTCAAATCTTCCGTTTATGTCCTTCTCTCCCATTCTGTCCATAAGCGAAATGCCTATCTGCGCACGGATACCCATCTCCTCGCAAGCCTTGATACTCTCCTCGACCATGCCATACATGTCGTTGAAGAATACAGTACCGGACTTTATCATCTCTAATACTGCAAGACGCGTGCCAACATAGATATCACGAGGCACCATCTTGTCCTCTGCCGGCCAAATATGTTCGTTTAGCCAAACATCCAACGGAAGATCATCTGCATAGCCACGAAGAAGAGTCATTGCGGCATGGCAATGTCCGTTATAGAACGGAGGAATAATTGCAGTGCCTCTTGCATCAATCTCCTCGTCAGCGATAGCATTTATATTTGGAGCAATGTCCTCGAACTTGTTGCCTTTGATCAACACATCGACAACCTTTCCGTTCAACATTGTGCCTTTTATCAAAATTGTCTTCATACCAAACAAATATAATGTTCGTGAATCTCTATCTTGCGCATCTTGAACAATGTGCCGATAGCTTTCTTAAAACTCTTTTTGCTGCAGCCGAACATAGAGGCGATCTCATCCGCATCCGACCTGTCGGAAACATCAAGTCTGCCTCCGTTAGCCTTCAATTCCGAAAGGATCTGTTCCGAAAGGGAATCCACGACATGAATACCCTGCGGCTGGAGAGCAATGTCAATCTTTCCGTCCTCTCTGACTTTCTTGACATAGCCCTTGATTTTGTCTCCCACATTCACCTCAAGGAAGATCTCGCTCTCATAAATCATACCCCAATGGGCATTGTTCACGATAACCTTGAAGCCACGCTCATGGGCAAAGGCAACAAGAATGTCAACCTCCTGATTGAATCTGTAATTGGGTTCGGAGACATTTATATAGTTGTCAACCCTGCCAGTCGCAATAATCTGCTGAGTAACCGCATCGTAATACACATATACAAGGTATTCGCGATCGCGATACATCTTCATCTTCATCTCTCGCGACGGCATGAACAGCTGTCGGGTCAACCCCCAGTCCAGCAAAGCGCCGGCGCTGGATATTTCATCCACTGCCAGAAAGCCGAACTCTCCGGGCATAACGTAAGGCTGCATGGTAGTAGGAACAATCTCCTTGCGTGCATTCCTGTAAAGGAACACGCTTATTTCATCACCAACCTTAACACCCTCGGGCTTCTCAAATCTTGGAAGGAACAACTCCCCATCCTCTGCATCAAAGATGATGTATCCGTTATCCAAAACTCTCTTAACCTCGAGAGTATTCATTTCTCCTACTATCAGCATACTAATATATAATAGTTATTACTTACGCAACACGTAATGGATAAACCTTGCTGACTGAACGTGCAAAGTGTCCTGGAAATTTGTGAATGGATTGTCCTCCAAGAATGGCATAGTCTTAACCATGACCAAGTCACCCAACTGGCGCTGCAGTGCTGAAACAGCCTCCTTTACCTCTTCTGTGTCATTATCAGCAAGCAAGACCTGAGTTGGAATGGAGCAGTCGTCATTTCTATCCAAATTGTCAAAGTTTAGCGATGCATTTGGAGACAAGGCGATAATTCCCTTGATTCCCTCCATGTCAACCTTGTCGTAAAGACCTACAACATAGCAATAGTTCATTGCAACCTCCGCTCCCGAGCCGAATCCTGCAAGGAATATGTTTGAAGTGTCAGCACCATACTTCTCATGGTTCAGCTTCACCTTTCTGACTGCATCTGTCAAGTCATTGACGCCGCATCTGAGTCCTTCCAAAGTCTTGTCGTTCTTTGCCTCGTTCTTAATGTTTGCGCATTTGGGAACAGCAACGATGTAGCCATTCTCAACCAACGGACGCACGAACTCCTCTACAGTCCTTGTCGCCATACTTGGAACGAACATGATCACTGGGCGCTGGGCATCCTTACAGACATAGCCGGGACCCCAAACCTCCATAGTACGGTCGTCAAGAATGTTACAGTCCAGACAAGCTGAATATGAAATGTTCTCTTCAAGCAATGTTACCTCGTGGATGGAATCAAAGTTCACACCCTCGCACTGGCCCTTCTCGTCGTTTTGTCCATTGCCAGACGCACCACCGCACGCACTCATCATTACAGACAGTGCAGTGAAAGAAGCGACAGCCAAATCCCTTAATATCTTCATAGTCTTACTGATTTTACTAAATTTGGGGTAAAGGTACAAACAATTTGCAAGACTGCCCAAGAATTAGCGATTTTTTAATATCTTCAATCTCCATTTTGCCATTTTTGATCTACTTTTCGCGGCTTACCAGACAAAAATATGATGACAGAAGCAAAAACAAAAAGAGCCGGGAACATTCATTCCCGACTCTTTTGTCTTAATTATTCCAACTAAGGATTATCCCATGATAACCTCTACGTTGCAACCGTTAGAAAGCATGTCTGCTGGCACTACATTACCTGTAACAGCCTTGCCATCCACAGTTATGCTCTTAACACCCTTCTCAACCTTGTTAGGGTTCTTGACAACGATGTTTACTGTGTTGCCACGGAAACGACGAGTTGCCTTGAAGCCCTCCCAAGCTGGGATACATGGATCAATTAGCAATCCGTTGTAGTCTGGGCGAATACCAAGAATGTACTGGGCTGCTGTGAAGTATGCCCAAGATGCTGTTCCTGACAACCAAGGGCAACGGCTCTGGCCTGCACGCATATTGTAAGTTGAACAAGTTGTCTGAGCATATACGTATGGCTCGATCTGGCGAACCTCAGCACGTGTATTGTAGTTTGCAGGAAGATAGTTCTTGTAGTTCTTGAATGCACGCTTACCGTGACCAAGAATACAGTCTGCCATGATTCCCCATCCCTGAGTATGCTGGAACACTGCTGCGTTCTCCTTCATACCCTTGATGAACAAAGGAGCCTTGATTACGCTTGCCTCTGTCTTCTCGAAAGGAGGATCGCAAAGAACTAGACCATATTCAATTGCAAGATGCTTCTCTACTGAGTTCATGACGATCTCTGCTCTCTCGCCAGTTGCCTGACCTGAGATGATTGCCCATGACTGAGGGTTCAACCAGATGTTACCCTCCTTGATTGGGTTCTTGCTTGTACCGAATACGTATCCGTCCTCCTTGATAGCACGAACGTACCACTCACCATCCCAAGCTGCCTTGTCGATGTTAGCGGAAAGAGTTGTCAAATGACCCTCTGCCCACTTAACCTCGTCAAACTTAGACAGACGTGTACAGATGTCGATATATACTGTCAAAGCGTAACGAAGCTGCATTGCTACGAATACTGTCTCACCCTTAGCACCAAGTACCAAGCAGTCGTTCCAGTCTGCCTTCAAACCGCATGGAAGACCATTCTTTCCTAGACGATCAAGGTTGAACTGAATAGCGCGACGAAGGTGATCAAGCACTGTACCCTCACCCTTATCCGAGTAAGGAAGAACCTTGTTGTAGTAATCCATGTTACCTATCTCCTTAACGTATGTTGGTACTGTGTTGAACAACCACATACAGTCGTCAGAACGGAACTCGTTCTCAGGAGTTGGAGCCTCGTGACCAGGGTTGTGAGCAAATGGCTTAACGACTGGCATTGCACCACCGTTAGAGTTCTGACCTGTCAACATAAGCTCTAGTCTCTCTACAACCTCCTCTGGAATGTTGTGAACGACACCAAGCATATCCTGGATTGTATCACGATAACCCATACCGTCACGCTCACCACGATAGATCAATGAAGCGGCACGGCTCCATGCGTAAGTGATAAGGTTGTTGAATGGATTCCACATGTTGATCATTGAGTTGAAGTCAGCGTCTGGAGTCTCAGCTGAAAGTCCCTCGATACGGCCATGCCAGTAGTCAACGACCTTCTTGTACTCAGCCTCAACCTTTGCTGGAGAAGCTACGATCTCAGCGGCCTTCTTACCCTCAACCCAAGCCTTACCGATACCAAGAACTACTGTAAACTCCTTAGTCTCGCCAGCCTCAAGTGTCAAGTCAACCTGAAGTGTACCACAACCGTTGTCTCCCTCTGTAACTGTGTTTCCACACTTACCGTTAACAACAGACTCTGGATTTGCGTATGTATGGTAAAGACCGATGAACTTGTCACGATCTGAGTCGTAACCAGTTACAGGCTGACCTACAACTCCGATGAAAGAGTGACGAGCCTGGTCCTTATTCTGGAAGTTATCTGGCTCCTCTGGCATGTAAAGGTTGTTACCGTGATCGATAAAACCGTCTGCGTAAGAAGTCTTTACGATATACTGTGTGTACTGCAAGTTGTTGCTGTCATCGTGCATGTTCCAGTTTGAAGCGAACTCTGCGTATGTGAAAGCACGAAGATTTCTCTTCTTACCTGAGTTGTTAGTCACCTTAACTCTCCAAACCTCAAACTCCTGGCCAAGTGGCACGAAGTAAAGAGTCTCTGTCTTGATTCCCTCGTACTCAGAAGAAATGATAGTGTAGGCAGAACCGTGACGGCACTCGCTCTTGTACTTGTCAAGAGGCTTGCCTACTGGCTGCCAGCTACCGCTCCAGTAATCCTTTGAATCAAGGTCGTGAAGATAGATGTAGCGACCTGGCTGGTCGTTAGGAACTGTATTGAACTTTAGGCGAAGGAAACAACCCTGCACCGATGAACGGTAGAAAGAATATCCACCTGCGTTGTTTGTGATGATTGCACCGTAACGAGTGTCACCAAGGTAGTTGCTCCATGACTTTGGAGTAGCCGGATTGGTTACAACATACTCTTTACGCTTGTCATCAAAATGTCCGAACTGCATAAATTATTTTTTGTTTGTTATTATTTTTCTTGAGTCCTTTTCTCTCAATTAAAGAATATCTGTGGCAAAAGAGAACCGCCGACCAACGGGAGGCAGTTGTCAAATCACCGGGAATCTATCCGTGGCAACGCTACATCGCCAATGATATATCGGGGCAAAGATAAGCAATAAAATGAACTTTTGAAAATACCACACTGTTTTTTGAACAGAAAACTTGATTTTCGAATTATAGACAGTTTGTTATGCTTCTGCAAAGATATAATTGTTCCACCATATAAGTGCCATTCGTAAACACTTTTTTCTTTTGGATGCAAAGGAAAACATAGGCGGGATCTCCGATTGAAGATTCCGCCCCAAACCAAACTGCAAGGGGTTTGCAGAAGCTATAATGAGTTCCAAAATTGACGGGAAGGGGAACGCAAAATGCGGGACGCTCCTACTTTATGGCTCGCTCTGCACCATCAATTTCTACGACCGCCTCCTAGTACACGTTCAAAATCTTTTTGTTGGCATCCCTCTGCTTCCATCCGTCACGGCCAATATACACTCGCAAAAGGATCTTCTGGTACGAGCTGACTCCCTCAGCCGTAATATTGAAGTCGAGCGCAGCTGCAAAATTAACAAACTGATTCTCAACTATCGGCGAATAAATACTAGTATAGGAATAAACCTTTGAATGGTAATGAGGGTCACCCATATTCAAAAGACTGCCGTACATGTCTATCAAAGGAAGAGATGCCTGTCCGACATAAAGAGTCTCCTTGATTCCAATCTTCTTGTACTGAGCTATGGCATCCACAAGCAGACCGAAAGCGTTGTCCCACTCTCCGATGGCACGACACCTGTCGAACATGAACGAGCCTCCGACCTTGACCTTGAAACTGTCAAGAGCAGTACCATCCTTCAAGTTCCAGCCGATATATGGATTCAAGAACATGTCGTCATTCACTCCCTGTCCTGCCGGAGCGGGATCCTGCTTGGCAAGGTGGTTAAGCTGGGCATGGCCTCCGACAAGGAAACGCCTGCCTGCTCTGCCCTCGATGTTCGCGTTCAGGTTGAAAGCCTCCCTCTGGACTTCCGACTGAAGGCTTCTCCAGTCCAGTACGATTTCAGCAAAGAAGCTGTCCTTGACGCACTGCAACAGCACTCCGCGAATGTTGGGATTGAAATATGTCATAGAATCGCTCCACAAGATCTTTGGTGCAGGTTCGTGAAGCTTATGGCGAGGAATCATTCCGACGCTGACACTCCACTCCCTTTTCTCGGGCTGGGTGTATGTGTAGTAGAAAGTGGGAACGAACTTGGTCTTCTTGTAGCCTATGCCGATAGGCTGAATATAGCTGGTTCCGCCCTTCAGCTCGTGATTCTTCAGGAACCTTACTCCTATCTCTGGAGAAAAGCGGTTAAAGAAGATTGTTCCCTGGGGTGCGTGCGCCTGACTGCCCTCTCTGTTGTCGAATACTGTTACATTATCCACACTCCATAGGAATCCGTCCTCCTGAGCAGATGCCATCTGCGAGAAAAGAAGTGCGGCAAAAGCGAAAAAAAGTTTAATATATTTCATATCAGATCAAAATTTCGGAACTGTCAAATCGCTGACGATTCATCGAGGCAATGTTCAAATCGCTGACGATTTATCGAGGAAATGTTCATATCGCTGACGATTTATCGGGGAAATGTTTATATCGCCGACGATTTATCGAGGCAATGTTTATATCGCCGATGATTTGTCGAGGCAAAGTTAAGCATAAAATCAAAACTGCCGGAAAAAATGATGAACAGATGTTAAAAATTGGCGTTACTTACCGAAAATCCTGCATTTCGTACTAAAACATGGGCATTTTTTTGTACTTTTGCACAATATATCAAAGTTTACTTGACATGCGCACTGTTTTTACTATTCTATTTACTTTAGTTTTATCTTTTTGCAGGCTGTTCGCACAGGATTATGCAACAGGTGACATCATCGAACAAGATGGCATATCTTACAAAGTTCTAGTATCTTACCTTGTAGTTGACAGCAAGGAGACTCCGGACACAATCTATGGTCCGCAGAACTTCTATAAGGCAGGAGAGGTAATGGTGACAAAAGTAAGGGACAACACGGCTGACGTTGTCATTCCTGCCTCAATCGGCAGGTTCAAAGTTGTCGGACTGACAGACAGTCTGTTTTTTGGACATGAGCACGACAGAATCTGGCTTCCAGACCTTTTGTTCGCGGGCAACGGATGCTTCGCGAAACTACGCGTAACAAGTGGCGCACTTGTCGTCCACAACATCTCGCGCATGGGAATGGGAGCATTTGACGAGCTTGATGCAGACCTGATTTTCGACATGAACAACGGAACGACTTGGGGACAAGCCTTCTTGAAGAGAAATGCAGACTCTACAATGACAGCAAGCCGTCCGGCAAGGGAAGTCAAGACTAGTGCACGCGCACTTCCATACTTGAGGAACTGTGATGCCTATAAATACAGCATAAGCGCTTCTGGAAAGAACTTCACGAACTGGGTGGACGCCGCTTTCAAGAACGACGCTTCCTTCCAAGAGAACGACCGAACTGACAAAAACGGCAGATTCAACAAGAAATCATACTCGACAATGCCGAAGGCAAAGCCGAAAAAAGGCTTCAACATCACGGCAAGAGCAGCTGAAGTCAAAGGAATGAAGATACCTTGGGGAAGTCTCACAAAAGACTACTATCGAGTTGCGAATTACGTTGTGCTTGACAAGAAGAAAAAGACTACGACGAACTACAGCGACTTCATCCCGGTTGCAGACGCCATGCTGAAAGAAGGCTGGTACGTGAAGTTTGTCGGAGACAACGGAGAGGTAAAATACAAGTTGGACGGAAAGATTATAAAGTAATGAAAACATTTGCATTGAAAAGCGCATTCATCCTATTGGCAGGCTTGACAGCAAGCCTTGCATCATTTGCCGCCGAAGAGCCAAAATCTGCGCAAGAGAACAAGGACGCAGCCATCTATTCAGACAACAGACGAGGCGAAGTGTTCGAGCACAATGGCGTAATTTACACAATATCTTCCATCTACAACATGGTTGAAGCCGGCCACTGGAATGTATCAAAAGACAAGGATAAAGGGACAGGCTCCCTTAAGAGAACTGACTTGAACGGACTTTTCTGCAACCGATACGGCGAAGTCATTGTCAGCGGCGTAACCACACAAAATGTTGATGTCATAATAAATCCAACGTTCACCACTACAACTGACTACGACTCTAACAAGCAGGAATTGATAGTGTTCACTGTCATCGGAATCGCAGACAAGGCCTTCGAGAATGTCTCGCTAAGAAATCTGATTCTTCCAACGGGAATGAAGTACGTCGGCAAAGAGGCTTTCAAGGGAATGAAAATAACAAGCGACGAAGGCACATTCTTCTTCCCTCTACAGAAAAGAGTTCTTGCAGACGCATTCGACGGTCTAAAAGCAAAACTGTTCCTGATTTACGAGCTTTATAAGGAGGACTGCAACTACGACAAGACTTTCCGAAACACAGACCTGTTGCCGGAAATATATGTTCACCACAATTATGCTGTCGTAGGCTTGGACAGAAAGTATTTCTATACTGTCGGAACTGAATATCAGGAGATGTGGTCGCCAAAACTGACTGGAGAAAGAACCTTGGACGACTTTGCCGCGTCAGATGACTCAAAATACCAAAGTGGAAGCGTTACATACCTAGGCGACAAAATCAGATTCAAAACTTTGGGAGAGAACACAACTTCGCCAACCTTCAACATCAGAAAGGCAAGAAAGTTCAACAAGACAAACACTTGTCTTGACATATTCGCGCCTTACGAGTATTCCTGCTACAACCCTTACACTAGCCAGCAGGACGTTTATTCCGAGTTTGTGATGAACAACACCATGTACAGAGTAAAGAAAGGCAAGGACTATCTATACTTCACACTGGACGGCAAGCCTATCACGGACAAGAAGAGCCTTACTGACAAATCGGGCAAAGACCCTTTCGGCACAATGATACTCAACGACGAAGAGGTCAAGGCAAAGAAAAGCAACCAGAACCTGAACAACAGCGTCAACAACCTGAGAAATCAATTGGGATTCTAACAACTAATATCTATAATACAATGAAACACATCAAAAAACTATTACTCGGAGCCATTGCCTCTTGCTTTATTTTTAGCGGATGCAACAGCACCAGCAGCGCAAAGGAAAACCTGGAGGCTTGCGAAGAATACGTCTATAACGACTCTTTGTCAAGCATCCCCGTCTATGGACTTGTGACAGACGCAGATGGAAATTACTTGGAAAACGTGCTGGTAACAACTGGAAAGGACACAACTCTAACCGACGGAAACGGTTCCTACTCGTTCAGCAAATGCCGCATGGTTAACGGAAGAAGCGTCGTAAAGTTTGAAGACCGAGAACACTTCACTGTTGTTCGCACAGCAGAGGCTGTTGACGGCGGAGTAAGACTTGATGCCGTACTGATGCCTCAGGACAGCAGGGAGGGTGTGACTGAAACCTCTCGATTCGCAAGCAGAGAGGGAACAACAATCACTGTCGGCAAGATGACAATCTTCATTCCTGCAAACGCACTGGTTTATGAAAAAGACGGAAAAGAGTTCAACGGCTCAGTTTTTGCAAGCACATACTACTTGAATCCAAACTCAGAGAACTTCACAAAGGAAATGCCTGGAGGAGACATGAGCGGCGTAACAGCGGAAGGGAAGAGCGTAATACTTCTTTCATACGGCATGGTGGAAGTAACACTCAAAGACTCGGCAAACCAAAAGCTGCAGCTAAAGGAAGGTGTCAAGAGCGACTTGACTTTCCCTGTTCCGGAAGGATTCGCAGATGAACAGCTTCACAACCAGATTCCTCTTTGGTTCTTTGACGAGGAAAAAGGAACTTGGATAGAGGAAGGCACAGCAACAAAGAAAGAAAACACATACACCGGCAAGGTTAGCCACTTCTCTTGGCACAACCTTGACTATCCTTCGACAAGAGCTACAATAAAAGGTCGAGTTACTGACAGCAAGGGAAACCCCATTCCAAATGTTTTGGTAACTATTTCTCAAACAAGTGCATTCACAGACTATTCAGGCTATTACTCTGCATTTGTCCCTTATGAAACTCCTGTATTTGTCACTGTAAAGCCAGAGGACTATGGCAACTACACTAAATCGCCAATATACCGCATTCCTAGACTTCGCAGCGGCACAGAGTATGTTCAGGACATTGTTCTTCCATACAAAAAAGCCATTCATGGCAAAGTGAGAGAAAAGAATTGGTGGAGAAGCGGCATTTCCGTCTGCACTTCAAACGGTTTGTCAACAGTGACAAACTATGGTGGCAACTACAGAATATTCCTCAAAGATGACGAGCCGTTTTCCATAACAACCCCACTAAGCCCAAAGAACAAGAAATATTCGTTCGACAGTCCTTCGGAAGTCATCGACACAGTCAGCTATGACTTCGAAATTCCAAGTTCACATTGCATTAGGGGATGGGTTGGCTACAGCGACGATCCATACTCGGACGTAAAGGCAAGTGTAACATTAAAAATCGGCAACACAAAGTCTGTTGTAAAAACAAGCTATTCCGGCTATTATTGCTTTGCAGTTTCTGACGAAACAACTGACGAAGTGACTGCCTACGTAGAAGATGAAGTTTTGGGCGTAATATCCAACACAGTAAAGGCAAAACCAAACAGCTATTTCATGCCTAAAATCTACATCAACAACACTGTTTCTGTAAGAGGCTCTTTTGTCAACACTTGCGGACCTTCGTTGGCTAAAGTGAATATCGAATGTAGGAAGGGAAAAACAAAGAAGACTATTTCCCAAAAGACAGCGTATGGTTACTTTAACGTAAGAATTCCTTTGTCAATGAAGGATTGGAAAATCAAACTAAAAGCAGAGTGCAACAACAAGAGATTCTCTAAAAAGATTGACATAAGCAGTGGAAAACACATTGACCTTGGAACTACAGAATATTGTTCAGGAGAAAAGCCAGAACCAGACTGCATTTACACTATAATCGGGGAAAAGACTGTCAAGTTCGACACCAAGAAAGACGTCTATTGCGAGATGATTCAGCAGACTAACCTCAAAACTTCATTTTCTCGAAACAACAAAGAATACAGGTACGCGAACAAATATCAAGTTTGGTACAAGAGTCCCGATTACAACGGAACTCTAATCATAAACATGGAAACATATGTGGGAAAAGACAGATCTCACATAGAATCTGACATGCCAAGCAACAAGAATTTTGTAACACTTATTACAGAAGACAACAAGATTTATACGTCATCAATAGAGAACATATATAAACCTGACGGAACATTATTGTTCAAAAGTGACATTTACATAACTCCGGACAGCGAGAATGATGACGACGATATTTACATTTATAACTCTCCGCTAACTATTCAAACAAAACTCGCCTACGACAACATCGACCAGAACTACATCTCTAAGAACCTCCTAGACAAGTCCACAAAAATACTTGTCGGAATTACAAAAGACACAAAGTTCTATAAGGCAGAAACAAAACTGGAGAACAGCAAGCAGGTTGAAAATGCCTTGAAATCCAAAGGTTTCAAAGAGAAATCCACATTCATGAATGACGAGAATATGATTTCATCCATTTTCCTTCAGGAAAACGCAGAAGCCTTGCTACGCAGAGATGAAAGAAATGCAGACGTAACAATGCTGTTCCGCGAAGGCATCGGCAACGAGCCAACATCATCATGCTGGAAGGTTGATTTCAGACATTCATCGGCAAAACAGAAAGGTGCCCCTGCAATAAACTATATGTGGAAAAACGAGGCTGACATCGTTGATTTGATAATGTTCGGGCAGCTGATGGGAATAAAGTTCACTAAGACTGACATTACAGAGGAGAAGTGCGGCTGCTCTACGGGAAACGGTCCGGCTGTTGCGAACTAAACGCTGTTCTTGGCTCGTAGTTTGAATTTCATTTAAATTTCTAATGGCAAGATAGTGTTTAACCAAAATAAACACTATCTTTGCCTTTATAAACAATATAAACAAAAACAGCAAACTATGGATTTGATTATTTTCCTTATTATTGGAGCGTTGGCTGGCTACCTAGGCAGCAGACTAATTGGAGGTGCAGGAAACGGACTAATAATGAACATGGTTATTGGTATTCTTGGAAGTTTCCTAGGCGGTAAGTTGCTAGGAGGATTCTTGGATGGCATTCCATACGGACTAGGAGGATTCATCACAGCAGTCCTTGGTTCAGCATTGCTTATCTGGGTCATCTCTTTGATCAAGAAGTAATCTGCACAAGAGGCATAAAAAAAGATGGTGTATCAAAACTAACAAAGTTGAGATACACCATCTTTTTATTTCTTTTTCGTCAAACCACGCGAATTTACTTTGCAAGAAGCATCTGATATTTCTAATCCTCTAGAGTCACTTGTAACCCGAACCTGCTGTCACAATAGCCTGTCAGCAAATGGGCTCGATGACATCTCCCGCATCATAGCTCCCAGAATTGGGGATTATGTTGCAGACGTCACCTCCTCTTGGAAATATCGAAAGAGGGGGATGACGGATTCCGATTTAGGTGTCGCACCAAGGCAAACATAGCAATTACAAACTCGACTACAACATGTAGATATATTCGCAGATTCTGGAACTCACCACAAAGTAGATAAATACTTAAACATATGTAGGATTTTTCGACATTTTATATTGTAGAAAGATAGATAGTTGGGCTAATTATATTACCTTTGCAGACAGTAATAGCTTAGGGCAATGATCTCTATAGCCTAACACAGTTCAAATTGTGAATTTATAAAGGTTACCTTTCATTCAACAAACAAGATATGATACTAAAAGCAATATATAAAATGACGCACAAAGGAGTGCCAGACGAGATGATCCCATATTATTTCAAGCGCTCAATTTGGCAAGAAATTTGGCATCTTATTCGCAAAGGCATTTGTCAGAATATAGCCCCTAATTGTGTGTTGACTCCATTGCGTGTAGCTCTATATAGGCTGTGTGGCTTTAAAATAGGGAAGAATGTATTTATCGGAATGAAATGCTATTTCGATGACGTATGTCCTGAAAACATGATAATAGAGGACAATGTAGGCATTTCGTACGGTGTCTATTTCTCTTGTCACGGCAGAAAGCAGGGGCATCATAAAATAGTTATACGAAATGATGCTCACATTGGCATGAGAGCCACTATTTTGGCAAGAGAAGATATTGAGATTGGGGAGAAAAGTATGATTGGAGCTATGAGTTTTGTAAATAAATCTATTCCGCCTCATTCAACAGCAATAGGTGTCCCTTGCAGAGTAATAAAGAATGAAGGATATGATTGCAAGTCGCCAGAATAAATATCTCAAATCAACAATTAAAATCCTTGAATAGTATGATTACATTATTACAAATAAAACAACGCATAAAGAAGTTTAGTTTCGTAAAAAAACTACTAAAAAAATATTACTATAAACCTTCTCCAATGAAAAGGTTGTCCTATGGTGAAGAAAATACAGACAAGACTTTTTATATTATAGGTCGAGACAATAATGTTGGAGGTGCTTGGGCTTTGATAAACACTGTGATGATGCATATCGGTTTCTGTGAAGAGAATGGATACATTCCAATTGTCGATATGTTAAATTTTATAACTCAATATACTAAGGAAGAAGAGTTCGGAAAGATTAATCTTTGGGAAAAATTTTTTCATCAACCTGCTGGCTATACACTTGATGACATAAAACATAGTAAGAATATTGTAGTCAGTTCAACTTCTCCCGTGCCAAGCACTAAATATAACGCATATGCTGGCAGTGATATTTGGAGTAATTCGAATAAGTTGACCATGTTTAGGGATTTGTTCGGCAAATATATACGTTTTAATGACAAGTCAAACAGTTTTTTAGAAAGTCAAGCAGAAAAATATTTGAAAGGTCATAAAAATGTAATTGGTGTGTTGTGTAGAGGTACTGATTTCCTCATTAACAGACCTGCAGGTAACGATATCCAGCCAGACCCAGAAGTAGTGTTGGCGGATGTAAAGGCGGAGTTTTCGAAAGGTATATATGATGCAGTCTTCCTTGCGACAGAAGATCAGGACATTCAAGATATTTTTGTAGCAGAGTTTGGCAATTTGCTCCTTTCTGTTGATCAAGTTAGAATTAGCAAGAAAGAGATGAAGGGAGACGCATGGATCGCCTCTGTTCGAAACAAGTTAAACCCTCAAGAGGACAAAGATATCGCATTCCTTTCTTATTTTACTGCGACATATATTTTGTCAAAATGCCGATGTTTTTTTGCAGGCAAGAACAATGGTTCTAAAGGAGTCTTGTATATGCCTTCAAATTTTGACTTTGTCAAGATTTATGAATTAGGACGTTATTGATGACAACTAGAGTTGTATTAATGTTAGCAATACCTGTTCAGTGGTACTCCTAGTGTTGGGGCTTTTCACCGAAAGAGGAAGAGGTATATCAAACACAACAAAATTGATATGGTCCTCCTATATACGAATAAACGGGCAGCGAAAAACGCTGCCCGTTTATTGTTCTTCAAATATCAGAAACAAACTATGCTTTTACAAGCAATTTGTTTAGAATAGAATCGTTCTCATCAATCTTCTTGTACTTAAACAGAGTCTTAACGAACATGTGCGTAAAGACGCAGAAATAGGCTGTAATATAGCTCTTATGCTCGAAGTCATGCAACACTGTCACAAACGGCTGAAGAACCTTGAACTTGTTGCGTGATATACTGCCCTTTCTGATTCGATACAGAGCCAGACACTCATCCAATCCCATACCGTTCTTGCATTGCTTCATGACACGCAAAAACAAGGCATGATCGTTGTTTTTCTTTACGTCTCCGGCATATATCTTGTTGGCAAGATCCTGCCTATACATAACAGTAAGACATCCCGGCCAACAGTGCATCATCAGTTTTCCATAGCTGAGACTCTTAGTCACCTGAGCCTGCTCAAGCAAAGACTTGCCCTCCTCGTCCATATGCTCGTATTTGGTAAACGAGAAATCGCAGCTGTTGTCCTGCATGAACTTCAGCTGTCTGCTCAATTTGTTTGGCAGCCACAAGTCGTCACTGTCAAGGAAAGCTAGGTATTCACCCTGAGACCTCCTGATGGCGTTGTTGCGAGTTACTGCGGCCCCACTGTTTGAATCATTTCTCTCGACCTTGATTCTTGCGTCCTTTCTAGAATACTCGAGTGCTATTTCATAGCTCTCGTCGCTGCTGCAGTCATCCTGAATCAACATTTCCCAATTTGTATAGTCTTGGGCAAGAACTGACTCAATAGTTTCCGAGATAAATTTAGCACAATTATAATTGGGAGTCACAATTGATATGAGCGGAGATGCATTCATTTTGTCTATAATTTAATATATCGTAAAAATCATGACAACACCCTTGCCAGCACACCAACAACAGTAGTGTTAGCCATAACTGGCCTGTTTACTATGGATGTGGTGACAACCACGGCGTTAACCCTGATTATAGCATCCTTGGGGGTTCTATCAATACTACTACTCATTCAGCATATACACAAAAAGAACAATAGCATTGGCGTAATTATAGAATCATTCTATCCCACGAGAAAACGCCTCCTGCACCAGAATCGACTTGACTCTAGAAACTAGTATAAGCTTTCTGAACGGGAACAACATCGAAATCACAGCTCCCAACAAAGGCTTGTAGTAAATCTTCATATTGCAATAGGCCTTTCTGAAAATAAACTGGTCAATAAGGAACTGTTGTACGTTTGAATGGTTCGAAACACTGCGCCAACCTGCATTCACATAGGACAACTTACGCTCCTCAAGGTAGTATCTGTTCATTTCATAGAACAAGCCGTAAGAAGGGTAAGTACTGTCCGAATAGGCCGGATCAACTTTCACGGTCTCGTACTCACACATTCCTTCAAACACATGAGTAATTGACCATGCAACTGGAACATTGTCCTCAATACGATATACAATCCAAGCGTCATATTCGCTGCTTTCGGATACCATACGGAATCTTCGTTCCAACTCCTCTTTTGATTCGGACTCGCTCTTTACCTTGTAGTTTGCGAAAGCCTTATAGTATATGTCAGCACCATGCTGGAGCAAGTCGTCCAGCGTTGCCAGACGATATTCGTAGATCTTTTGTGCTTTCCGCACCTTAGTCCTCACTTTCTTGCTCAATTCTTCCATGCCACCGAAAGAATCCTTGATGACAGCATAGAAACTAGTTTCTTTTTGACAATCAAAGTCAGAGATCTCACGAATGGACCAACCGCCTTTCTTTAGAAGATCATCACACTTCTCTTTTGTTAACTTTTCACAATTATGTGGTGCGTGTTCTGACACCCATACACCTTTATATAGTTTGCTCATTTCCCCATTAACTACTAATCCTCTAAATGCTCCTCATTAAACTTTGTAGTCAGGAATAGTAAGCCAATCGCCTATGATATTGTTCCACTCTACAGGCTTGTAGGCATCAAATCCAGAAGCTGGGAAGAATGTGATCTCGCCTACATATACTGTACCGTTAACATTGTATGTATCGATACGAACGAAAGGCAATCCCTTAGACAAAGTCTGGGCAATCTCTAACATCAACTCTAAATTCTTAGGACGAGGAAGATCCTTATCCCAAACAGGAGAAGAAGATGCGTCCTCACCGAAATCCATCAACTCCCATTCTGGAGTAAAATAGTTTGCGTGATGAGAGATAAATCTGTCGAAGTCAACCTTTATCATCTTGACAACTCCGTCGAAACAGAATATCTTATAGTCTTTCAACTCAACTCCTGACTCGTCAACAGCATATTCCTCTGCAATAATTCTGCGAGGCACATCTCTGTAAGGATACTCTCTACCCTGAACAAAAAGGTCTGTCTTCAAAGACGTATGCAACTTCTTGAAAGCAGCTTCTTTGTCGAATGTAGCCTTGTCTCTGCAAATAACAACACCACAACCTCCACCACCGTGAGTTGTCTTTAACACGAACTGGTTAGGCAGTTTGTCGAAGTCAATTTCCTCTGGAGTATTCCATACACCCAACAAAGGAATTACATGGCCAGGAC
This sequence comes from Paludibacteraceae bacterium, assembly GCA_045641625.1. Taxonomy (GTDB): domain Bacteria; phylum Bacteroidota; class Bacteroidia; order Bacteroidales; family Paludibacteraceae; genus UBA1723. Next base: position 26,036 of record JAZUHH010000033.1, read on the forward strand.
CACACTTCTCAGTTACATAATCTTTGACAGCATACTTGTCAACCATTCTTGTCAGAATTGGATCCTTGTAGTACAACTTTAGCCATTGAAGCTTCTCTGTGAAAGTTTCTGGGTTCTCCCAAGAGAAGAACTTATGCATCTTGTAACGATAAATTAACTGCAAATAAGGCTTGTCTGGAATTATGCTCATCATCTTGATAAGCGATCTTCCAATAACCTTTTTAGTTTCTAATACTATTCCCATATTATTTATTTTACTATCAAATTGAATCCTTTATTATCAACAACCACTACATAACTACCCTTTTCCATAGGAATTGTACAGTCATTAGAATCTGCAATGGACATACCCTTCAAACGACCTAAGCTATCAAAAACTCGGATTGCCTTGTCCTCAGCATTTCTCACAACTATACAGCCATTTCCAGAAACAGCCTCAACATTGTAAGTCAGAGAAAAGTCGATATTAGTATTGATAACATTCAAACATACCAATGAGCCATTGCTCAAGGCAGGTGAAGCTATAGGGTTATTCTTATGATCAAGTTCACTACAGTTATTGAATACTACTGTTTTCTCAGATCCATCAGACTCTCTACCGAAAGAGCCGTCACGAGAATGAACTTTTGTAACAAGTCTGTCAATCTCCTTAAGTTCACCCTTGTCTGGAGCTTTTAGAGAAAGTGTCTGCGATGCAGCGGCAGAAAGCTTGAAGTTCAAATGCTGAGGCCCTTTCTCTACATCCTTGTCTGCCCATAGCAATAGGTAACCATTAGCAGGAACTATTACATCATTAGATTTCTCTGGGAAGAAGTGTGTAGCAAGTTTTGTCACGTTCTCCAACGCGAAACCGCTAAGGTTTACATCTTCGTTGTCCCCGTTATAAATCTCTATCCAGTCAGGGGCGTCTCCGTTCTCATCCAACACGGTTTCATTTGAAGAGCAAACCTCATTGATATAAAGGTTAGGCAACTTGTATGTTTCATCCTCATCAAATACAACCTTTATTACAAGGCTGTCTTTCACTGCATAGCGAGTCAATACATTTCCTTGGAAAGTTTTACCGCCATTCTCGATAAGGGTGTCGTTCACATACCATTCTGCAAGCTTGCATCCAACAGGTACCTCCACCTTTATCTTGACTCTTTCGTTAGAGAACACATTGCGAGTATAGTTGCCTGAAACAAACTTTCTGTCGTTGAAATAGAAAGTGGTATTCAAGTCAGAATTGGCTGGACATACACTCTGTATCTTAACCTTGACAGTATCATTGCCAAGACCGTATTGCTTCTTCAACTGCTCCACCAAGATTGGCTTTCTCTTCTTTGCAAAGTCACGCATAAACTCGGCATTTGCCTCTTCAACATCAGGAATAGCAGGACATTTCAAAGTAACCGCATTATTAAGGAAAGCACAAGTCTCGTATGCAACAAGTTCCTTGATTGAATCAAACTTCGCGTCAATAAAACTGTCAGTAAAATGATTCTCTATTCTGTCAAGGTACTTGTCCAAGAAACACCAGCGGAAATCTTCGTTCTGCATGCTTCGGTTGTACAAGCGACGCGCGCTGTTTGAACCTCGTTCGGTAGCAGCATACTCATGCATGTCCTTGTCCAAGGAAACAGCAGGAGCAGTAGAAAGACCAAAGTCTGTATCATAAAGGATCCAACGGAATTTGCCGCCATCTCTCTTACGCCAGAACTTAAGGTTACCTGTAATCCAGTCTGTGTTGACTACATACTGCTCCAATATCTGGTAGTCCATGTACTCATCTATGTCGATAAAGTTACCAAGATTCTCGAAATAGTCACTTTTTGTATAGCTTTTCTCAACAAAGTTCTGCATTTGGCCAAAGCGGATATTGTCTCCGCACGACGCATTGTGTCCGGCCTCAATAATATCAACCTCAGTCTCGTCAAGGCCGTAGTTATGGTACAGATAGTCTTCGTTTGTACGCTCCGCAAGAATCATCATACCCCAATACTTACCGTTAATGTAGTAAGCAACAGGCTGCATTGCCTGTTTGTCAATGTTCATTCCGTCAGCCAAGCTCTGGATAAACATATCTCTCCAACGTGGAGTAATGAATTGATATCCGTTACCTCCGTTACGCAATGCCAAACTTTTGTATTTCTTTATATTTCTGTTCGCGAAAAACTTGTTATACGTAAATCTGTTGTTGCCTGTTCTCTTTGTTGTCTTTATCTTGAGGCTCTTTGTCTTATAGACACGTGTACAACCGCCATAGACACCAACCTCGACATCCTGACAATCAACAACCTTACCATCAACGATATACTCGAAGCATACAGGACGAGTCCAATCCTGATTGTAGTTTGAAACAGGAGTACATCCTGAAGCTATTCCGTTCTTTCCCTCTACATAGATACCTATAGAATCTCCGAAGAAGTTCACGTCATCTGTAGAAATAGAAACTATAGGCAAAGTGTTATCCAACGCATAGCAAGGTGTATGGTAATCGTCAGGCATGATAAAGCTACCCGTAGTTATCTCGCTGTAAAGCATTCCGTCCTTATAGGCCCTTGCCCTAACCACTGCAGTGCTAGGCAACACAAAAGGTTCAGCATACTTCGTACCTTTTGTCATTGTCGGTATGGAACCGTCTATAGTATAGAAGATGTCAGCATCTGGAGTAGCACACTTCAATTCCACATCAACGTTAATCCTGTCGTAAGCACCAGGTTCATTTCCCACAAAGGAAACCAAACCGACACGGCTTTCTACAGAAGCAAAAGAAACTTCTGAATTTTCATGTCCGGGAGTAGGTTCCATATATCCACCCTCTCCGTAGGACAAATGAGGATAAGACTGCGGATAAGACAGAGAAACAGTATCATTCCCGTTAACGAAAAGAATCTCTCCTGGTTCCGTACATAGCTTCTGCGGAACACTTCCCGAGAAGTATGTCTTTAGCTTGGAAGCTGTCTTGCTATTTGTCTCTTTCTCACCAAAGAAAAGCAACCCATATCCTAAAGGCAAAACGTGTGTTGAATCAAGGGTAACCTCCCAGTTCAACTCTCCCTTCTTAATGTTTATCACCTTCCATCCCTTAAGATCCACATCTTTCGAGTCGGAATAGATCTCTACAAAACCATTGTAGTCGAACAAATCACTAGTAATAGTGGACAGATTACTTGGCATGACCTCAGTAATCCTAATCTCGGCATTGACATTGGAAAACGCACACAAACCCAACAACACCAACAATTTTTTCAAAAAAGTATTCACTAAAATTTTATTTACTTAATATGGATATTATTTCATCTACGACTTCTTTTGCGGAATAATTAGAAGCTTTTTTCAAACAGTTCCCTCGCATATCATCCAGAACCTTGTAATCGGAGGCAACTTTTCTCAACAACTCACATAAAGCGTCATAATTGTATTGCTCGTATCCCAAACCAGTTTCGCCTTCGTCAACAAAATCCGAGTAGCTGTGCCACTTTGCTGACAACACAGGCAAACCTGCTGAATAAGCGTCTATTATTGTACCGGGATGACCCTCTCCTTCATACCTTGTAGGAAACAAAAGGGCATCATAAAGTTTCAAATATTCTGTACTTTTCTCTGGACTTACGCATCCGCAGTATTTCACTTCATTGGTAAAGTCCTTCTGCAAATTTTCAAAATGGGATGCATACGCATCATCTATCGGACCATAAATATCCAAAGAATATGTAGGAGCACCCATTTCTTCGTTAATCTTCTTTACAGAATTCACTGCATCATCTATTCCTTTTACCTCAGTTACTCTAGAGAATACACACAATTTAATCGGTTTCTCAGCAATGCCGTGAGTTTCTGATTCCTGCAAAATGTTCAAATCCTTGAAATTTGGCAGCACAGCAACATTATCGAAACCTAACGACTGCAAAGATTTCTGCATTACTGATGTTTCAACCCAAATTCCTGCGAATTTCTTTATTTGTTTCTCAACAATTGAATGTCCCTTGATGTAGGTAGGCAACCACCCCCCAATTACATCATAGAACAGCCTCACTCCACTCTTTCTAAAAAGCAAACATAAGAAAGGGAGAAACAGCAATGCGTTATGCGCCGGCAAAATTACCACATTTTTACAATTTCTGCAAATACTTGCAACCTCTTTCACAAAACCGAAAGGACGATTTCTACACCCCTGCATGTCAACCTCTACAATTTCATTTTCACCAAGGCGCTCCTTCAATGCCTTTGAAAGTTGCTGGGTCTTTACGGTTTGACCGTCTCGCAAAGGTTTCTGTTTTGCAAAGAAACCGACTATTCCTACTTTTTTCATGTCTTCTAGTCAAATACCTTTTGAAATGCTTTCACTATAAAAGCCTTCTTTCTGTTCCAAAAAGACTGCTGATATTTGGTCCACTTCTCTGCATAGATTTTGAACCTCTCATCAGAAGATAGTTTGTACATTGCATTCATCTGATGGATATGCAATCCATGATAGAACGGGGATGCAACCATGCCTTGTGTATTATAAGTTGTCCAATAACCGTTATCAAACTGTGGCAGCATATCAGCTAAAGCGCTTACTGATCCTTTATACAACTCTTGTGCCATGACATCTCCAGGGAACAATTTGCAGTAATCCAACAATCCCCAAAGAGCGAATATCCATCCGTTCATTATCGGAGGGCACATCGCACTTTCGTACAACACCAAACGCCCGCTAACATACTCGGAAACTCCACCCTCGCTGATGGGTTTTACCATGTAGTCTTTCGCCTTGACTATGGGGTTCAAGTACATGTCGTCCTTTGTGGCAATGTACAACCTTGCCATCAAAGAGATAGCTTCACCTTGAGCCATTGCCGAACTTTCGTCTTTGCCGAAACAAACCCAGCTTCCATCTTCACGCTGTTTCTCTAATGCCCAGTTTCCACAAAGGATAGCATCCTCGAGCATACTTTGGTCGTTGTTTAACAAGTAAAGGTCGTAGCACGCAAGTCCATACTGGAATATTCCAATAGAGAACTCTATGATTTCGCCCTTCTCGTTTGGATATGTAGGAATCTTTCCATGTCCTACACCATACTTTGTTACCTTCTCAGTCAAGTTATTGTAATAACCCTTGATTTCTGTAACCGAGTAGCATTTGCCTTCATCCTGACAAACGTAAAGATCACTTTTGCCAAGAATCATTTTTGACCATTTCTTTATTCTGTACAGAGATAATGCCATTAGTCTATCATTTTTGTCATCTGTGCCACAAAGGAAGCTGCAGACATCTTATTTAGCGCAACTTCTCTATTTCTCTTTGATATATTTGTCCTTTCCTCTTTGCTTAATTTTGCATATCTTTCTACGGCAAGAGCAATGTCACTTTCGTTCTTGGGGTCGAACAAAAAGCCGTTTACCGAGTCGGCCACAATATCTGGGTTGTCGCAAACATTTCCGCATATAACCGGTTTGCCACAGCTCATAACCTCACAAATAACATTAGGGAATCCTTCGTATAGCGATGGCAGGCAGAACAGGTCGCAGCTGTTATACACTGCTGCCACATTACTCTCCTCCTTACGGAAAGAGAACACATCCCTGATGTCAAGTTCATCCACCATAGCCTCCAAAAGTTCCTGTGCATTTGCCGGCTGTGGAGATCCATACCATTCAGCGAAGAAATTGACACCCTTGTCCTTCAATAATTTCAAGGACTTCAAATAGCGTTCAGCGTTCTTTTGCTCGACATTGATTCTTGCAACAGTCAATAGTCGCAACTTGTCACTCTCTGCTAATGATTCTGCAGGAACAAACTTGTTAGTATCTACAAAATTGGTAATGGTTCTAACCTTGTCTTTTAGGAACGGGAAGTGTTTTGCAAGAACTTTTGTCTGTGAATTTGAGTTTGGCACAACATAGTCTGCAAATCGGTACAGGTTGGCACAAACCTTGTCATAGAACGACACGTTGCTGTAAGTATTTCTTTGCGAAACAATCAGTTTTATGTTACTCATAAATGCACACGCAAGCACAGCCTTTATATTAACCTGCTCCTTGTATGCAATGACAACCTCTGCCTTGGATTTCCTTATCAACTTGCGTATGGCGAGAGTCTTGCCGACAAATCCTTTTGAAGAAGCGTCCTCAACAAGAAGCGGCACATTATTCTCCTTCAAATGAGATGTATAGCCCTCAAAAAAAGGCGAAGAATAATAACATCCAAGAGTTACATCGTAACCTTCATTTTTCAACAATCCGGCAAGCCCGACCAACTGTCTTTCCGCTCCGCCAGATCCCAAAGCATCAATTAGGCATAGAACCTTTTTCATTTCAACAACTAATGTTTTGACAAGCCTCAACTTCGAGACCTGTTATCAAAAAACTTCATTTAGTTTTTTGAACTCACTTTCATATAATACTCCTCATAGGATTTCGCCATCTGCTCTCCCGAGAATTTATGAGAATTCCTCAATGCGTTCTTTCCAAGTCTTTCTCGCAAAGATGCGTCGTCTTTCATTTTTTCCAACGCTGATATCAAGGCATCGTTATCCACTGGGATGAGCAGACTGTCCTCTTGGTCTGTAAGCACATTGCTCACACCACCGACATTTGTCGCAATGATTGGCATTCCCGCAAACATAGCCTCAATAATAGTTATCGGCATTCCCTCGTACAACGAAGGAAGTATGAACACGTCATACTCATGGAAACGGGTAGCAACCTTCGGATCAACGCCTTTGAATATCACACAGTCGTTCATGTTCTTCGAATCCACCAAAGCCTTTACAGAGTCAAAAAACTCTCCGGTTCCAAAGAATGTAAGCGAGCTGTTCGGATACTTTTCATGGAACTTCTCGAAAGTCTCGACAATGGCGGCGTGATTCTTTGCCTCGGCAAAACGTCCAACGTGAAGAATCTTGAATTCTCCGTTTGTCAGTTCATAGTTTTCCTTGACAGGCTTGACCATATCTGCGTTTACTCCATTCATGATTACAGGAACATCCTTCAAACCGCTGTAGGCTTCATAGATTGTATCCTTGATCAAGTCTGTCAAAGCAATTGGATATGCATTAGTCACCAAGAAAAGAAGATTGCTTACCCATCTGTGAATATCCGTAAGCTCTTTTCTTGCCTCGTTATGAACAGTATGGATAATTGGAGCTTTGCACGAAGAAAACATACGAGACAAGACCACATAATGCAGCAAGTGTCTGTGCGTATGAATAATGTCGGGCATAAAGTCCCTGATTTCTTTTCTGATTGTCGAAACCACAGAATAATCAAGACCCACCTTCTTGTTCATATATTTGACCTGAATTCCATGCTGTTCCAAGTTATCTGTTATGCTTGAATGGAAATCATATAAGCTTACGACCATTACCTCGTGGCCGAGTTTCTGTAGCTCCAATATCAATGTTTCAGCCATTCTTTCGGCACCAGCCAAGCCGAACTCAGGCATAAATTGCATTATCTTCATAGTCTATCCTAATAATTGCACATGTGATAACACTACATAAAGCAACACTCTCTTCTGTACAGGTCAAAATCCCTGTTTGCCAAGGCCTTATGCATGTCTATATACTTCTTATCTTTAGTAACCTGGTTGCCATAGTATTTGTCGAACAAGTCACAGGTCAATACAAAAATCGCTTTCTCAACATCAATGCCCATGTCGTATGTTCTGTGCCAGTTGTACTTGAACTGGTAAAGCGCAGAGTCAATGCTATAACCCGAAATGCGGTCTATTTCCAATGTCTCCTGATCCTTTAGCAACGATCTTGTAACATAGAACGAATCCAAAGATTTCGGTTTCCCTCTGAAGGAATGTGATATGCTCTCTGGATTTGTTCTGTAATTGTACACAAACTGAGGGATTGTCACCAAAAGATTAGCCTTGGCAACTACCAGCATCATCATGATTGAATCATCCCACCAATAGCTTCTTGGGAACTGAATATTCTTGAACAGTTCGGCTCGATAAACCTTTGCCACAGGAAATCCGTGCAACGATGCCTTTTCCGCTTTAACTCGATATTCGTTTCTGTAATTTACGGAAGTCTTCCCGTCATCGGTAAAGGCTGCCATACTACCTTCCACAATGTCTGCGTCATACTGACAAGCTACATCCATTAGGCTCTGGATAGTGTTCTCTGGAAGCGTGTCGTCCGAATCAAGGAAATACACATATCTGCCGCATATTGGATTCAATGCCCTGTTTCTTGCATCTGGCAATCCCTTGTTCTCCTGAGTTATGATTTCCACTCTCTCGTCCGACTCGTAGGCCTTTAGAAGCTCGCCACAACGGTCCGGAGATCCATCATTCACAACTACCAGCTTATATGAATATGTTGTCTTCTGGTCCAACACAGACTTCATGCAAGCATCAATATATTTCTCTACGTTATAGACCGGCACAATTATCTCCAAATCTACAATCGGTTTGATCTCATGAGTTTCCGACACTGCCGAAGACTTCGGATCCTTGTATATTGAATCAAGAAACGAATCTGCTGCCTCGCTATCAGGAAGCACATCAATTCCCTCCTTGTCCTTTCGGGTCTGCAGTTTGTACAAGAAGTTAGGTATGCTTCTTCCGATGTGAAGTTTCTCCAGAACCTTCTGCACTATTCTTAGTCTGTGTACTTCATTAAAGTTCATAATTATATGTATCTTAGTTCTACAAATGCATTACATATAGCAACATTCCCTTCTGTAAAGATGGAAGTCATCATTTCGAAGAGCCTTCTCAAGATTTATGAAATTCTTGTTGCTTGTATGCTTCTCAGGGAAGTACTGTGACAAAAGTTTCTTTGTGACATCGAACACAGCATCCTCGACCTCCTCTCCCAAAGTGTGGGTACGATGCCAGTTGTACTGGAACTGACGAAGGAAGAAATCAATTGTCCAGTCGGAATTAAAATCAATGTAATCCAATGTACTTGCATCTTTCATCAAAGACCTCGTGATATACAAAGAGTCAAGCGACTTCGGATTTCCCTTGAATGTATGCATAATGCTCGTAGGGTTCGCTCTGTAGTGATAGACATAATCCTTTATTGCCACATACTTGCTGGCGTGCGGCAGAATCAATCCGATCACGGAATCCTCGAACCAATATCTCTCGGGATAATGAACGTTCTGGAACAAGTATGGCTTATAGATTCTGGTCCAGACGAAACCGGAATTCGATTTGTCAGAAGTATGGACGAAACCGCCACTTAGCTCACCTTCCGGAGTCATACGTCTGAAGCTTCCGTCAACGATATCGGCATCGTTCTTGTACGCTGCATCAAGCCAAGCCTGAATGGCACCGGGAGCAAGTTCGTCATCAGAATCAAGGAATCCGACATACTTTCCAAAGATAGTCCTAAGTCCTGTATTTCGGGCACCGGACAATCCTCTGTTTTCCTGAGAGATAACAATCACTCTGTCGTCATCCCTATACTTCTCTAGTATTTCGCCGCTGCGATCCGGCGACCCGTCATTTACAGCGACAACCTTGAATGTATAGTCCGTCTTCTGGTTCAAAATTGACTGCAAACAGCCATCCAAATACTTTTCAACCTTATAGACAGGAACTATTATCTGCAAATCGACCGTAGGTTCCACCACTTCGTTCTCACACAATGCAGAGGACTCAACATCCTTATGCAAAGAGTCCAAAAAAGAGTTAGAATCTCCTTTTGTCCATTTGCTTGACTTTTTCGTATTAAACATTCCAAACAACAGGTTCCCTATTGTTCGTCCCAAATGAAACTTAATCGATAGTTTGTTTGCTATACGCAAAAACCTTATTAACTTTAAATTCATTAAATCCTTACTTTTTTGAGAACTACTGAATGAAAATCTTTACTGCAGTCTTGATACGTGTAACCTTAGAAATTTTGTTTAGCTTGAACAGAGCGAGAATTCTGGAAATCTTGCTCTGTCTGTTTTCAAGTTTCAACATTTCCTCGAACATCTTTACTCTTTCGCTTCTGAACTCAGAACCGAATCGCTCACGAACCAGACGCATCAAATCGAACCTGCCTGGAGCTATTATCGCAGGGTATTGGTCTTTTCTGTCCGTAGGTGCATTGAGGTTCGCAATGACGTTGTTGGAATGATGTCTGTAGTACATCAACGGAGTTCCTATATTCTCCCAATTGCCAAGCATACATGCAACAAACCCTATATATGCGTCATACATCATACCCTTAGGCAAATTTAACGGAAGTACCTTGTCAAGCAAAGCCCTGTTTAGTATCGCACAACATCCTTGGCATCCGTGTCCCTGCAACATGTGCTTCCAAGTCAATCTTGGCGTTGTATGGTCACGAGTCGGCACACCGTCAACATAATCTATTGTTGTGGATGACACTGCCGCAGGCTTAGACGCGTCAGATTTTATGATAGTATTGTAAAGCGTTTCGACCTTATTGTCGAACCAGATATCGTCCTGGTCGCAAATCATGACATAGTCTCCGGTTGTATGCGCCAACGCATTCTCGAAGTTCTTGTTGAATCCGAGATTGTGCTCGTTGACTATATAGATCAAGCCGTGTGACTGGTGATACTCCTCAAGAATCTCACGTGTAGAGTCAGTGGAACAATCATCCGACACGACAACCTCATCTGGAACTCTTGTCTGCCTGTACAAACTGTCAAGCTGCTCTCTCAAATATTTTGCACCATTATATGTAGCGATAGCAATAGAAATCTTGCTCATGTTTATTATGCCTTTTTTAGAAACTTATTCACTAACGATAGCACTACAGGATTCTTCATCTTACACTGCAGCAACAGAGAATATATAACCATTACAGTTCCCATGACAATAACTGTCACCCAGCAGTTGAAGTTCATGTACTTGCTTCCAAGCATGAACAACACCAGAAGAGGTATATTGTACAAAGCCATCAAGAACATGGATTTGAACGGAAACTTCAATTTGATAAACTTTGTCACGAAATATTGCGAGCTTATAAGTACTGCAGACTCAGACAACAGCCATGCAACGGCTGAACCCGAGCTCAACAAAATCGGCACAAGGAAGTAGTTAGAGCACAAACCTACAACTGCACCCAGAAACGAGTTCAACAATATGATTGTGTCTTTCTTTAGCGGATTAAGCGTCTGCGTAACCAAAACTTGCTCGAAACCGATGATAAGAATCAAAGGGATGATTATCCTCATTGGCATAACAGCTTTCTCGAAACCGGGACCGGCTACAATCTCGATAATCTGTGGAGCGAAAATTGCAGAAAACAGAATTACCGGAATAGAGAACGCCAGCAGCATGCTCTGTGACTTTGAAATATATTGAACAAACTCGTCAAACTTACCTTGGGAAAGCAGATTTGTCATTCTTGGCATCATCACTCCTGTAAACGCCGTGAATATCGAAATCAGAATTGTGTAAAGCTTGAATGCCGTAGTATAGTAACCGACTTCCTCATCCGTAGAATGCCATCCCAGGTACGTAACATTGAAAGATGTGTACATGGATGTAATGAAGAAATAAAAGCCAAAATAGAACAACGGTCTCAAATGCTGCTTTATCTCCAGATTCTTGAATGTCAAAGAAACAAATTTTTGTGAATAGCAAAAATTAAAGACTGCGTTCACAGCTATGGACAGCACTGTCAGCCAATAGTAAATTAGCACATCATCCTTTTTCTTGACGAACACGAATATACTTGCCACATACACACACTTTATGACAAGGGTTCGCACCGTGATATACTTGAAGTTCTCTGTTCCTCTATAAAACCACTCCACCATGAAATAGACAGAAACAAGCTTCACTATTCCGACCAACAGAAAATCCTGATATGGTTGGAATTTCTCGACAGTATATGCAGTAACGACCAGAATAATTGCCGCCACAACAGTAGTTACTGTATTAAACCAGAAAAGGGAGGAGAAAGCGCGCGACATGGCTTCCCTGTCTCCCTTGCTCGAAGCTATTGCTCTAACACCTACTGTATTGATTCCGAGTAACGAGAACAACGAAAAATAGTTCACGATACTATCTACATAGCCACATATTCCTATATTGTCAACCTCCAATACACGAGTGACATAAGGGAAAGTCAGTAGCGGGAACAAATAGTTCGCTACAGTAAGGAACGAACTGTACAGGAAGTTCTTTTTTATACTTGTTGACATAACTACCTAGTTATTTCTACAGTTTCAAGTTTTCTATGACAGAACATCAAGAAGAAATACGACAGCATAAAGCTGACAATTGTGTAATTACCATTGAACGAATAGTAGAACAGATACATGGCACCATGCAGAACTACGTTACAGATAAAATACAGCAGCAGTAACTGATAACTGTAGAACGTATCGTTATACACACGCGTTTGCACCGTAGTGAACATTACGAATATAAGCAGAGCTATAACTGGAACGACAGGTCCAAAATCCAAAACGAAGTCTCCCACCCATGTAGAGAACACCTCGTCTCCGATCTTCATAGCAGAATACTTTGAACGAGTCTCCATTATCTGTTCCGGCACATCACCTCCAACCCACTTCTTGAAGATATTCAATGTTCTGTCTCCTTCTCTTGTCTGCTCTGTGTCTAAGCAATACAGATTGAAATTCAAAGGCGCCTGACCTGCATAACAAACCATACCTCCGGAAGCTCCCATCTGACGTTCTCCGAAACGGCTGATTGATACTGCCAAAAATGGCAGCATGATAATGATAGATCCTATGATTGCACATCTTCTGAAGGTATTCTGAACCTCTTTTGTCCAGAAAGGGAAGAAAAATGACGTTGCCGCAACCATTGTGAACGATTTCATGATGGTAATAGTTCTCAATCCAGCCGCAAGAGGCGACAACATCTCGAATATTACGATCAGGAACACCATTCTAAGATATTTCTTCGAAACTTCCTCATTACACAACATAAGGAAGGCAATGAATATAAACGACTCAAAGAAACAGTTATGGAAAGCCGCCATGATACTGTATATAGCAGAATACGACTTCTTTTCCGCATTATGCGCCTCGGCATAGAGTTCCGCTCCCGCAGTGGAATCCGACATCAATCGAACAATACCCTCCTGAACATTCGTAAAGTCATTAGGCAAAACTACAGCACAAACCACAAAATAGAATATCACAAACAATTTAAGGATCTTCGGAGACGGTGCGACAATCGTACCTGGCGATCTCATGTCGTACCTAAAAATAGGGGAACACGCCACAATTACGAACAGGAACAGATAAACAAACGGGAAGAAAGATAATCCTGTATATGAATCCTGGAAATATGGATTACTGTACAACGACAGTGTTATGAAAGAAAAAGCCGTATAGACAACAACGATAATCCAGCTTGTACTGAACCTCTCGCAGTATCTTGAAATTAGGAAGGTCGAGAACAACCAAAGTCCTATATAGAAGAACAGATTAAAATAATCCTGAAACATAAAAAATTAAAGCAGAATAATCCTTTTAGAACATCGTTTGTTTTGCATATTAGTTTCCGAAAAAGGAAACACTGGGAGCATATCACAACAAAAAGACTCCTTAAATCTCTTGCAACTTACTGAAATTTAAGAAATAACAACAGAGTTTATGCTCTATATCGTAATGCATATTTATGTATTAACATTATTTGAGTCATCATAAACAAGCACAATGTCCACAAAAAACGTCATTTCGTGAGCAAAATTACAAAAAATATATCAGCCTACATATCTTTGAGGCTTATTTTTTACACGTGGAGCACTAATTATACAAATGCTCATAAATATACAAAACCATGCATATAAACATCAAAAAAAGCCCGACGTAAATCATCGGGCCTTAACAAAGAAAAATTGTCTCTTTTATTTTGCATCATTGCTTCTGATGTGCAGATCTCTTTGAGGGAAAGGAATTTCGATATTATTATCGTTCAAGGCGTTGTAAATGATTTCCTTAGCCTTAGAGACTATCACAAACTTATTCTCTACAAGCACCCACATAAGGACGTAAAGATCTACGGAACTTTCACCGAAGTCGTTGAAGTAAACGCTAATTGCCTTATCCGGATCAAGATTCGGCTTCTTTGACGTCATTCCTGAACGCATTTCCTGAAGTCTTTGCTCCAGAATTGAACGCACCTCGTTGACATTTGTTCCGTAAGCAACACCGACAGGTATCTTTACCAGCTCATATCCGTGATTGCGAGTAAGGTTCTTGAATGTCTTTGTGAACAAAGTGGAGTTAAGGAATGCAATAACGCATCCGTCAAGTGTAATAAGCTGGGTACTCTGGTAAGTAATGGACTCCACCTTTCCTCTAACTCCGTCACACTCGATAAAATCTCCGACTCTAACCCTTCCTGTCATCAATGTTATGCCATAGAAAAAGTTGTTCAGCATATCCCTCATGGCGAAACCGAGACCGGTTGCCAAACCTGCAGTAACGATAGAGATTCCGCTCTTTGGAACTTGCAAAAGGAACAAGACGAAGATGAAGTAAACGCCCCAGATAACGATGGCTATCACATTGTTAGCCAAAGTGATGTTGGCTCTCTCAATCTCATGAAGCTTCTTGTTCTTGAGCTTCCAATGCTTGTAAATCGATTTCAAGACATAGGCGACGAACTTGAAGACGAAATAGAATTCAAGAACTACGACAAGCTTGAACAAAGACAACTGGCACAAGCCGTCCACATCAAGGAAATTAGTCAGAAAAATATCCTTGCTCATTGCCGTAAGGTCGAAAATGTCCGTAGCTATGTAAATGCAAATAAGGAAAGAAAGCACAGCGCAGAACGGAATCACACACATCATTACGAAATCAAAGAACCAAGTGTAGGACAAGTTGTCGCCCTGGCTTGTCTGAACCTCTCTGATTTTCTTGGCCAATCTGGCTTTGTACGCTTCTGTATCCTCTTTAGGGAATCCCTCTTTTGCAAGAATTTTTGGCACTATATGGGAAGCCTCGAAAGACTTCATATACTCAAACAAAAAAGTCAACGCCTGAATGCAAGTCAACTGGACAAGCCACCAGATGAACACCTCTACGGCAAGCAAAGCATAACCGAACCAAGCCATAACACAGGCCACGGTCATTATCAAGAGCGAGATCCAAGCATAAATCTCATCCTGCTTAGGGATATTGGCATGATGGGCTCTGACGCTCCTATAGCCCCATACTGTAAACAGCACTAGGACAGGAGGGAACAATATCAAGACAACATTGTTAGGCACGAACATGATTCGGAATATGATTATCACAAGTCCCATCAGCAGGATAGGGAAATAGCAGGAGAATGCGCTCTTTATCTGCTTGCTGTTCGTTCTGTACACAAGGGAAAGAGTAATTGCCGCAATCAACAGCACATACTCTATCAATCGGGAACATGCCATCGTAAAGAAGTTCTGCGCAACAACAACCTTAGTTACGGAAAGGAGTATTGTGAACAGGACACAAGTGGCAGTAATGGCATAATAAGGTATAAAAGTCTTGTTTATATTCCTGTGCTTGCTAACTACCTTTATCACAAAGTAGGAAACGACCGCAGACAACACGAAGAACACAAGGATAAAGACTATCAGTCCGAGTATAGTTGGACCTTTCCAATCCGAAGGGACATCCGATCCGTCGTCAATATACTTGCTGCTGAAGTCTCCGATAGCAGTATTGAAATTGTCGGAGAACTTGGTGAGAATATTCATGTAACTGACTCCGCCATTTGTGAAGATATTGTGCTGAATGGACTCGTATTTGTCTAGGGCAAAGTCATTTATAGTTTTAAGCTTGGAATCTATCCTCTCATAGAACTTGCTGTCTCTTATTACAAAATCCCTTGTGACAATGTAATCCACCAGAATCCTTTTGGCAAGGGAGATGCAGGAGTCGCGCTCAACCTGGCTTTCCTCGGACAGCATGAACTCCTTTAGCTTTTCCTTGTTGAACATCCTCATGGATCTTGGTGTTGCTGGGACATCCAACAAATCTTTAGTCAGCTCTCTTGCCTTCACCAAAGTCAAGCTGTCTCTCGTTGCGGCGATTTGCCTTACAGTCTCTTCCGCAGAGGCTACGGCAGATGTGTCTCCACCAAGCTGCTTGCCGAAGATATTTATTCCGCTGCCGGTTTTAGAGGAATCCACTGCCGGCTTTCCGTATTTCTCAGCTTCATAAACAGCATTTGCAGCATCCAAGGCCTTACGGATCGAGTCATCCCTTAGACGGATTACCCTCAAGCTGTCATAATTGAGTTTATGCTTTATAGGAGGTATGCTTCGCAGAGTCTCTATGAGCAAAGTGTACCTCAATATCTCGGAATCAAGTTTCTTGACCAGGATGTCGTATGGCATTCTCTTCTTGTGGAATTCGCGATACTGGCGAGTAGCCTCATGACAAGCGTAGGCCATATCAAAGATATAATCCTCCTTCTGGCTGTAGAGCATCAGGGAGATCTTCTCACTCTCCTGGATGATGTCCATCAGGTTGTCGTGCTGAACTTGGTTAATTGAATCGTAGGTAGCCTTCCATTTAGTCTCTTCCTTCTGTGTTTTTTCAAGTTCTGCCTTCAGAACAGATACAGTCTGCCCCAAATTCTGCTCATTCAGCACAGCGAAAGCCTTGAACGAGCACAACAGCAAAGCGAAGATGATTGATAACTTTGATCTCATATATTCCAAACAAAAAGACCTATGGCCGACAAACAAGTCAGTCATAGGTTACATTTTCTTTTTTATATTACTTGTGGCGGGCCTTTAGCTCTCTCGCCAAATCCTCTATACGAAGTCCCTTGCTTGTCAAAAGCACGATCAAATGATAGATCATGTCAGAGCACTCATACACGAACTGGTCCGTAGAACCGTTGATAGCCTCAACAATAGCCTCGATTGTCTCTTCTCCGACCTTCTTTGTCATCTTGTTCACACCGCCCTTGAAAAGCTTTGTTGTGTAGGAACCTTCTGGCATCTCGGCATGACGCTTCTCGATAAAGTCCTGAAGTTCAGACAAGAAGGCAAGGTCCTGGACATTCTTGTTGCCAAGGAACTGGTTTGCTCCTGTTGTCGATCCCTTTGGCTCTGCCATGATCAGCACACTCGACTTGTCGCTTGCCTCGTTTATAGCAGAAACTGCCATCTCGTCGTTGTATTCGCCTGCAAGCACTGGCTCGTCCTTTTGTGTAGCAGGATTATATAGACTCACAACATTAGACTTACTCATTAGCTCTATTGTCTCAGTGCGGACGAAACCTATTCTAAGCACCTTGTTGTTTCTTGCATCCTGAACGCAAGCAGGAATCATATCTGTAAACATTGACATTGTTTAAATTACTTGATTATTTGTGTGGGTAAACTCTTGGAGTGTAATACTTATTACGCTGACCTTCAATCTTTTCTTCTGTATAATCCTCTTTACGCTTGAATGGATTCTTTATGCGCTTGAAAGGATTCTGATTCTTCAATCTGTCTCCGAAATCCGGAATTGTGAAACCGATACCGGACTCCACATTCTCGAATCCATGTCCGTAGTTGGTCTTCATTCTCGCCACAGCGTAGAAATGCTTAGAGAAATGATACTTTGTAACCAGCTTGAAGTATAAGAAGTTATACAGAACAGACTCCGGATCCTCCTCCTTTATTGGATTATATACATACGCGCCAAAGTCAAGACCGAGGGTGAAGCGATAGAAGGACAAGTGGTTCGCCAGACAAACTCCGGCTCTATGCTTGTTTCTGTATCGGTTCTCGTCGATATAGTTGTATCGGGTGAACTCCTCTCTCTGCCTTCCGTCATACACAGCGTTAAAGAAATAGTCTCCCTCTATACCTATTCTATACGCATTGCTCAAAGGAACATGAATACCTGCGCAGAAGGTTCCGCAAGGCCAAACTCTCTCACCGTCCTCCTTTGCCAGCTGGTTTGCACCTCCTGTCAAGTCAAAGTCAAGCTGAAGAACTCTGTGCACCTTTGGAGCAGGCTGCCAGATCGGCAGAGCCCATACGTTAGGAGTATATTTCGCCCCGAGATGGAAAGTAAGCAGAGCCTTCTCCTCCGCTGTTCTGTTGATTCCGAAAGAGCTTGTTCCGAACATCTCGCCTCCGAAGCCGACCTCCCACTGATAGAGTTTCTTTCCGTACTGCTTTCCGAGACGGATATTGAAGTCCAAACCTGCAGTAATCAGACTGGTGTTGTACTTGCTCAACGCATACCATGTCTTGTGCTCCTGCCAAGTCTCGCGCTGGCTCATCTTGTAGGGCAGAGTTCCCAATCCGGCACCCACCTTCAGATTTGCAGAGAACCTGGGAGTATGGACAAACGGCCACATGAAATATGTATAGGTGGCAATCATCAGGGCAGACTTCTCTCCATCATTTATTGTACTGCTCCAATTGTCGCTCAACTTTGTGTAAAGAGGAGTCACGGCAAAACCGATAGTCGGGAATCTGTATGTGTAGTCGTACTTCCAGTCTCCATACATAGGAAGCTCTACAGCAAACTCACTGCCGAAAGTCATTGGATGCGAAGACTTGTTCAAGTCCATTCCATACTTTGCATCGTTCGAAAAACGAAAAATCATATTCTTCTGACTTACAGCGCCTTGTGCAAAGACGAGAATCAGAAGAAGAAGTCCTATGATTTTTCCTATATTTCTCATTATATATATTATTCCGAACTTAATAGTTTACCAAAATGCAAAAATAGAACTTTTTTTACAAAATCTTGCTATGCAGACAAAAAAGTTAGTCTTTGGGCAGAACAATAGCAGAGTCAATAGAGCAAGAATAACGGCCTTTTTGCGTATTTGTAATAAAAACTGTCTTGAACTGGCTCGTATAGTTTTCAAATTAGTTATTATTTTGTTTTAGATGGAGAAAACATCTTTGTAAATGGCTGTTTACCTATGTGATAAGTCAAAATAAAGGTCAAAAATAATGTATTAGTGGCTGTTGTTTGTTTTATACTCTTGTTTTTTGCATTCGACTCCATTGGCAAAGAAATATTATGTTCATTTTGGCTAAAAATAGTTCTTGCCTTCGCTTTTGAAAGATAAAATTTGCTTGATGAATTATTTAAGATTGATTTTGGCGAAAGATTCTGTTCTATACGATTGCAAAACGAGAGGTACTAAATTATGAATCAACAACAAAGGCGGTCATACGGTCGCCTTTGTTGTTGATAAAAATTCCTAAAGTTTTACAACTATTGGTTCGTGATGCAGAGCAGGAAGAATCTTCTCTTTCAGGTCACTAACAAGCATTCTCAGGCTGGATGTGTTCATGCATGGGTGACATCCGACATATTCGCTTGCAAGCACATCGCAGTCTATGAGCAGCTGCACGGCATTGTCCTTGTCGTTCATAAGTCCAAGCACAGAAACAGAGCCGGGTGTTACGTCAAGAAACTTCAACATTTCCTCCTCTCCGGCAAAAGAGAGGCGTGCGGAGTTGATTTGCGCAGACAAATCTTTTGTCAGGAACTTCTTGTCACCAGGCATCATCAACAGATAGTATTTCGTATGCTGCTTGTTTGTCAGGAAAAGGTTCTTGCAGATTATCGCATGCTTCCCCTTATCCTCGCTATTGTCTGCCTTGAAAGCTTCGAGTGGCAGACGCTCGAAAGCCTCGTCAATCTCGGCACAAACCTCCATTGTCATAGCCGGCTCGTGGTCCAGACGTTCATACTCCACACCTAGAGAGTCAAGCAAATCATAGACTCTAATCTCTCTGTCAAGTCTTCCGGACAAATTCTCCGGTCTCCCTTTATATATTGTTAGCATTTCCTTTGTCAGTTAAACAGTTAAGAATTATTCATTAAGTCCTTTCTGAGGATTTCCTTCGGCAATCTTTATCGGATCACCTCCGAAGTGAGGTTCCTTGCCGACTAGCATGTCAAGATAAAGCTTTACCCTTGCAAACCCTTCCCTTACAATTATCCTGTACTTGCTTCTTTTCACCTCAACATCTTTGGCATTGAAGCCTATCAAATCCATATTCTGCCATTCACCAAGCACTATGCTTCGCTCGTTATGGAATTTCTGCGATATGACAGTCATCTTGGTCTGTCCGAAAACCATTTTGGCCCTGACGACCGAGTCCAAAGTTCTGAATCCGGCGTAGTCTATATAGATTGCATCTGCGGGAACTCCTCTTTCAACAAGCATTTTCCTCATCACGTCGGGTTCGGAATAATCCTTCGTCTTGTTGTCTCCGCTAATCAGCACGAACTTGATTTTGCCGGCTTCATAGAGTTGCACTACAGCATCCACACGATTATAGAAGTATGGGTTCTTACCTCCATATTTATTCTTTGGATTTGTACCAAGCACCATTCCTACTTCGTTGTATGGAATACTTTGCGCATCGGTATATAAACGATTGGACGTCTTTTCCTCCACCAACTTATAGAAACAGATTGGGGTCAGAATCAAAATAGCAATAACAGCAACCGCAATTCCTATTATTGTCCTTTTCTTCTTAGTCATCGGCATTTTAATCTTCTACTGTTATACCTATCATTACTGTCTCGCTGTCAGTGTTGTTCCATACACTGTGGGGAATTGTTCCCTTGACAAGGAAACTTTCGTTCTCCTTGATTATAACTTCCTCGTCTCCAAGCAACACCTTTGCTTCTCCCTTAGTTACAATAAAAAGATGGTTGTGTGAATGGCTATGTTTCTCGACCGGACCTCCTCCTTTGGGAAGCACATACGCTATGGCGCCATCTTTAATTTTCCCACACTCTCCAAACAATTTCTTTGCCTTGAAATTGACATGGTTGGGAGGTGTCATGAAATCATCCATAATACTCTACTCTCCTGTTATCGTTGCTACTATCTTTCTTGCTCCGCCATAATTGCGGAACTCGCAAAGATATATTCCCTGCCAAGTTCCGAGATTAAGCCTGCCGTTGGTTATCGGAATCGTAAGGCTGTCTCCGACAAGCGTGCTTTTCGCATGCGCAGGCATATCGTCGTCTCCTTCAAGCGTGTGCTGGTAATAGGGTTCCCTCTCCCTAACCATTCTGTTAAAGATGCTTTCCATATCCACACGAACGTCCGGGTCTGCATTCTCGTTTATCGTCAGACCCGCAGACGTGTGCTTGATAAAGAGATTAAGCAGTCCAACCTTTGGCAAAGCAGGAAGATGCGAAAGAATCTCGCTTGTTACAAGATGGAAACCTCTTGGCTTCTCTTTTAGGGAAAATTCTACTTGCGACCACATACGCTACTCTGTTACGGTTATGTTATATACAGCCTCAGCAATAGGTGCTTCCTTGCTCTCCCAAATTCGCTTATAGACAAACTTTATGGAAGCGCTGCCAACAGACTGAACATTGAACTCATAGAAACTATTGGTCGGCGCACCAAACATTACTACACCTTCATTATTAGCCTGCTTCTCTATATGCTTACTAACAAATTTTACCACAGTTGTGTCCATATCGTCAAAGTCTGCAATGGACCATTCATAACCTGTCGTAGGGTTTGCTATTGCTGGAATACGGAAAGAACCGGACTTAAAAGAAACTGTATCATTGACTGTTTTACTCTCTATATTAAAGTCCAGAGAATCCAACACTGGAACTTCTATTTTTTTCTCCATAGGCTCCGCTTTTTCTTCTTTCGACACAATTTTTCTTTGCGACGTTCTGCTTCCCTGCACTTCGGAACAAGAGCAAAGGAAAGAACAAGACAACAACATTAATGGAATAAGATATCTCATAACATACTCAAATAAGAAAAGCGGTGAGGATATTGCCACACCGCCTTTATACCTCGTTCGTACTAAATTACTTCTTGATTACTCTAATGATTTCTCCAATCCAAAGAACTATTGACGTACCACAAACGATAACCACCCAGTCCATCAAACTTATTGGAGTAACATTGAACATGGCTCCACCTATGTTGACTATAAGAATCTGTCCGAAGAAGATCAATGCCGCAATAGTAAGGAAGCCTTTGCAGTTCGTAAAGTGGAACGCACTCTTGCCGCTTGCGAAGGCCTTGGCATTGAACATGTTCCAGAACTGAAGCATCACGAATATGGTGAAGAAGAGGCTGAGCTCGTATGGCGAGAGGCCGTTGTAGTCCTGCAGGCTGAGGCGCATATCAGCCAGCGACTCCACATCGGCATGCTGGAAATACATCACCAGCCCCAGGAGAAGGGCCAGGAACACTCCGCCCACGCCAAGGATGCTGGCAAGCATCTTGCGGCTTATGATGCTGCTGTTTACGGATCTTGGCTTCTCCATCATCACATCGCGGCTAGGGGGCAGCGATGCAAGCGCCAAGGCGGCAAAGGTATCCATAATGAGGTTTACCCAGAGCATCTGAGTTACCGTGAGGGGCGACTCGGTGCCTATGAAAGCGCCTATCAGCACTATGAGGCATGCCACCACGTTTATCGTCATCTGG
>JAZUHH010000034.1:0-31396 GCA_045641625.1 Paludibacteraceae bacterium
TTGCAAGGGTAGCAACGCTCCTGAGTTGTTCGCTCAGCCAGATATCGATGGTGGTTTGATCGGTGGTGCAGCTCTTAAGGCAGCTGACTTCATGCAGATCATCGAGGCTTGGAAGTAATACCAAATTACTTTTAGAATATAAGGTGCGCATTCGTTTCGGGTGCGTACCTTTGTTTGTTTAACATTGTCTGTTTCTTATTTGTTTCCTAAATATAGTTTTTAAACCTTGCCGATTCCCTTAAGAATAAGAAAAAACCTTGTCCTTGCTTTTGAAATAAAATTTTGGTTAGAAAAGAAAGATGTTTTGAGAAAAAGTTCTGATTCCGTATTATTCTTTGGGTTTTCCTGTCAAGAATAGGTGCTGGACGAAGCCCGCTCGGGCTTATGAAAGAAAACATCTTCAAAAAATCTTTGCCAAATATTTTTTAGTTATAAAAAAAGTATTAACTTTGCACCTCGAATTATTATCCATAAGTTAAGAAACAATAATAATTGACCGATTCATTTGCCCGATGGAGAAGTCAGAAGATTAATTAAAAACAAAATTAGAGTGGATACTTTAAGTTACAAAACCATTTCTGCAAACAAGAACACAGTAAAGAAGGACTGGGTTATTGTTGACGCAAAGGATCAGGCGCTTGGTCGTCTAGGTTCTAAAGTGGCTAAGTTGCTTCGTGGTAAGTACAAGCCAAGCTTTACTCCTCACGTAGATTGTGGTGACAACGTTATCATCATCAATGCTGAGAAGGTTAAGCTAACTGGTCAGAAGATGACAGATCGTGTTTATTTGCACTACACAGGTTACCCTGGTGGTCAGAGAGAGACTTCTCCAGCTGAGATGTTGAAGAAGGATCCTATCAAGTTGTACAGAAAGGTTCTAAAGGGTATGCTTCCTAAGAATCGCCTTGCTGACAAGCTTCTTGGTAATCTTTATGTGTATGTAGGTGAGGAGCATGACAAGCAGGCTCAGCAACCTAAGTTGATCGATTTAAACTCACTTAAGTAAAAAGATCTATGGCAGTAATAAACGCAATCGGTAGAAGAAAAGCAGCTGTTGCTCGCGTTTACCTTTCAGAGGGTAATGGTTCTATCTCAATTAATAAGAAGGAGCTTGCTACATATTTCCCTTCAGGACTTTTGCAGTATGTAGTTCTTCAGCCACTTAATGAGCTTGGTGTAGCAGAGAAGTTTGACGTTAAGGTTAACCTTGACGGTGGTGGTATCAAGGGACAGGCTGAGGCTCTTCGTCTTGCTATCGCTCGTGCTTTGGTTAAGTTCGACGCTGATAACAAGTCTGCACTTAAGGTTAAGGGATTCCTTACTCGTGACGCCCGTGAGGTTGAGCGTAAGAAACCAGGACAGCCTAAGGCACGTCGTAAGTTCCAGTTCAGTAAGCGTTAATCTATTGGACTTGTTCCTTTGGATTTTACGTGTTTAGTATCTAAACGGTTTGGATCTCTGTTAATAGTATTTCTGAGCTACCAAGTCGTTGATTTAATTACAAGAAAGTAAACGAAAACAAAATGTCAAGAACAAATTTTGATGAGCTTCTTGAGGCAGGATGCCACTTTGGCCACCTTAAGAAGAAATGGAATCCAGCTATGGCTCCTTACATTTTCATGGAGCGCAATGGTATTCATATTATTGATCTTCACAAGACAGTAGCTAAGATCGACGAGGCTGCTGCTGCTTTGAAGCAGATTGCTAAATCGGGCAAGAAAATCCTATTTGTCGCTACTAAGAAGCAGGCAAAGCAGGTTGTAGCTGACAAGGCTACAGAGGTAGGTATGCCATTCATCACTGAGCGTTGGGCTGGTGGTATGTTGACTAACTTCCCTACTATTCGTAAGGCAGTTAAGAAGATGGCTACTATCGACAAGAACATTAGCGATGGTACTTTCGACAATCTTTCTAAGCGTGAGAAGCTTCAGATCTCTCGTCAGAGAGCTAAGCTTGACAAGAACCTTGGTTCTATTGCCGATCTTACTCGTCTTCCTTCAGCTCTTTTCGTTATCGATGTTTTGAAGGAGCACATCGCTGTTAAGGAGGCTAAGCGTCTAGGTATTCCTGTATTCGGAATCGTAGATACTAACTCAAACCCTAACGTTGCTGACTTCATGATTCCAGCTAACGATGATGCTACTAAGTCTATCGAGGTTATCCTTAACGCTGTTAATTCAGCTATCAAGGAGGGTCTTGACGAGAGAAAGGTAGAGAAGGTTGAGGATGGCGAGGCAGCTGAGGCTAAGCCACGCCGCACTCGCGCTAAGAAGTCAGAGGCTAAGAGCGAGGAGTAATCCTTTAGGTCTTTGAGATAAAGAAACGAACCTCGAAACGGCTCTTCTTTTGAGGCTGATTCGAGGTTCTTTTTTGTTTTATTAATCACAAAATTTAAAGAAAGAAAGTTATGGCAGTTTCAATGTCAGATATAAAGAAGCTTCGTGATCTTACAAATGCTGGTATGATGGATTGTAAGAATGCACTTACAGAGGCTAATGGTGATATGGACAAGGCTATCGAGCTAATTCGTAAGCGTGGTCAGGCTATAGCAGCCAAGAGAAGCGATCGTGAGGCTTCTGAGGGTTGTGTTCTTGCTGGTGTAAACGGTGAGTTCGCTGCTATCGTCGCTATCAAGTGCGAGACAGACTTCGTTGCTAAGAACGCTGATTTCATCGCTCTAACTAAGAATATCCTTGACCTTGCTTTGGCTCAGAAGATCGCTGATAAGGACGCTCTTCTTGCAGCTACAATCGACGGTCGTTCTGTTGCTGACCTTATCGCTGAGCGTTCAGGTGTAACAGGTGAGAAGATGGAGATGGGTGCTTACGAGGTTGTTAACGGTGCTTCTACTGTATTCTATGTTCACCCAGGTAACAAGCTTGCTACTATCGTTTCATTCAACGAGTCAGGTGCTGACGCTGAGGCTGCTCGTGGTGTTGCTATGCACGTAGCTGCTATGGCTCCTGCTGCTCTTGACGAGGCTTCTATTCCTCAGTCAACTAAGGACAGCGAGCGCGCTATCGCTATCGAGAAGACTAAGAAGGAGGAGGTTGACCGTGCAGTTGAGATCGCAATCAAGAAGGCAGGTATCAATCCAGCTCACGTTGACTCTGAGGATCATATCAACTCTAACATGGCTAAGGGCTGGTTGACAGAGGAGCAGGCTAACCAGGCTCGCGAGATTATCGCTAAGGTTGGTGCTGAGGCTGCTGCTAACATCAATATGGTTAAGGTTGAGAAGATCGTTGACGGTCGTATGTCTAAGTTCTTCAAGGAGTGCACACTTCTAGAGCAGAAGTACGAAGGTGGTGGCGATGAGGCTGGCAAGATCTCTGTTAAGGAGTTCATTGCAAAGAAGGGTATTTCTGTAGCTTCATTCAAGAGATTTACACTTAATCAGGAGTAATTCTGATTACAGATATGAATTTCAAGGCTTCGGGAACTTCTGTTCTCGAAGCCTTTCTTTTTCTTGCCTTGCTTATGATTTGTATTTTCTGACTTTATACATTCCCTTTTTCCTGCTACTTGTTTTTTTTGAAAATTCTTGATTGAAATTCTTGATAATAACCAATTTTTTTTCGATATTTGCATTTGTTTTGAAAGAATAACAGAGAACTAAATTTACGAGATTAAACAATGACTTGCTTAAAATTATTGAAATTCAATTTGTTAAGGGGTTTGTTGACTACTTGTTTTCTGTTGCTGTCATTTTGTTTGAATGCAGCGTCTTTCAAAGTCGTTTTGGATGCTGGTCACGGAGGCAAGGACTGCGGAGCTTTGGGCTCCAAGTTGAAGCTCAAAGAGAAGGATGTGAACCTTTCCGTAGTGCTGATGCTTGGCAAGATGCTGTCTGCGGAGAAGGATATAGAGGTCCTCTATACACGAAAGACTGACGTGTTCATTCCTTTGGCTGACCGTCCTGTTGTCGCTAACAAGGCTAATGCTGACTTGTTCGTGTCCATACATTCAAATGCTGCCGAAAACAGAGCAATAAATGGTGTCGAGACATACACATTGGGCGAAAGCCGAAACGATGTGTCAGTTCGAGAGAATAAGGTTGCCGAACTCGAGGAGAACTACAAGAGCAAGTATAACTTTGACGGTTCGGATGAAAATTTTATTCTGAGCAATATGATGCTTGATGCAGGAAGCGGCGGAGAAATGAGCATCAGGCTTGCCCAAATGGTTCAAGGCAGATTTAGAGCCAATACTGACCGAAGTGACCGAGATGTCCGTCAGGCTAATTTTTGGGTGCTGAAGCATATTTTGATGCCCGGAGTGTTGGTAGAGATAGGTTATGTCTCTAATGTGCTTGAGGAGGTCTATTTGTCGAAGAAGGTTAATCAGGAACTTCTAGCTAAAAGTATCTTTGAGGCAATAATGCAGTACAAAGATGAACTTCAACGCAAGAGCCAACCTTTGATAGAGGAGACGACAGCTGTTTCGGATTCTCCAAAGCCCGAAAAGGAAGAAGTCGCTATTGACAAGACTGTAAAGGACAATAGTCAGGATGAAGTGTTCTTTAGAATACAGCTTTTTTCGTCAAACAAGCAGTATTCTTCCAATGCGTCGGTCTTCAAGCGCTGTACTCCTGTGTTCGAAGAGAAGCAGGGAAACCTGTACAAGTACATGTACGGAAAAGAGGCCAAGTTTGCCGATGTGAAAATGCTGAAGCAAAAGGTAGTGTTGGACTTCCCAGATGCGTTCATCGTCGTCTATAGAAACGGAGAGAGACTTTCGGGTAAGGAAGCAACACAATATTTTAAGTAGTAAGAGAAGCAATTATAGATATAAGAGATGGATTTTAAGTACAAAAAAGAAACTATGATAGGTCTGATGGTTATTGTAACTGTCGCTATTCTATTTTTTGGTATAAATTATTTGAAGGGAATCAACATGATGCGCCCTACAAACTACTATTATGCCAAGTTCTCGGACGTTAAAGGTTTGCTTGAGAGTTCGTCCATCACTTCAAGGGGATATGGCGTTGGTCATGTTCACGAGATTGACTATAATTATGCTGATCCTACTGACGGAGTCGTTGTCATCCTTCAGCTTGACGACGAGCTGACTATCCCTAAGGGAAGTAAAGTCCTTTTGAATACAGGTCTTATGGGAGGAGCTAGTCTTGCCCTTGACTTGAATTTTGACGGAAGCGGAAAGTATTACAAGCGCGGAGATACTATCTCATCTCTAATTATGCCAGGTATGCTTGATGCTGTAACAGAAGAAGTTATGCCTCGTGTTGCAGAACTTATCCCTCAGTTGGATTCGTTGATTATCTCGCTTCGTGCAGTATCAGAGAACAAGGCTCTTGTTTCAGCGCTAAACAACTTCAGCGACGCAAGTCTAAGTATAAAGAAGGCTTCCGGAAAGCTTGACGTCATGATGGATAGGGATATTGCTCCCTTCATGCAGGATGCCAAGGCTATCGCGGCTAATATGAACACGATGACAACAAATTTGAGTCAGGTTGACTTTAAGCTGACTTTCAACAAAGTTAACTCAACGCTTGAGAGTGTAAACGGCTTGACTGATGAGATGCAGAACGGAAAGGGTACAATAAGCTTACTTTTGAAGGATCCTGCATTGTATAATAATTTGACTTCTGCAACTAATAACGCAAGCTCGTTGTTGCAGGATTTGGAGAAAAATCCAAAGAGATATGTTCAGTTCTCGTTGATCCAAAGAAAAGAGAAGAAAGACGACAAGAAAGAGGACAAATAAGGAACATGTTTGTTGAATATAAGAACGAAACTAAGAACACATAATGGCTTTAATTGACGGAAATTTACTAAAAGAGAAATGGAACGAATGTCTCGCTAGATTTCGAGACATCATTAACCACAAGGAAATTTTTGACAACTGGTTTGTCCCTATCGAGCCTCTTGCTTTCGATGACGAGACCAAGGTGTTGGTATTGGGTATCCCTAGTGAAACCTTTGCTACTCGTATTGAAAACGAGTACAAAAATCTCTATAAATTTACGTTGGCCAAAGTGTTCCAGGGCATAAAGTCCTTGAACTTCAGAATCAGAATTGTAGAAACTCCTGGCAAGAGGGCAGAGATTGAGGTTCCTGCAAGGGAGGTTCCTAATATACAGAGCAATTACGATCCTACTCGACGTGCAAGATTCCAGGTTGATCCTCATTTGAGCGAGCAGTTCACTTTCGATTCCTATATTGCCGGTGACTGTAATCGTGGACCTCGCGCAATCGGTTACAAGATCGCGGAGAATCCTGGTGCCAATTGGAATCCGATGTTCATTTTCGGTCCATCCGGTTTAGGAAAGACTCATCTGGCTCAAGCCATTGGCTGGAGAGTAAAGCAGTTGAATCCGGACAAGAATGTTCTATACGTTTCGGCAAATCAGTTTATGTTGCAGTACCAGCAGGCTACTTTGAACAAGTGCATCCCTGATTTCTTGAATTTCTATTCGTCTTTGGATTTCCTAATCGTTGATGATATTCAGGAATTGGAAGGCAAGGAGGGTACACAGTCTGCGTTCTTTAACATCTTTAACCAGTTGCAGCAGACTGGCCGCCACGTGATTCTTACTTCCGATACATTGCCAAAAGATTTGAAGACTTTGGACAATCGTATTATTTCCAGATTCCAGTCTGGTTATACAGGAGTTCTTGGAGTACCTGATTTCAACACTAAGGTTGATATCCTTAACACTGAGTTGAACAAGCAGGGTGTCGAGTTCTCTCAGGACATAGTTGAATATATTGCAAAGAATGTCATCGACAATGTGCGTGTCTTGAAGGGTGTTATTTCAAGTATCTGCGCCAAGTCTATCGAGACAGGCGAGCCTATTACATTCGAAACAGCAAGAGAGGTAGTTGACATTATTGTAGGTTCAACTGAGAAGCAGCTTACAATTGATGATATTACCGACTGTGTTTGCCGTCACTATAATTTGTCGGTTACTGATATAGCAACCAAGTGCAGGAAAAGGGATGTTGTTACAGCTCGCCAGGTTGCTATGTTCCTTGCAAGAAAGTACACTACGCGTTCGCTTTCTGATATAGGCAGTTTGATCGGAAATCGTGACCACTCGACAGTTATACATGCCATTCGTGCTGTCAAGGATCTTCTTTCTACAGACAAGGAATTGTCCAGAAGTTTGGCATCTATTGAACAAGAATTAAAATACTAAAAGATATGATATACACTTTTTCAGTCACTTCTGATGAAAGCAAGAAATTCTTGCGTGAGATTGAAATAGATTCAGAGGCATTGTTTATTGACTTGAATGACGCTATTCTTGATTCTGTGGGCTACACAAAGGACCAGCTTACTTCATTTTGGGTTTGTGATGAGTATTGGGAGATGCAGGAGGAAGTTGTAATGTCTGCGGATATGCACATGCGCGCTGACGAAGATACATATACAATGGCTGACACTCGATTGAACGAGTTCGTAAAGGAGAAGGGTGACAGAATCCTGTTCGTATATGATACTTTGAACGAGAGATCTTTCTTCATGGAATTGATCGGAATGAAGAAAGGTGCACTTTCAACTCCAAAATGCTCCAAGTCTGTGGCTGACGCTCCTAAGCAGATGGATATGTTCGACAATATAGGTGACATCGAGTCAATGATGAAGGATTTGAACAAGAAGTCAAAGTCTTCAGATGACTATGATTCATCATTTTTGGATGACTTCGAGGGTAACTATAACGAAGACGAGCTTGAGGGATTGTCAACATACGATCAGGACGAGTATTTCGCGGACAGATAATAGGTTTATGTAATAATATAACAAGAGCAACTGACTTAGTTCGGTTGCTTTTTGTGTGTAATGAACAATGAAACTTTTTCTTCACTATATTAAATATCTGCTCTTTATTTCTGGAGTGTCATTGCTTGCAACAACATTTTTGAGAGGTGTTGAGTTTGCCAGCTGTTTCTCTCTCTTGAGTGAAGAGGGTGCCGACAGTCCGGGTTTATGGTGTGGAGCGTTTCTCAGAGGCCTTTGGTTTGACACTGTCATATCGTGCTATGTGTTGATTCTTCCTTTGGTGCTTGTGTTTGTAGCTTCTTTGTGTGAGTGCAAGGCCAGATGGTTCACAAGGTTTGTCGCTTGGTTTCTGTTCGTACTTTTGGGACTAGTCATTTCTGCAAGTGCATCCAACATACCGTATTTCGCATATTTCTTCAGGAACATAAACTCTTCCGTTTTCCAGTGGTCGGCAGAGTTTTCCACTAATCTTGGAATGATGCTTTCTGAGATTTCTTTTGTGATGTATGTTATATTGGGATTTGCACTTCTTTTTCTATTCGCCTATGTAGTTTACAGAAGCGAGAAAAAATTCCACGAAACCATTAAAAACAAGAGGACGGAAAGTCGTTGGAAGACAGTCTTGCTTGCGCTTTTTGTTATTCCATTGTGTGTGTTCGGTATCCGAGGCAGAACAGGCTATAACCCTATCAAGGTCAGTGCGGCGTATTTCTGCAACGATCCGTTTCTGAACCAGCTTGGAGTCAGTCCGATGTTCAATCTTCTGACAAGCACTCTTGATGCCAACAGAAAGGAGAACAAGAGACTGTCCTTAATGGATGACAGTGAGGCTGTTATGAAGATTAAGGAATACTTTGGGGTGGCAGGCAAAGACAATTCTATTCTGCGTCAAGTTAAAGGTGACTCCTCAGTCTTGAGCAAACCCAATATCGTGATAGTCATGATGGAGAGTATGTCTGCCAGGCTGATGACTGAGTTCGAAAATCCTTACAATTTGACACCTTTCTTGGATTCTTTGGCTCATAATTCATTATTCTTCAATAACTTCTATTCTGCGGGGAATCACACTAATCATGGAATTACTGCCACACTATATTCTATGCCGGCAATTATGGACCGCAACGCGATGAAGGGTAGTGTGATTCCCAAGATTGACGGTCTGCCTACGGTTTTGAAGTCAATGGGATATGCGACATATTTTTATATGACTCACGAGAGCCAGTATGACAATATGAACGCATTTTTCAGGACAAACGGATTTGACAACATTCGTTCTCAGGAGGATTATCCAAGCGATAAGGTTGTAAATCATTTCGGAGTTTCCGACGACTATCTGTTTGAGTATTCTGCAGACGAGTTGCTGTCTTTGAGCGACTCTGTGCCATTTTTTGCTACAATTCTTACAATCAGCAACCATCCGCCCTATGTATTTCCCGACGACTTCAAGTCAAGAAACGAGGCGAGGGACTTGGCTATAGTAGAGTATGCAGACCAGTCAGTACGAAAGTTTTTCGAGCGATATAGCCAGAGTTCCAAGTTTGACAACACTCTGTTCGTGTTTGTGGCTGACCACGGCAAGATAGTGGGAACTCCGGAGTGCGAAATTCCGTTGAGCAGCAACCAGATCCCCCTAATGATATACTACAAGGGATGCGAACCAAGGATAATAAACGGTTTGGGCTGTCAATGCGATATCATGCCGACTATAATGGGACTGCTAGGTTGTGATTATGACTACATAGGCTTCGGCAAGGATCTGTTGAAGGAGAAAAGAAGCGAGATTGTCTTTAGTGCAGACAATATGCTTTGCGCTTTGGACAGCAGTTGCCTGTATCTCTATTCTCCAAACAGCAATGACGAGCACGCCTACAAGATGAATGGCACAACATTTGCAGGAAAGACTGTTGTTGACTCTGTCGCAAAATTGAAAGATTTCTTGTTCTATACAATGCAGAGCGCAGAGGCTTTGAAACAAAACTAGGGTCAGAGATGGAAATTCAGAACAAATATAGAGAGATGATAAAGTTCGGTGCAGTCGGAGTGTTCGCCACTTTGCTGCATTGGGGAATCTATTACTTGATTTTGTATATTTTGGGCGATTTGTCAAGCAACAAGGTGTATGCAAACATCGCATATTTCACAGGTTACACCATATCGTTGATTGCAAATTTCTTCCTTACAACATATTTTACCTTCAACAGCACAGTTTCGTTAAAGAAGTTCGCAGGTTTTTGCGCTGCCCACGGAGTCAACATGCTGCTCCATTTTCTTCTGCTTAACCTTTTCTTGGGGTTCGGTGTCAGCGAGAAAATAGCAAACATACCTGTATTTTTGATTGCTGTGCCAATAAATTTCTTGTTGGTAAGGTTCGTTTTCAAGAAAAATCAGAAAAATGGAATTAAGAGCAAATAAACTGATGATAGTTGTTCCTTGTTATAACGAGGAAGAGGTTTTGAAGGAAACTACTCAGAGATTATCTGCGCTTTTTGAGTCAATGCTCAAAGAGAATAAGATAAATGAGGCGAGAATCCTTTATGTGGATGACGGTAGTAGGGATAATACCTGGCCTATTATAGAGGACTTGTCCGAAACAAACCGGTTCGTCTGCGGATTGAAGCTTGCCCATAATGCCGGACACCAGAATGCCTTGTGGGCGGGGTTGGTCGAATCTGCGGAATGGGCTGATGCTGTTGTGAGCATTGACGCAGATTTACAGGACGATGAGAATGCCATTGTCCAGATGGTTGACAAGTACAATTCCGGT
The DNA here is from genome assembly GCA_045641625.1 of Paludibacteraceae bacterium. Classification (GTDB taxonomy): domain Bacteria; phylum Bacteroidota; class Bacteroidia; order Bacteroidales; family Paludibacteraceae; genus UBA1723. The sequence goes on from JAZUHH010000034.1 coordinate 10,511, forward strand.
GTTGAGGTCGTGTACGGAGTCCGCAAGGAGCGCACTACAGATACGATGTTCAAGCGTTCAACTGCTCAGGGGTTCTATAAGATGATGTCAAGCATGGGGACTGATGTTGTCTATAACCATGCGGATTTCAGACTGTTAGGCAAGAATGCATTGAAATGTCTGCTCAGTATGCCGGAAAGAAACCTTTTCCTTCGTGGTATGGTTCGTCTTGTCGGTTTCTCTGAGGACTGTGTATATTATGACAGAAGGGAGCGCTTTGCCGGAGAGAGCAAGTATCCTTTGTCAAAGATGTTCAATTTCGCCATAGACGGAATCACCTCATTTTCAGTCAAGCCTTTGCGCATGATCGTCGGATTTGGTATGCTTTTCCTTGTCCTTGCGGTTGTTGCTATCATCTATGCGCTTGTGTCATATTTCAATCACCATGCAATTCCTGGATGGACATCCCTTTTGATAAGCGTGTGGTTTCTCGGAGGAGCCATATTGCTTGCGCTTGGAGTTGTCGGAGAATACATCGGAAAGATTTACAAGGAGGTAAAGAGACGTCCTCTGTATTTCGTGGAGAAGAGAATCGGCAAATAGGGTGTTTCGCCTATATGGTTTTTTTATGGTCTGATTTATTCAAGTTTTATAGAGTAAATCAAGGGAAATGGCGAGATGTTTATAACTTTTCTCCATATTTTGAACCGAGAATGTATTTTTTGCTCTAAATTTGCTTTAGCTCTCGCTTAAAGTTGGTAACCCCAATATTTTTCGGGAGTAATACAATATATAATGATTTAGGAAAATAATTAAACGACAGAAAGTGCTTACTACTTCGAGAAATGGTTTTCTTGTCAAGATAATTGTAGTTCTTGGTGAGTTTTTCCTACTTAATCTTTTGCTTGGACTTCTTGCCACCCATTTCAAAGTGGCTTTTTCAACTCCTGATGCAAAAGTGTTGATGTACGCCATAGCCAATCTGGCTTATATGGTCGGTGTGTCACAGGTTGGAATTATCTTGGACAAACGGTCTGCCCCTGTAGAGAGTATTCTTACAAGGGTGTCAAAGACAGTTTTGATCTTTGTAGTGCTATTGTTGGTTGTGGTGTGCTGCGTCAGGGTATATTTGCCGCTGTCATTCCTTGTTTTTTTCTTCCTGATATTCTTTTTGGCTGCAAGTTCGTGGAGATTGTTGTGCCGCGCTGTGCTGAAGCTGTACAGGGAACATGGAGGAAACAGAAAGAAGGTGATTGTCTTGGGCGCAGGACAGGTTGCCGGAGAGGTTTACAGTAAGTTGATTTCCAATATCGCTTATGGATACAAGTTCTGCGGCTTCTATGATGATCGATTGCCTGAAGCGTACAAGGTTGACGCCTCGCTGGTAAAGGGCAATTTGAATGATGCGTTGGAAGTGATAAAGAAAGGCGAGGTTGCCGAAGTTATATGTGCACTTCCTTCGGGAGATGATCGTGCGGTTGTGCCTTTGTTAAAACAGGCAGAGAGCAAGTTTATAAGGTGCTTCATAGTGCCGGACTTCAAGAGATTCATCAAGAAGAAGGTTTCCCTTCAGTTTATGGAGAATCTTCCTTTGGTGGACTTCAGAGAAGAGCCTTTGGAGAACCTTTCGAACAGAATTGTCAAGAGAGTGTTTGATTTGTGTTTCTCGTTGGGATTCCTTCTTACTCTCTTCCCTATTATTTTCATTTGTTGTGCTGTTGCAATAAAGTGTTCTTCCCCAGGTCCGATATTCTTCAAGCAGAAGAGGACGGGCAAGAGCGGTAAGGATTTCTATTGCTGGAAGTTCCGTACAATGAAGGTTAATAATGACGCCGACAAAGTTCAGGCGACAAAAGGAGATTCAAGAATTACACCTGTTGGTGCATTCCTCCGCAAGACCAATCTGGATGAGATGCCTCAGTTCATTAACGTGCTGATGGGAGATATGAGTATCGTAGGCCCTCGCCCGCACATGGTGTCGCAGACAGATACATACTCTAAACTTATAGAGGATTATATGGTTCGTCACTTGGCAAAACCTGGAATTACGGGCTGGGCTCAGGTTACAGGATTCAGAGGCGAAACTTCCGAGATAAGCCAGATGGAAGGACGTGTTGAAAGGGACGTTTGGTACATCGAGAACTGGTCTTTCTGGTTGGATGTGAAAATTATCTTTTTGACTGTTTATAACATGATAAAGGGTGATGAAGCGGCATATTAAGACAGAAAAGTTAAAAAAATAAAAAAAATCTTTGTCTATTCTAAATTCTTATTTATATTTGCCAAACGAAAAATAATAAGGTGCTTTTTAGAATTAACTTTTATTCTAATTACCATTGTTTACAAACTGTTGCAAAATAGTTGAAAAATGAAGATAAAACACATTTTAGTAGCATTGCTTTCGGCGCTACTATTTAACACGGGGCTACAGGCTCAAGAGGAAATTGTCTTTGACCAGTATTACTACAATTATTACCTCGTAGATCCAGCTGTTGCAGGAGCTGAGCGTTGTACGCACTTCATGCTTACAGGTAAATTCCAGTGGATGGGAATGAAGGATGCTCCTATGACTCAAACATTAAGTTTCAGAACTCGATTGAGAAACGGACTTGATAAATTGGGTATTGGTGCATACGTCTATAATGATAAGAACGGTTGGTCAAAGCGTCAGGGAGGTCAGGTGTCGCTAGCTTACCATATTCCATTGTCGGGCGGCGGTACTCGTGGTTATATGATGAAGAAGACATCTACTACTAGACAGTTGTCATTTGGTGTGTCTGGAGTTGTTTCCCACTTTACTTTTGACGAGGACCTATACATGGACGAAATGGCTCAGTTGGATAACTCTGTAGCAAACGGTGGTCGTGATAAGGGTTACTATTTCAATGCTAATGTAGGTACTTATTTCTTGTGGGATAACTACTTCGCTGGTTTGAGTGTGGCTAACCTAATCCCTACAGAGATGGTTGAGCTAGGTCAGAATGAGCCTAAGCGTCCGCTTTCATTCTTCTTCTTCACAGGTTATGATTTCCAGCTAGGAAACAAGATGGTGCTAGAGCCAGGAATGATGTTCAAGGCTGATAATAGAAAGGATCGTCAGTTGGATCTTCACTTGAAGTTCATGCAGGATCTTCCAGACGACAATCTTGCATACTGGTTACAGTTGCTTTACCGTCATACTCTTGACGCCAAGAATGATGTAAATCCAGAGGTTGGTGGTGCTCATCCGTTGTCATTGTCTGCAATGGGAGGTATGACTATCAAGAAGGTGAACATCGGTTATGCCTACACGCTAGCTTTGACAGGTATTGTGCGTCATAACTCGGGTACACACGAGTTGATGCTAGGTTACTCGTTCTGTAAGACACAGCACTTCTGTAGATAAAATACGAAAGTCTAAATATGTTAAAGCGTGGAGTTGAAAAAACTCCACGCTTTATTTTTTTTTGAATAAAAACCTTCAAAAGTTTTGCTTTTAATAAAAATAGAATTATATTTGCCATGTGTTTATTGTCGCATTTTGTATGCGAATACAGATTTTATATAACATTAAATAATAGGGAATTTTTAAGGCTTTGATATTATGAGGTTTAAAATTTTACATATATTAAAATTCTTTATAGCTGCTTGGGCTATATCTTTTTCTCTAAATGCAAATGCTGCTGAAGCTAAGGAATGGCGTGACGTGTTCCGTATGGATTTCGGAGGAGATTCGCCTTCTGATCCAGGTATGTGTACAACAGAGCCTTCTTCTGACGAGATTATAACAGATTTGAAGTTCTTGAACGCATACAAGCATGGGGCCTCGGCTGGAAAATACTTCTTGGCAAAAAGTACTGCAGATATTAAGGCAGGTTCTTATAACGCAATGGCTGACTGTCATTGGGTAGATGGAAGTGACCATACTTATCCAAATGATAAGACAAAGGGCTATAGCATGATGTTTGACGTAATATCTGAGGATGATGAGTTCAGAGTGTTTGAGAAGTCATTGCCTATTTCTTGTACTGGAGTAAATTTCCGTTTCTCTTGTTGGTTCGCCAATTTGGCTGCTTTGGAAGATGACGAGGATTGCTTGATTTCAATTGGTATTTACACTCCTACTGGTCAGTTGTTGGCAGGAGGAGAATATGAAGATATCTATAGATCAAAGACAGGTGAACTTGATTGGACTCAGAAGATGGTAACATTCAAAGTTCCCGAGAACGCAGATTATTCAAGTGTTTCATTTAAGATCTTCGCGATAAACTGTCACTCAATGCCGGGATGGGATTTCGCTATGGATGATATCTTGATTGAGGTTGAACAGCCAATTCTTTCAATTTCTAATTCTACAGAATATTCATACAAGAAGCCAGTCGATCTTGTTGCTCAGTATGACATGGAGAGTTTCAAGAACTTCTTCGGTGATGATTTCTCTAATGTGAAGTATCGTTGGGAGTATAGTTCTTCAAAGAAGGGTCCTTGGTCCACTAAGTCAACAGGAACATACAAGTCTGGCAGCAATATGCCTTATTTAATTGAGGCATTCGAGAAGGATAATACCAACGGTCAGGGAAATGGTTTCTATAGATTGACTGTGGCAACTGCTGGTAATCTTGATAACGGTTTCTGTTCAATTCAGCAGGTGTTCCAGATCGACGAGCAGAAGGATAAGTGCTATGTTACAATTTGTCAGGACGAGACAAAGACTATCCTTGGTCATACTTTGAAGTCTTCTGACACTGAGGTTGATAAGGGTTCGATCGTGTTCTATGTTACAGAATACAAGTACAAGGTTCTAGATCCAGTTTATGACGAGACTTGTTCAAACGAAGACCATAAGGAGCCAGGTGACAAGTTCATCGAAACTAAGGTGGAAAAGATTAATGTTGACGAAGAGACAAGATGTATCTCTACTAAACAGGATTACTACTTGCGTGTGATAGAGAGTCCTAAACTTCCAACAAAAGATCTTTGCCAGGGTCAGAAGTATAAGAACACTGCTTATTCAAATGTTGATGAGACAGGACGCCTAGAAATCGAGGTTGACTCAATGAATTGTAATTACAAGCAGGTTCTTTTGATTCACCCAACTTACAATAAGGAGGTTGAGGAAATAGTTTGTCTAGGAGAAACATTCCAGGGTAGAAGGTTTGATACTCCAGGACAATATAAGGGTAATAAGGTTACACTTAAGTCTATCTACGGATGTGATAGTGTTGTAACTCCTAACATCTTGGTTCCAGAGAAGAACATGCCTCCTGTAATTGAGATGGATCCTATTTGTCAGGGACCAGATGTTGTAGTTAAGTTTGGAGACAAGATTTACCGTGACCCTATGGATGCGATTGTTTCCGATACAATAAAGAATGGTTCAGCAATCGGATGTGATAGTATTTCAAGAGCCCACATCATTATCTATCCTAGCGGTATGGTCGGTCCTTTCGATACTTTGATTTGTCGTGACCAGATCTTGTTCGGAGAGGAGTTCAAGACAGCAGGAGATTATGTGAGAACTCGTCACGGAGTTAACTCTCTTGGATGTCCAAACGATACAACTTGGAACATTCATGTAGTAGAGGTTCAGTTGAAGCTTCGTGTGGCATTCATGGGTGATAATCCGACAATATGTAAGGGTACTCCATTGGATTTGGTAGTTACTTTGTTGCCACCTAATGCAGATTTCCGTTGGGAGCCATCTATTGGAACTAACTCAATCAAGCCTACAATCTGGCCTGACAAGACAACAACTTATACAGCATTTGCTGATTTGGATTTGCCAAGTGATATCGACCATGACGCCAAGGGATGTCATGCAAAGGCAGAACTTACGGTTGACGTTCACCCTCAGCCTACTTTGAGTATCGATTCTGTTGATACAGATACAAGAAATGTTGAGTATTCAGTCGATGGAGGTACAAAGCCTTACAATTTGTTCGTCGATAGCAAGCAGGTTGTTTCCGAGAGCATGGACTATTTCGGTACTTTGGAGAAGCAGCCATTCGGTAATCATACGCTTCAGCTCGTAGATAGCATCGGTTGTTCTTCCGAGTCTCAGTTCTCTATCGAGGCAAAGCCTCTTGAACCAGATGTCTTGGTTACTCCAAACTTTGATGGTCAGAACGACAGATGGTCAATTCGCAATATTGATATCTATCCGACAGCAAAAGTTAAGATCTTTGACCGCCTTGGTCGTGTAGTTTACAAGTGTGATGGAAACTATAACAATGCCGAAGGATTCGACGGTACTTACAATGGAGAAAAGCTTCCTGCTACAGACTACTGGTACGAGATTGATATTGAGGAGTTGGACAAGCAGTATGTCGGACACTTCACTTTGATGAGATAAAGTATTTCTTCAATAATAATGAAAGAGAGCGTGTAATCACGCTCTCTTTTTTTGTGAATAAATTTTTAATAAAACTCTTCAAACTATATAAAGATTAGAATTTTTATATTACTTTTGCCCATAATTAAAATTCAAAACAAAGAGAGATGATTAGACTTAATGTATTTATCAAGGTAGATGAGCGTAATCAGGCAGATCTTCTTGGAATTATCAAGCAGTTGGTTGACAATGCGCAGACAGAGGCTGGATGTGTAGCTTATGATGTTTTTGAGAGTTCTACACGTTTGGATGTTATGATGATATGTGAGACTTGGCAAGATAACGAGGCGCTAATCGCACATACTCAGAGCGATCTATACAAGGAGTTGGTGCCAAAGATGCACAAGATGGCTGAGTTCAAGACTGAGAAATTTGCTTTCTAATAAATAGAGGTAAACAAAAGAATTGAAGGTGCGACAGCTGTTGCACCTTTTTTGTTTCTGCAAGTTTTTTTATAGTCACATCTCTCTGGCAATGCTTTCATAGTTTGTCAGAGACTTCAACAGATAAAAATGGATTTGTTAAACAATTTGGGAAAACTACATACAACTGATTTAGGAGTAAAAAGAATAAAGCGAAATCTATCCTTAGAGGTTGAGGATGTGGTTGATTGGTGCAGATTGCGTATCAAATCTCCTCAGGCAACGATTGAAAGAAGGGGGAAGAACTGGTATGTAAATGTTGATGGGAATGTCATAACGATAAACGCATATAGTTATACTATAATCACTGCGCACAAAGTAAAATGACATGTAAATCAAAAATGCCTCTTTCTTAAATTTTATAGAAAATAATACACTTTTAGAAAAGGAACAATAAGTTAAACGACACTGAAAAATGGACAATAACAAATACATATCAAGTTTAGAAAGGTTAAATTTATTTCTAACATCTGTAACAAATAGTTTAGGTGCAAACAAGCCTGAAGAAATAGAATATCTGAGATCTATATTTGCAAAAGCAGAATCCCTGTCTGAAGATGCTCCGGAATGGTTTGTCTTGACAAAAGGTATTGAAACAGCAGTGATTCTTGAAGAAGAGGTAAATATCGGTACTGCGGCTCCGATCGCTGAACTGCTCTATGTCTTTTCCAAAGCAGGGTTAGAGACTCTGGACAATATAAAGAAAACTGTTCCAGATCAGATATTTGCCCTTGTCGAAGGACTGTCAAGAGTTGACGATCTGTATGAACGAACTCACAGTGTGGAGAGCGAAAACTACAGAAAGCTTCTTATGTCAATGGCACAGGATGTCCGTGTTATCATCGTCTTGATTTGTGAGGTGCTTTTCTATCTTCGAAACACTTCGCTCCTAACGGAAGACAGAACGCAGGAAATTGCGCGTGAGGCTTCATATTTGTTCTCTCCGTTGGCTCATCGTCTTGGTCTATACAAGGTCAAGTCGGAGTTGGAGGACCTTTCAATGAAGATGCTCCACCATGACATATACAAGGAAATTGCAAAGAAACTGAACGAGACAAAGCGCTCTCGTGACCAATATATCCACGAGTTCATCGAGCCTTTGAAAAAGAAGCTTGAGGACGCAGGTTTCAAGTTCCATATCAAGGGACGAACAAAGAGCATCTATTCGATTTGGAACAAGATCAAGAAGCAGAACACTACATTCGAGCATGTGTATGACTTGTTTGCTGTCCGTGTGATTCTTGATACTCCATACGAGAGGGAGAAGAGCGACTGCTGGCAGGTTTACTCTATCTTGACAGACCAGTATCAGCCTAATCCTAAGAGACTTCGTGACTGGCTTTCAATACCAAAGAGCAACGGTTATGAAAGTTTGCACACGACAGTTATGGGACCTGGCGGAAAATGGGTCGAGGTGCAGATCCGAACTGAACGAATGGATGAAATTGCCGAGAAGGGATTTGCCGCCCATTTCAAATACAAAGGAGTAAAGGGTGAGAACAATCTTGATTCATGGATGGCGAACATCCGTGAAATTCTGGAGAATCCGGAGTCTGCCAACGACCAGGTAATGTCTGAGTTCAAGATGAACCTTTATGACAAGGAGGTGTTTATCTTTACTCCTACCGGAGACCTTCTGCATTTGCCGAAGGGTGCCACAATTCTTGACTTTGCGTACTTGATCCATTCAAGGCTGGGCAACCAGTGCGTCGGTGGTCGAATTGCAGGTAAGAATGTGTCTATCCGTTACGAACTGAACAATGGAGACCAGGTCGAGATCCTTACTTCGCAACAGCAGAAGCCTAAGGAGGAGTGGCTGAATATCGTAAAGACATCAAAGGCCAAGAACAGGATCAAATCATTCTTGCGTGAGGAGGAGAATGAGAACGCAGCTCTTGGCAAGGAACTTCTAACACGTCGATTCAAGAATGCAAAGATTGACTTGGAGGAGTCTATCTTGGCAAAGACAATAAAGAAGATGCAGTACAAGATAACTACTGAGTTTTTTAGGGATCTTGGAACTGAACGTCTTGATGTTCAAAAGGTTAAAGATGTCTATCTGGAGATTCTTCACCATGAGCAGCATCCAGAATCGGACTACGAGACAAAGTCTGCGGATACTTTCGAGCATGTTTCGGATTTGGAGTCTCGTGCTTCCAAGGAGGATGTGCTTACCATAGACTCCAACCTGAAGGGCATACAGTATTCTTTGGCGAAATGCTGCAACCCTATCTATGGAGACGATATTTTTGGATTTATACTAACTCAGGGAGGAATTAAGATCCATAGAACTGATTGTCCTAACGCTCCGCAGATGATGCAGCGTTTCGGCTATCGCTACGTCAAGGCAAAGTGGAGCGGAAAGCAGGGCTCTCAGTACATCTGTACTCTTCGCGTCATTGGAAATGATGATATCGGTATTGTTACTAACATCACTTCGCTTATACAGAAGGAAACTTCAGTGTCAATGCGCTCAATATCGGTCGATAGTGTTGATGGATTGTTCCAGGGACATATTTCCCTGACTGTTACAAACATCAAGGACATTGACAATATCGCACGAAAGATCAAGGCAATCAAGGGGGTTAAGTCTGTAGAACGTAATTGATTATGATCATAGATACTCATTCTCATATCTATTTGGACGAGGATTTCGCAGAGGACAAGGCGGAGGTTGTGGACAGGCTGAAGCAGGCTGGAGTAGGCAAGGTTATTCTGCCGAACGTGGATGCTTCGACAATTTCGCAAATGCTTGACCTGTATAATACTGACAAGTCCTTGTTCTTCCCTACTATGGGACTACATCCTACAGAGGTCAAGGACGACTACAAGTCGGTTCTTGGTGATGTAATCTATCCGAATCTAACTTCGGAAATGATTGCTGTCGGTGAAATCGGAATAGATCTTTATTGGGAGCAGGACAAACTTGCAGAGCAGACTGATGCTTTCGAGATGCAGGTGGATTGGGCAATAGAAAAGAACCTTCCAATCATCATTCATCAGCGCTCTGCACTGCAGGAGACTTTGGATTCCCTAAAAAAGTTCGACAAGTCCAAGCTAAGGGGAGTCTTCCATTGCTTCGGAGGAACATTGGAGGAAGCTAACGTAATTCTGGGGTCCGGAGACTTTGTCCTTGGTATAGGGGGAGTGCTCACCTACAAGAAATCAGATATTTCAAAGTGCATGTCTGATATTCCTCTTGACAGGGTGGTCGTGGAAACAGATGCTCCATATCTTGCTCCTACACCTAATCGAGGCAAGAGAAATGAAACGTCATTCATAGTCCATACAGTCCAAAAAATGGCAGATTTGACAGGAAGAACTTTTGATGAGATTGCAGACATAACAACCCGGAATGCTGAGAGAATTTTCGGAATCTGATAAAGCAATGATAGATTATTGTACCATAAACGATAGTCTATCATTTTTTTATTCACTCAACTCTTGCATAGTATAGTGATTTGACGTTTATTTGCTCAACGATTTCAAAAAACAAAATATCATGAAGAGATTTTTTATTTCATTGCTTTCTTTGTTTTTGGTTGCGCCAATGTGGTCTATCACCCGCCAGAAATTTGACTTTGTGGTTGGAAGGGACGGAACGTGGGCTCAGGCTAAGGCGGCTGCAGAGGCGTCAAATAAATCTCGTTTCTATATATTCTTCCCTAACGGATCTTATGATTTCGGATCCACTACCGGAGACGGCAATCAGATGACCACATTCAACAAGGCCAACGTGTCTTTGATAGGGCAGAGCATGGATGGAGTGGTCTGCTATAACAAGGCGATCCAGGAGGCGATTTCTACTACTGCGACACTGAGTGTTACGAAGGGAGGTCTATATTTCCAGGACATTACTTTGCAGAACAAGGGACAAGTTGCGGCAGGATCCTTTGCCGGAAGATTCGTGGCTTTCCAAGACCAGGGAGACAAGAATATCCTTGTGCGCGTTAAGATGCTTTCTACACAGGACACTTATTACAGTACAAAGGCGGCGCGCAGAACATACCTTGAGGACTGCGAGATTCACGGAACTGTTGACTTTATTTGCGGAGGAGGAGACATCTTCTTCAACAAATGCAATATATGGCTAGAGAACAGGTCAAACAATGTCATCACAGCTCCTGCGGGAAGCGGTAAGTGGGGCTATGTTTTTTCCGGATGTACTATAGACGGAGATGGTATTAACGAGGGAGGATATCGTCTTGGTCGTCCCTGGAACAATCTTGCATCTTCGGTGTTCATTAACACGACAATGAAGAAGAAGCCTCATGCTTCTGGTTGGGGTGATCCTATGAATGTTGTTCCGACAAAATTCGCAGAGTACAACAGTCGTGATGCCTATGGCAATCAGATAGACTTGTCCAAGCGCAGAAGTTTCTATGACTTTACTGACAAGAACGGTGCCTATCATTCAACAACCATAAATCCGGTAATGTCCGCACAGGAGGCTGCCGGATATACAGTCTCTAATGTTTGTTCCGGTACAGACGGATGGGCTCCTGACAAGTTGGCCCAACAGGTTTCTGCTCGTATGCTTTCTGCTGATGGCAATGAGTTGTCTTGGAATCATGATGATAAGGCTTTGTGCTATTTCATCTTCGCAAACGGAGTATATGTTGACCATACCATAGACAACAAATATACTGTTGGTAATGTCAATGTAAATGTGACCTATACTGTCAGAGCTGCAAACGAAATGGGCGGTTTGGGCCCTGAGTCTAACGGAGTGAAACTCCAGGAAGAGAAGGTTTCCGAGAATGAACATATCTTTCATTTCGATAATGGTGCGACATCAAAGCGAGAGGGTACTGAGTTCGACAATGTATGGACTTGTTCTGACAATGGGTTCAAAGATTTTGGATGGTCCATAACTTCGCGTGATGACAAGGCAATCCTATATGGAAACAACATATCTTTTCGTGGCAAGGAGTACAAGACATTCAAGTCATCCAACGGAGCACAGTCAACGATAAAAATGCCCGAAGGTTACAAAGCTACAAAGGTGACATTTATAGGTTATACGAATGATGCAAGTGTTTCTTCTGTCCTTACAGAGATTGACGGAAAGTCAGCTTCAATGACAATGGATGCCAAAGTTCAGTCAAGCGGAACTCTGACAACACCTTCAAGAATAGAGTACGACTTTACTGACGAACCTTGCAATGAGTTTACCTTCACATTCGGAACAAAGCAGGCGTGCTTCATTATCGTTTTGGAGAGCGAGTATTGCGGATGCAGAAAGCCTGGAGGAACAGATACATCGCTAAAGGTAATAAATGTAGATTTTGATGAGCCTAGGCAGATATTCAACATTTACGGACAACCTGTAAAGGAGATGAAGAAGGGTTCAATCTACATTATAAATGGAGAAAAGTTCATTTTCTAAGATTATTTTGATATTTGAGACAATGCTCTATAGTGCTTTTATGGTTCTGTAGAGCATTTCTTATTTGTTTTTGTATTACTTTTGCAATAACCAAAATAAAGAATGTTATGGATCCATTACAGATAATAGAAAAATACTATGACAGGAACAGCGAGCTTTATCGCATCCTAGTCAGCCACAGTAAAGACGTTACAAGAAAAGCTTTGGAATTGGCGGCAAAGCATCCTGAACTTAAAATTGATACCAAGTTTGTGAGCGAGGCTGCCATGCTTCACGATATAGGTATTTTCAAGACTTTCGCACCTGATATATGTTGCGAGGGTACTGAGGCCTATATTTGTCACGGATACCTTGGCAGTGAGCTAATGATGCAGGAGGGTTTCCCTCGTCATGCTTTGGTTTGTGAGCGTCACACAGGTACAGGTCTTTCCCTTGACAAGATTATCGAGAAAGATTTGCCCGTTCCTCATCGTGATATGCGTCCTGTAAGTATAGAGGAGCAGTTGATTTGCTTTGCTGACAAGTTCTTTAGCAAGACCCATCTTGGAGAGGAGAGGGATGTGCGCAAGGCCAGAGTTAAACTCGAGAAGTTCGGATATGACTCATTGAAGCAGTTTGATGCCTGGTGCAAGATGTTCCTGTGAGGCTGACGTTGGTTATGAAAGCTATTGAGTGTATTGTTTAGGCAGTACACTCTTTTTTTTGCAGTAAACGTTTGTTCGTGTCATCACTAATCTCTAATTTTGGCGTGTAATTAGAAAAACTAGAACTATATAGATATGAAAAGAGTATTATTGGCTGCATGTGCCTCATGTTTGGCATTACATGTTTCAAGTCAGGAGAACCTGTGGTGGAAGACTCCCGTTAATTCTCCGGAAGTAAACAAAGACAACACAGTAACATTCCGATTGAAGGCACCTAACGCAAAATTCGTTGAGGTTGTCGGAGACTTCCTTTCAAAGGACGAAAAGGCCGAAATGAAGATGGAGAGCGATGGTGTGTGGGAATACACTACAACCAAGTCGCTTAGCCCGGAATTGTACAGCTATTCCTTTATGATGGACGGAGTGAAAATATCTGACCCATCGAATGTGTTCATGTCAAGAGACGTTGTGACTATCAGCAATCTGTTCATGATAGACGGGAAGGAGAGCGAACTTTACAAAGTTCAAAATGTAGGTCATGGCTCTCTCTGCAAGGTTTGGTATCATAGCGACAAGCTGAATGCAGACAGACGCATTACTGTTTACACTCCGGCAGGATACGAGACAGGCAAGCAGAAGTATCCGGTCTTGTACCTTTTGCATGGAATGGGAGGAGATGAGGATTCCTGGTCAACATTGGGACGTGCCGCCCAGATTCTGGACAACTTGATTGCACAAGGCAAGGCTAAGCCGATGATTGTAGTTATGACAAACGGAAATGCTGATTTGCAGGCAGCGTGGGGCGAAGCTCCGGCAGGTTATGTTACACCCACTATTGAACTGCCAAAGACTACAGACGGATCTTTCGAGGACGCTTTCCCAGAGGTGGTTTCTTTTGTAGACAAGGCATTCAGAACCATCCCCAAGAAGCAGTCCAGAGCTATTGCCGGATTGTCCATGGGAGGTTTCCATTCGATGCAGATTTCAAAGGAGTATCCTTCACTTTTCAATTATGTCGGACTTTTCTCTGCTTCAGCCAGATTCGAGGGAAGACAACCTTCTCATATCTATGACAACTGCGAGGCAAAGATAAAGGCGCAGTTCGCCCAGAACCCGGCTCTATATTGGATTGCTATCGGCAAAGAGGATTTCCTTTATGCAGAGAACCAAAAGTTGAGAAAGTTCCTTGATGACAACAAGTTCCCTTATACATACGTCGAAAGTGAGGGAGGACACATCTGGAAGAACTGGAGAAACTATTTGAGCCAGTTTGTCCCATTGCTTTTCAAGTAACCAAGGATAGTAGGATATAAGAAATAAATAAGGCGTGCCGCATTGCGGTACGCCTTTGTTGTATTGTCTGTGGAACCAGTCTTTATTTCAAGATTCCAAGGTTCTTCATCTCTGCAACAAGCTTAGCCTTGTTCTCTGGAGCCATAGGGCATAGAGGAAGTCTGTACACCTCCTTGATCATTCCCATTTCAGCAAGTGCTGCCTTCACAGGAATTGGATTGCTCTCGATGAATAGCAGAGAGAACAAGTTTCTGTACTTGTAGTGTAGCTCAAGAGCCTTTTCAAGGTTGCCCTCCAAGCTGTACTTCATCATTGCTGCAAAGTCTGCAGGAATAACTCCCGCTGCAACAGAGATACATCCGTCTGCACCAAGAAGGTTAGAAACCATAGAAGTTGCGTCATCTCCCGAATATATCTTGAATCCGGGCTTTCTGCCGGCAACAAGAGCCTCAATGCTTGCGATGTTTCCACTCGCCTCCTTGATTCCCACTATGTTAGGGTACTTCTCGGCAAGAGCAAGGGTTGTCTCCACATTGATCTTTGATCCTGTACGACCAGGAACATTATACATGATGATAGGAACGTCAACTGCTTCCGCCACAGCGGCAAAATGCTCGTACATTCCCTTTTGTGATGGCTTATTATAGTAAGGTCCCACAACAAGAACAGCATCAACACCCGCAGCCTTAGCAGTACCAGTATATTTGATGCACTCGGCTGTGCAGTTGCTACCAGTACCAGCAATTACCTTCATTCTACCTGCAACCTTCTTTACTGTGTGTGCAAACATCTCGGCGTCTTCCTCCTCTGTAAGAGTTGGAGTTTCGCCCGATGTACCACAAACCACTACTCCGGCAGTGCCGTTGGATGCGTAGAAATCCAACATTCTGTCGAATGCCGCATAATCTACCTTTCCGTTTTCAAGAAATGGGGTAGCCAAGGCTATTATAGAACCTGTTAATTCAAAATTTGCCATGTTATTATTGATTCATTATCGTTTCCTTGTGCAAAATTACTCTTTTTATTCATTCCTTAGGATGAAAATTAGAAAAATTACCGAATTTTGACTATTTTCGCATCATATTTGAGTATGGGCCTCGTAGTTCAGCTGTATAGAATATCAGATTCCGGTTCTGAAGATCATGGGTTAGAATCCCATCGAGGTCACACAATCAGCCCTTAACCTGTCGGTTCAATTCTATAGGTTAAGGGTTTTTGTTTGGACTGTTCGTAGTCCGGTTAGCAAACTCTTGATAACAAACATTAAAGATTATTAACCATGAAACTCATTATTACAGGCTGTACGGGATATGTGGGAGAGGGCGTGCTTCTCACAGCATTGGAGCGCAACGAGGTCGAGCATGTGCTAAGTATAAGTCGTCGCCCGTGTGGCATCACCCATCCCAAGTTGGAGGAATATATATTGCCCGACCTGATGCAGCTGAAGTCAGGAGATGAGCGTTTGGCTGGATATGACGCTGTGCTGTTCTGCGCGGGCATGACAGGAGGTTTCCCATTTGACAAGTTCCGCATAATTTGTCAGGACATTCCTTTGCATCTCGCAAAGATACTGCCTGACCGCCAGAATATGACATATATTTTCGTGAGCGGAGAAGGTGCCGGAAAGGTCAAAAGAGATACAGAGAAGATGCTGTTTGCTATGGACTTCAAGGACTCGTACAGCTATCGCATGGGAATAATGAAGCCTATGGAGGCGCAAAGAAACAGCCCCAAGACAATAAAGATGTCAAACAGGTGGTACAAGGTCGCAAAGTTCTTCCATTTTGCTAATCCTATGGAGAACATCGGGCTCAGTATGATAGAGTGCGTGAAGAATGGCTATGACAAGAAACTTATCTGCATCAAGGATATTGATATTCTTGCTGAAAGGTTGAAGGGGTAGTTGTCTGCTTGTCAAGATATTTGATAAAAGTCCCGACGGCTTTTGCTGTCGGGATTTTGTTTTGTGGACAAGTTTGTACTTTTTTGTCTCCAGACGTTTTGCCTTTGTCATGCCAAAAGAAATTTCGGCTTCAGACAATACGAGGAAGCTTTTTATGTTCGTGTTTATTGTGTCAGTTAGTCAGCCAAAGAAAAAGACAAACGAATAATCGTGTGCGAGTTTTTTGGAAGCCTTTTCTGCGTTTGTCTTTTCCCTCAAGTTTTGTGTGCTGGACGTTACTTCGTTTGTGGTTTTGATTTTGGTTTTGTTTGTGGCCCTATGTGCAAACGGGAATCCTTTGTTTGTCTATGGATATAAATGCTTGATACAATCGTACTTGTTCTTCAGTTTTCTCTTTCATAGGCTTGCGTGTTCTACTTTTTTTGAGTATTTTTGCGTTCAAATTCAACGGACCGCATAGGTCATAACAAACAAGGAACTTATTGGCATGCTTTTGAAGGATCTAAATATCGGATCCCATTCCGTACTGCTTTTGGACAGGGATGGGGTAATAAACAAGCTCAGACATAAGGATTATGTGAAGGTGTGGGAGGAATTCGAGTTTCTGCCATGCGTCAAAGAGACCATTGCCAAATGGTCGGAGCAACTGAAGTACATTTTTGTCGTGACTAACCAAAGGGGAGTTTCCAAGGGCAAAATGACAGAGGAGGCTTTGATTGAGGTTCATCGCAGGATGGTCGAAGAGATCGAGAATGCGGGAGGCTTTATTACAAGGATCTACTATTGCACAGCCCTGACTGACGAGGATTACAATCGCAAGCCCAATCCAGGAATGTTCCACCAGATACAGAGGGACTATCCCGATGTTCAACAGTCTGATTGTGTGATGATAGGGGATTCAAAGAGCGACGAGGATTTTGCAAAGAATTGTGGCATAGATTTTATATATTCGACAAATGAGGAGTAAGTTTTTCTTTACTATATTTTTCTTTGTGTTTGTTGCAATGGATGTTGTGACTGCAAAGTCTGAAGCTTCAAACGAAAGGGTATATACCGGAATTGAGGTCTTGAGGGAACAGAATTTCGAAATCCTGAAGGGCAAACGTGTGGGGTTGCTCACGAACGCAACCGGTGTAGATGCGGAACTGAAGTCAACCATTGACATCCTTCACGAGTCGGAGAATGTTAACCTTGTAGCATTGTTCGCTCCCGAGCATGGAGTCAGAGGCGACGTATATGCCGGAGGAACGGTGTCTTCCTCAAAGGATACTCGCACAGGTCTTCCTGTTCGCAGTCTGTACGGGAAAACCAAAAGACCTACTGCTGAGATGCTGAAGGATATTGATGTAATGGTGTATGACATTCAGGACATCGGTTCGCGCTCATATACTTTCATTAGCTCTATGGGAAAGGTTATGGACGCATGCGGAGAATATGGCAAGGAGGTTGTTGTGCTTGACAGACCCAATCCCTTGGGAGGCAACAGAGTCGAGGGCCCTTTGGTAAGCGAAGGCTTTTTCTCGTTCATCAGCCAGTTTGCCATCCCATACATTTATGGCTTGACTTGCGGAGAGCTTGCAAATCTGCTAAACGAGGAAGGACACATCAAGCACAAGTGCAAGGTTACTGTCGTTGAGATGAAGAACTGGAAAAGGGATATGAGTTTCGAGAATACAGGTCTTCCATGGGTACTGACTTCCCCTGCGATTCCTACTTCTGACTCTCCGTATTTCTACCCGTTGTCCGGCATTGTCGGGGAACTGAATGCTTTGAGCATAGGAGTTGGATATACGTTGCCGTTCCAGACCTTTGCGGCACCTTGGATAAATGCTGATTCCTTGGCGATGAACATGAACTCGTTGAGGCTTGAAGGCATAAGGTTCAGACCTATTGTCTATAAGCCGTTCTCTGCAATCTATGCGAACAAGGTTGTTGGTGGTGTCCAGGTGTATGTGACAGACAAGGTCAAGGCAAGGCTGACAGAGGTGCAGTTCCATGTTATTGCTGTACTCCAGAAAATGTATCCGGACAAAGACCTGTTCACTATTGGGAATCTGAAGTCAATAAAGACCATTGACAATGTCTGCGGCAATGCGGATGTACGCAAGGCTTTGCAGGAAGGAAACATTGACAAGGCCTTGTCTTTGTGGAGAAAAGACGAAGAGAGTTTTATCAAGTTGAGTAAAAAATATCACCTATATAAGTAATGAGACGCTTATTTTCTATATTAGTCCTATCATTTGTTTTGAGTTCACTTTTCGCCGACAATCTGGTGAAGAAAAGGGAGATGCGTGGTGCATGGATAGCTACTGTGGCAAACATAGACTGGCCGATAAACAGAACAAATGGCGAGGCTCAGCAGAAGGAACTTATAGAAATGTTGGACTCTCTTGCGGCATGCAGGATAAACGCAGTCTTTTTCCAGGTGCGACCTTGTGCGGATGCTCTATACGAGTCGGAGTTGGAGCCGTGGTCTTCCTATGTCTCTGGACAGCAGGGCAAACAGCCTACACCATTCTACGATCCTCTGCAGATGATTGTAAAGGAGTGCCATGCGAGGTGTATGGAGGCTCATGCCTGGATAAACCCGTATCGAGTGACTAATGGTGAGAGCGAGGACAAGCTTTCGAAAAATCATATCTATTTCCAGCGACCAGAGATGTTCGTCAAGTATGGGGGAAAGATTTATTTTAATCCGGGACTCCAGGAGACAAGGGACTATCTTGCTACCGTTGTCATGGATATTGTGCTTCGCTATGATATAGACGGCATACATATGGATGACTATTTCTATCCCTACAAGGTTGCAGGTGCTGACTTCCCCGACTTGCAGACTTTCCGAGAGCATAATAGAGGCATTTATGACAGAAAGGCGTGGAGAAGGGACAATGTGAACCTAGTTGTGGAGCATTTGTACAATTCAATTCACGCAGCCAAGCCTTGGGTGCAGTTCGGAGTAAGTCCGTTTGGAATATGGCGCAATGACTTTGATGATTTGAGAGGTTCTGCCACAGTTACAACTTGTACCAATTATGACGAGCTTTCCGCTGACGTGCTGACTTGGCTTGAGAAAGGTTGGCTTGACTATTCTGCACCTCAGCTTTATTGGGAGATAGGAAAGCCTAACGTCGATTTCAAGATGCTTTCGGAGTGGTGGAGCAAATACACTTATGGACGAAACCTGTATGTTGGCCTTTACGCTTCAGGTCTTGCTGTAAAGAATGATCCGGCATGGAAGAAGCCTAACGAAGTGTCTCGCCAGATAACTTATTCACAAAGTAATCCCGAGATTGACGGATATATATTCTACAGTGCGAAATATTTGAAGTCTAACACCCAGGGAATAGCTGACAGTCTTAGGAACATGCATTTCATGTATCCTGCGCTAACTCCTGTTGTCTCAGCTCCGCAATCATCTCCTTCGACTTCTCCTAAGAATATTCGTGTCATTGCTGAGAATGGCAAGCAGATTCTAAGATGGATGCCTGTAGAAAAAAAAGGTGGACATGGAGTGTCCTATTATGTTGTCTATCTGTTCAAGGGAATTGATGGCGGTGACGATGCTAAGCCAAGCAGCATACTGAAAATCACTCCAGACACCGAGATATGTCTGTCTGACTTTGACTTGTTGCCAGGAGATTATTCACTCCAGATTTCTTCGGTAAACCGATTTAAGCAGGAGAGTAAACTGAGCAAGAAGGTTAGGTACAAGGTAGCCTACTAGTTAAGTATTTCCTGAATCTCCCTGATTGTTTTTTCCATATCTTCCGAACCTTGCTCGAAGCGTAAGGTTTGGAGCTTTGCGTCTATTAGCGATATGATGTTGTCTGTCGCTTTGCGAAGTGGCTCTGCATTGCATTTCTTGCTCATTTTGCGCTCTATCTCTCGTTTTTCTAGCAGAGATACAGCCTCGGCGTTCATGCGCTTCAGTTCGTTTATTTTGTCTCGTACGCCAAATGAGTCCACGATCTGGCAGATGTCTTTGCTTTCGCTTAACTTTACGAACTTGTTGACTGCCTCGTTCATCTCGTTCATTTTTAGGGCCAGTGTGTTAAGTCCGCATTCGTCGTAGATCTTCATTACTTTAGTTGCCTGTTTGGATTGTTCCTCGTTACCTGTTTTGATGAAGAAAGTCACACTTTTTTTTATAACAGTTCGGTACAGAGCCTGTTGTCTGTATAAATCCTTTATTCGTTCAGTATGAAGGCTTTGTCTGCTTGCGAGCAGGCTATCCTTTTCGCAGGAAAGAACCTCGGTAAGCTTTAATGTGTAGGGGTAAAGTGTTTGAGCAAGCACAGAATCCTTGACTTTGGAGAGTATTTCCTCCGAAAGTCTGGCGTGTTCTTCGTTATTTGCAGCATAGAGTTTGCTGATCTGAAAAAGATTCATCTTGTGCTTAATCGTTTTGGCAAAAAAAATTGTGTTGTCTTCTCACGAAGATATACACAATCGAAAAAAGTGATAAGTGATACAACTAATGGCTCGCCATTGCCAGACCTTTTAAGGTCCGCTTTACCTTTCCATGTAAAAGTTGTGAAAATAATAAGTTCCTCATTTTGAGAAGGGTTTGAACCTTTCTCGTAATTCTCGCTATATCATGAAGTAAGCGACAGTTCCGGCAATGAGTGATAATGATATTTCTATCTGCCCGACACTCATCTTCCCGTTTGTGCTTGCAAAGATAGTAAATAATCATTTAGTGACAAAATAATTTTAAGAAATTTTTATAAAATTATAATTTATTTATCGAAAATCTATTTTAAAATGTTCATCAAGTAAATATTTGAATGAAATAAT
Organism: Paludibacteraceae bacterium; assembly: GCA_045641625.1. Taxonomy (GTDB): domain Bacteria; phylum Bacteroidota; class Bacteroidia; order Bacteroidales; family Paludibacteraceae; genus UBA1723. The sequence continues at coordinate 31,308 of JAZUHH010000034.1, forward strand.
ATAATCAAATCGAATAGAAATATAATTTATATAAAGAAAAAATAATCTAAAATAAGTAGATATTTACATAGTAATAATTTATTTATATA
>JAZUHH010000035.1:0-50348 GCA_045641625.1 Paludibacteraceae bacterium
GCAGACGAACGGCTCCGACCTGTGAAATATAGAAGCATAGAGGCTTCAAGCTCATCAACTATCCAGCGCTTGATCTTCAACGGGTTTACGATAACCATATCGTTTGTAAGGAACTCCATGAAATTGAATCCACCGAATGCAGCGGCATACTGGTCCTGCTTGCCTCCGCTCAAACCGAGATCTTTTCTTTCTATCTCGTAAGCCAATCTGGAAACCTCATAATCTCCCAAAGGAAGACCTAGCCACTCGACGAAACACTTCAATATGGCCACGACCATAGTCGAAGAAGTACCAAGACCGGAACCTGCCGGAGCGTCATTATAGGTAGTTATCTTGAACGACAATGGCTCTAGGCCAAAATCCTTCACAACTCTGTTATAGACTCCCTTGATAAGGCTTGCCTCTCCGTCTATTTCCAACGAACTTGCTGACGAATAGGATTTGAAGCAGTCTGCGTCATAAGCATTGATCTCAATCCTGTTGCAGTCAGTGACCTCTACTGTACAGTATGCGTAGAGGTTTATTGTCGCATTGAGCACAAAACCGCCATAGGTGTCGCTATATGGGGAAACATCACTTCCACCACCAGCAAGACCCAGCCTCAACGGTGCTTTACTACGAATTATCTGCGACATAGTTATTTCAGTATTTCTAGAATTTGCTCTGCGTGCTCCTTAGTCTTTATCTGCTTTGGTGTAAAGATATGCTCAATCACGCCATCCTCGTTGACAAGAAATGTTGTACGCAAAGTGCCTATTGAAGTCTTTCCACACATCTTCTTCTCACCCCATGCTCCAAGAGCCTGAAGCAGAGTCGTGTCTGTGTCTGAAATCAATGGGAAACTCAATTCCTGCTTCTCAATAAACTTGATATGAGACGCTGCAGAGTCCTTGCTGATTCCGATAATGCCATATCCTTTGGACTCAAGCTCAGCCTTATGGTCTCTCAACGAACATGCCTCGGCAGTACAGCCGGGAGTATTGTCCTTGGGATACGCATAGATAACCCATTTCTTCCCCTTTAGGGAAGCCAATGATATTTCATTCCCGTTCTGGTCCTTGCCAAGTATTTCTGGAAGTTTGTCTCCTATGTTCATCGCTAAATTTCTCCGTTATAGATTTTAGAATACTTGTCAGCCATGCACGAAGCATTGTACTGTTCCTTTATGTCCTTAGCGGCACAATCTATCATCTTCTGGCACTCCGAAGGATTTGCAATGGCTTCCTTAATGGCATCGGCAAACTGCTCTGCTGTTGTACATATACGACCGTTCTCTTTGTCTCTGATCACGTCTCTGTTGCCAATAATATCGCTGACAAAGCATACTTTTCCTAGAGCCATAGACTCAAGAAGAGAGATAGGAAGACCTTCCCATAGAGAAGGAAGAATGAAGAAATCGGCTTTACAAGTAAGTTCGATAGACTGCTCCCTGTTCACCCAACCCATAATGTCTATGTTCGGAGAAGTCAACAGATGTCGCAACTCTCCGTCTCCGATCCAGATAAACTTGATGTCGGGCAGAAGCTCAGCAATTCTGTTGAACAATGCCGGATGCTTCTGAGTCATTATTCGGCCTACCGTGCAGACGATTATTGGCTCATTAAGCTTATATTCAGCCTTCCTGTAGGGCGCAAGGCTGTCGTAAGGTACACCATTGCTTACGTAAGTGCAATTGTCAGTCAGCTTCAGAGCCTCTTCATACTCACCCTTGCTGCAAGCAATAATCTTTGCAGGACGCTTCGCAGAAATCCACTCTACGGCATGATAAAAGGAACGCTTCAGCTTGCTTCCACTACCTGGAAGGAAAGAAAATCCATGAGGAGTATAGAATGTAGGCACCTTGCCACAAGGCAAAGCCCATCTACATACGAAACCGGCCGCTGAAGAATGCAAATGAACAATATCCGGCTTAATCTCGTTGTAATACTTCCTTACCTGATAATAGTTCTTTAGATTAAAGACCGTTTTGTATGGACCGTCAAAATCCTCCATACAAATCATTTTTATACGGGGATCAAAAAGTTCCTCTACATTATCTGGAGTCAATGGGCGCTTTCCCCATAGAATTGTAATGTCGTAGTTCTCGATCTGATTTCTAGTCAAATCTTTGAAATAATATAGAACGCCACCAGCAAATGCTTCTACTATATGAAGAAGTTTCTTTTTCGGCATGAATATATAATTATAGTTTTATTCTTTTGATTTTAAATTTTGCAACCTGTGTTTGCCTTTGTCTTCAAGCAACCATTTGAAATACTCTTCGTATTGGTCAACCAAATGACTCCATGAATAGTTTGTCTTGATATTTTCCAGATTATATTCAACTAATCGTGTTTTATTGTCCTCTACTGTCTTGTCAATGCCATTCAATAAATTGGTAACTTTATTTGCAGAGTCATAGAAACAAGCGCCCTCCTTCAACACAGCCCTGTTGAATATGTTGTCATGCGCAAGCATCATAACCTCACTAGCCATTGCTTCAAGCAAAGACGGGTTTGTTCCTCCTACCGAATGACCATGGAAATAGGCAAAGGAATACTTTCTGATTGAATTGATCTTTTTAAAGTCATATATTCCACCCAGAAACTTTACAGATTTCTCTTTTTCGTACTTTGAAATCAATTTTTTCGCAAAGGCTGTATTTGTTTTTCCTACGATTATCAAAGGACGACGACCATTTTCTTTTGAATTTAAATAACCCTGTATGGCCATTTCTATATTGTTCTCAGGCTCGATTCTGGCAACAATCAGGTAATAGCCATTCTCTACAAGGCCGTATTCATCTAATAGGCTGGAATCATAGTCATTATGAATATCAGCACCATACGCCAAGTATTTTGACGGTGTTCCGTACTTTTCTTTATAATAGTCACTTATTCCCATATTGTCTGCGACAAGATAATGAGAATGCTTGACTGCCATTTTTTCCTCCCAAAAGACAAACTTCTGAACCAGAGGATTAAATTTTGTTCGTTTATACTCCAATCCGTCCATATTGGTGGTTACAATGACATCTTTCAAATCTTTTACATTGAACCATATATATGCAGGAATAATGGAAGTATATCCGGCTTCGTATATTATATCAAATTTTTCATTTTTTAAGGCATCCTTCAAACACTTGAAATCATAAAAGAAAGATCCTATGCTTGACCCGATCCATTGTTCCGGAGAATAAACATGTTTAATTCTGACACCATTATATTCTTCTTTTTGATATGGATGAAAATGAGGAGAATAAACGACCACTTCATGACCTCTTTGTGCTAATCCCACACTAATATGTTCGGCAAACTGCTCGAATCCACCATAGTTATTGGGGATACCGCGAGTTGAAACAAATGCTATCTTCATATTCTAAAGAAAATGCCTCTTTACTTTGTTATACACTTTTTTTACGGGAGATATCATACTCATCATAACGATAGAATAATAACTTCTATCCTTAAAATATATTTTTAAATCTTCCTTAAAACCCGCTGATTCGAATTTCTCCATTCCACATATTTTTACATTAAAATATAAGGATGGCAGGAATTCATAAAAAATTGAGTTTAATATTTTATTATACACACTTTCTGACAAATAACCATTTTTTTTAACAATATCTAATACTGAAGGATACTCAACAGAAAATGCGTGAAACTTATTATGACCACCCCTATGGGGAACAAATTGCGTGCTAAACAAAATTTCATCAACTATTAAGAATTTCTTCTTTTCACATTGTGTCACAAAAATAGATGTGTGAGGGAAAAGATAATTTAAATTCACATTATTTTTTACAATATCAAAATCATCTTTCCAAATAGAGAATGAATTACTCCAGGACGACCAATATGACAAATCTTGCATAAATTTGTTATAGTCACTATAATGCCTAGTTTTACCATTAAGCAAAAAACCACTAGTAAAAGCTATTAAAGGCCTACTTTTCTCATTCCCTTTAACAAGATCGATCAACAACTTCAAAGCATTATTGCGAAATAGTTCCTGACTGTTATGAAGCAACAAGAACTTTCCGCTCGCATAAGTTAACACGTAAAAAGAATTCAAAAAACCTTCACAAGCTGTATTAAAATATTTTAGATTTGGATAATCAAATTCATGCACCAATGACTCAAGCTGCCTAGAACTATCATTTTCCGAAATAACGATCTCGAATTCAGATAATGAAATCGAATTCAAATTATCATATATGCTTGATATTGTATTCCGGAGCTGTTCTTTTCTTCCTAAACATGGAATACATATAGACACCCAAGGTTGACTCATAACGAAGGCATTATTATACTTTGTTAATTATAAAAGCATACGTTGCTTCTTCTCTTGACGTAACTATCATAGGATTTCCAGAAACCAGAGAATGAGAAGGAACAGATTCTGAAACTAGGGTGTTAGGAGCAATCAAAACGTCGTCCCCAATAGTTATATTGCCCACAATAACAGCATTTGCTCCTATCCATACGTTATTTCCTATAACGGGATACCCCTTCTTTTTTCCTCTATAACTTTCTCCAATCAGGACACCATTTAAGATATCTACATTATCTCCAATTCGTGCATACGGATTTATTACTATACCTCCTATATGACCTATTTTCAACCCTTTTCCGATATTTACTCTAGCAGGAATATCGCAACCATATCTTATCTTAAATTGTCTATACACAAAATAGACAATCGGATATAATATTTTCACTTTTTCATAGAAAAACTCACACAATCTTTTAAGAAAAACAATCTTATACTGCGGTATAAACAATTCTTTTAACAATGAGAACAAAGATACACTACCACCTGTTCTCCTAAAAAGATCTTCCTGAAATCTATTCATTTCTTTAAACACGTTTTGAGAAATGACAAAACCGATAGATATACATTAACCATTATTCTGCTGCTAGAAAGATTAATTAACATTCTATCAGTAAATTTCATTTTATATTTTAAGAGTTTCTTTTGACTTGTCAACTTCCCCTTTTCTTCTACGAATATCTTCTCTCCGTCTTTACTGTCTTTGGATATTCTAAGGTGATCACAAACTAAACGTAAAAAGCCTAAATCTAACTTTTCTTTATATACACTACCCTTATCTCTAAAGAAACTATATACATCATCATAGTTGTTCCATACTTGAATTGTATGATTATATGAGTAATTTAAGGTATAACCACCCGCGTTCAAACAGTTATAGTTATATAAAGGTTCTTTGACATAAGATACTTTATTGGCAAAATACATTAATTTCGTGATTTGACAAAAATCTTCACCCATATTGGCTCCGTCAATACATTTTATTCTATTATCTACAAACAAAGATCTTTTAATCAGACGTCCCCAAATATTACAATAAATAGACTTGTCAAGTATTGAAAATAAATTATCTTCCTTGGAATTAAAAGAATCTACTTTGGATATTTTTTTATTTGGATAGTGTACATCAATTCCCACATTCACGATATCGGACTCTTCCTCTGATGCAATTTTTACAACTTTGGCTATTGTACTTGTATCTATCCAATCATCACTATCCACAACAAACACATAATCCCCACACGAGTTTGCTATTGCAGTATTTCTAGCAGAAGCCAAACCTTTATTATACTCGTGGTTAATTATCTTTACAAAATGTTTTCTTTCGGGGTAACGACCCAAAACTTCAAGCAAAATGTTAATACTACGGTCTCTTGTACAATCGTTAACAAAAACATATTCAATGTCTTTGTAATCTTGCTCAAACAATGTGGTTGCACATTGTTCAATATATTTTTCTACACCATAAATAGGAACAAGTATTGATACTAGCATTATTAAAGTAATAGTCAAAAGTCCAATAAAAATGTATTATACGGGACAACTCCAGCATATCCTTTTAATAGATAGTTAAGAAAAAATGTCGTACTATACCCGATTGTTACCATTATCAGCATTTTTTTTTCCTTATTTTGCTCCAATGTAACATATAAAAAAGGAATAAAAAAAATAAACATTATTTCCAAATTTGTAGATATTCTAGTAAACAAAACAGATATAGAACCTAAAATGTTTGATATACATACACTTAAATACAATCCAATAAAAGAAAAGGATTTTAGTATATTAATCGGTGAAATAACTATCAAAAAAATCAAAAAGCCAAGCTTAATAAAAGATGAAAAAAATGACACACTTGACTCTCCAAGATTATCAGGCGACAAATATTCGGCATATCTTTCATTGCCCATCAATATGAAAAATTCCCTTATTGAAGTGATTATATCTTGTAATGAGGATACTCCTGCCAAAACAAAAATACTGAAAACAGCAATTGAAATCAGAGTTTTTTTTCGAACTAAATAATCAACTATTGGAGTTTGGACAATCAAAATAACTAGAAAAAAAACTATTAGAGACTTATGAAAACCAAAAGAAATCAAAAATATCCAAATACTATATGCTACTACACCTATTTGTTTCCTAACAAAAAACGGCAACAATGATAAAATTAACGCACACCCCATCATTTGTCTCATGATGTTAAATGACAAAAAATAGAACGATAACGCATAAAACAAAAATAGTGATAAATACAATTCTTTGCTCCTTTTTACTGCGCTTAAAAACAAACTCATTGTTATAAAAAAGGATACGGACATAAATGCAATATATTCATCACATATAAAATTCCGGAATAATACAATCCAAACAGAATAACCTATTTCAAAATCTGTTTCACCTATACCATCTGATTTATTAAAAATTGATTCCCAAGTTGTTGTATAAAATGTTTCAGAATATATCAAATTATCTGTTCCTACAGACATCGACCTGAACATACCTATCAAAAACATAAAAACAACACTGCATACTAACAATGTGTTCCTTTGAGGCATATCAGGAAATATTATCAGAAGTAAAAACAAAAATAGAATTATGTATACAAGCATTAATCCTATAATTTAAACAAAGACTTTAACCTTTTAAAAAGGGAAACAGCCCAAGGAATCTTTTTGACAGCCCAAGAGCGGATATTACCTATCATTAATTCTTGCTTTGGCAACCAAGAACCCGCAAAATGATGTATAGAATATGTAGAAGACGCAACACTCATCTCTCCTGTTTCGTAACACTTTGGGCTAAAATATACAAAATCGAAAACTGGTATCGTATTACTCTTCTCTATTTCCTTTGCTTCACTTATGCTTTTTACCAACTTAGTTCTATATCCTGCATTTTTTAATTGTTCTGCCACAATAACTGGCAAAACCTTTGTATTAAAAGAGCCATCTTCATTAACAAATTCTCTGGAGTCATAATACTTCAAACAATCTTCAACCCATTTAGAATTAAGTTCAACACCAAATGCAGCAACTTCTAAATTAGATAACTCCTTATGATTTTCATAACATATCATAGTTCTTAAGCCAAGAAAATCATCAAATGATTTTAATACTTCAACATCCATGTCCAAATAGATGCCTCCATAATTATATAGAGCATACATCCTTATATAGTCCGCTGCGAATGCATATTTTTTATTGTTAAACGCATCATCAACCCACTTACTCTTACCTTGAGGAAATCTGTCAAAGTTCCATAGCATAAATTCATAATCGGAAAGATGTTTTTTCCATGAGTCCATACATCTTTGTAGCTTTTCTGGAATAGGGTCATTGCTGAGCCAGCAAAAATGAATTATTTTCGGTATCATCTTTTTCTCAATTATAAAGTTGCTTTTTTTAATGCATCTAAATATTCCATTCCAGTATCCTTGTCTGGCTCTAAATATGCTCCTTCTCCCCATTCATTCCATGCGGTTAGAAATAAATACTCTTTACCTTGATTAGTAGAAATCTCGAGTAATTCAGACAAATAATTCTGGAATTTTGTAGGCGTCATTCCTACGAATAATTTAGATCGAATATCTCCCCTTCTAGGCGAATCGTCATAAGACACAAAACCTCCTAAAAAGACATTACTATCTTTATTTTGCTTAGCATTATCTAGCAGTTTCTGCCATACTTTATCATAGTCGAATATAGTAACATTTTTCTCCTTAATCTTAATGCCCATTTTTCTACAAATCTTTCTATATGCTCTTACATATAAAGGAGGGAATAACCATGCTGAAGCATGGGGCTCATATGTGTATTGAAAATATTGTGATGGCACATCCTTATTTTTTTGGAAAATAAACACTATACCGTCAAAGCCATCCTTTTTTGCCAGAACTTCCCAATACGCACACATCTTAGCAACCTCAGGAGTGTAAAAAATTATAGAAAAAACAGGTTTGTTACCGATTTTTTCATAATTAGATGAATGAAAATGCTCCCTTAAGTAATTATAATGGTTTTCCCAATCGGGTTCTGTCCCTAAAATATTCTGAATCAACACCTGCGGACCTTTTCGCTTTTCAGCACCTTTGCCGTCTGCTAATGGAGCCCAATCATTTCCTTCTACATTACTCCAACTACGAATCCAAGAACAATTATCCCATACGTAAAAATATTTCATGGCCAACGTAGAACTATCTCGCATGATTTCTGCTGGTTTTGTCAATAAATTCTTTTCATTATTAAACCAATAATGATAAACACCAAAACCATATACACCATGCTCTCTAGCGATTTTTGCTTGCCATTCTATGTTTGCCTCTATTGACAAATCATAATAATTATCATCTAAAGGTTCACGAGGTTGTTTATGACCTTCAAAAAGAGGTTTCGCTTTTTTTACAGAAACCCAATCAGTAAAACCTTTACCCCAAAACTCATCATTTTCCGGTATACAATGAAATTGAGGCAAATACATTGCTATTATTTTTGATTTCATGATATTACAATTTTTTTCTTTGATTAAATTAACAATTATTTGCAAACTTTTTTAATACTCTATCCTTCAATATGCCATATAAATAACTGAAAAATACAGGTATAGAAATAGCAGAAATAAATTTTGCAATAAAAATCAATGTGGGATTTGACAAGCTGACATGCCCTTCAAGAATTAAATACTCAATTAATGATATACATGGCCATTGAAACAACAAAATACTCATATTGTTACGACCTACAAACGATAAGAAGTTACATAAAATATCTTTTTCCTTTAAGTATAAAACAAAAGAAAGTGTAATGTAACTACCAATAATTGTCGTTATTGAATAAGGGACAAAAGAAATACTAGTACAAGAATCAATTGTAACAGGTATAAATCTTTTTGCTAAAATCAAAACCAATGTCCCACTTGACAATAAAATATATTTTATTGTATCAAATTGTTTATACAAAAGAATATATGGACAAGCGTTTTTCAAATAATATCCAAATAAAAAATAAAAAATAAAATAGCACCATGTTGAAAGGCGGAATAATATCGGTAAATTAAAAAAAGACAATGTATCAAACATAAATGCCAAACCAAAAAAAAGCAAAGGGGGATAGAACAAACTAATATTGAATTTCATCGAAAGTTTAATTACAAACCAACTAACTAGACATACCCCAAATAATGCGGATAAAAACCAAGCTGTCCCTATCAGATGATACTTCTCGAATATTTCATTACCACCTTCTATAAATTGAGAAACAAAAGACAAACCTTTCATTATTAAGAACGGAACAAATAAACGAAAAAAGCGACTATAAACATACCCTAGACCATTATGCAAATGTTTGTTTGAAAAACACCAACCAGATAGAATAAAAAAGTATCCCATATGGAATGAATAAATTATGCTACCAAACAAAAATGGTAAATGTCCGAGCACCACAAATAACATACCCAGTCCTTTACACATATCTATTGTCACATCTCTTTTTGACATTTTGATTAACTTTTCTATTAAGATATAATAAATTTCATTTTCTTTATGACATCATTTTTATTACTTTTGCCGGCACACCTCCAACAACAGTATTAGAAGGGACATCTTTGGTAACAACTGCATTTGCAGCGATAACTGCCCCCCTTCCAATTCGTACTCCTGACAAAATACATACCCTTTCCCCAATCCACACATTGTCTTCAATCACAACAGGTCCTTTAATATGAAGAGGCCTATCCAACGGAGAAATTTTAGATTGATCTAACGAACAATTTCCATGAGAATTATCACTAATATATACATATCGACCTGTTAAAACACCATTACCTATCGTAATGGATTCACAAGCCGTAATATGGGTATTCTCTCCTATATGGGTATTCTCTCCTATTGAAATTTGAGGCGAAAATTTTTGGTCTAAATATCCTTTCCAAGCAGTCAAAATGACATTCCTTTCTATTTGTGTTCCTTGCTCTATCGAAATACAATCAATTCCAACCAACTGTTTAGGAGAAATTATGACACCATCGAGTTTTTTAAAAAAAAATCCAATAATCAAACTGTAAACTTTCCAAAAATACCAGTTTACACGTTGCTTTATAAACAAGATTTTGCTTATCATTGAAAAAACAACTATCAAGTTTTATATTTGTTATACAACTCTAACACAAAGTCGGTTTGAGCCTTATATGAATGTTTTTCAACTCCTAATGTTCTACATCTTTCCTTGATTGCAGCACGCTCTTCATCAGAAAGATTATACATTTCCTTTATTCCTTTGGCAAGATCTTGTGCATCTTTCAACTTGGCACAATAGCCTGTTCCACAATCCTTGACAATCTGAAGGCACGCACCCATTTCGAAACCAACAACAGGAGTTCCGCAACATATTGATTGGTTAACCATCATAGGGCCTGCATCATTTACAGATGAACACAAGAAAACATCTGAAATATTATAAAATTTTGGCAAGAAATCATGTGGCACATAACCAAAATGCTTTGCCGCAAATGGTATTTTGTCTTCTATATTATTACTATTTCCAGCAGTTATGACGAAAACTCTATTGGCTTCGTCTTCCGATATCATATTTCGAAACAAACTTAACGCCTCGAATATATACTTCATGCCCTTACGCTCATCATTTAGGGACTGGGAAGCAAACGATATCACAAACGCATCTGTAGGGATAGAAGACTGCAACCGAATATCTACCGAATCAAATATCGTAAATTTGTCAGTGTCTATAATAGGAAAGGTCAATGCATACTGCATATTTTTTAGTAAATAGGACTGACGATAATACTGCTGCATGTAATAATTGCCTGTAATTACAGGTTTTACTCGCTTATATACAGACTCGCGATATTTTACATTACTAGCTGTAAAGTCATTTTCATCTGAAGAATTCCAAACGGGACATGCTCCACATCCAATTTTAAAGCGCTCACAAGAACCTACAAAATGACACCCTCCAGACATAGTGGAATAATCTATATTCTTAAATATGAACAAAGAATTCTGTTGTTCGTACAACTTCAATACTGTTTTGAAACTTAACAAACCTTGCCAAAAAATAAGTAACACTACATCGTACTTCTTTTTAACAGTTTTCAAAACCTTTTCCACTGAAACAGGCGGATTCTCTTCTTTCTTGTAAAAGAAATAATATGGACCGGGCTTCTCTGTTGGCGAAATCTTTTCTTTATAATAGTGAAGCTTCCTTTTTATTCTGGCAAAAAATGAAGTTTCTGGCCTTTTCTCTACATATAATATCTCAGGATGATCTGTAACTTCGTATTTTGTAAGCAAATCACAATCAAAATGTTGCTGCAGAAATGCTTTGTACATATCTAAAGCCAAGACTCCTGGACCTACGAAAGGATCAGCGGAAGATATTATCAATACAGAGGGTTTGTCCACTATTACTACTTGTTCAAGAAAAATTCTGTAATCAGCTTGCAAATAGAATCAACCTGGTCAATCTCCAATTCATAATACATTGGAAGACGAACCAAGCAGTCCGCATACATATCGCAAATAGGAAGCTCTGGAACTACTTCACTATGATTAACATAAAACTCACTCTTATGCAAAGACAAATAATGGAACGGCGCTGTTATCTCATGCTCCTTCAAATACTTTATTAGAGAAGAACGCTCGTCCAAATTCCTGCAAACTATATAGAACATATGACCATTGTTCGTAGCATAGTCAGGTACTTCTGGAAGGCGAACAAATCCTTTCGCAGCAATAGAAGAAAGCCCTGAATTGTACTGGTTCCAAAGTTCTATTCTTTTTCTCTGAATTTCTTCCAAATTCTCCAATTGAGCCCAAAGGAATGCGGCATTGATTTCTGCTGGCAGGAATGAAGAACCCATATCTACCCAACCATACTTGTTAACCGCTCCTCTGAAAAATTCCGCACGATTAGTACCTTTCTCCCACAAAATCTCGGAACGACGAATAAAACGCTCATCATTTATTGCCAAAAGACCTCCCTCTCCTCCAGCAGTAATATTTTTAGTTTCATGGAAAGAGAAAGCTCCAAGATGACCAACTCCACCAAGAGGCTTGCCTTTGTAATATGAATCAACAGCTTGAGCCGCATCCTCTACCACAATTAAGTTATATTTCTCTGCCAAAGACATAATCACATCCATATCACAAGCCACACCGGCATAGTGAACAGGTGCAATTACTCTTGTTTTGGGAGTAATCAATGACTCAACTTTCTCAGCGTCAAGATTAGGATTCCTGTCCATTGAATCAGCAAACACAACCTTTGCTCCTTCTCTTAGAAAAGCCAATGCAGTCGATACAAAAGTATATGATGGAACTATAACTTCATCACCTGGCTTCAAATCGCAGAGCATTGCACACATCTCAAGTGCATCTGTTCCCGAAGTAGTAAGCAGACACTTTTTGAAACCATACTTCTCTGAGAAAAAGTTCTGACACTTTTTTGTAAAGAAACCATTTCCAGACAATTTACCTGTAAACACTGCCTGATACATGTAATGTGTTTCTTTACCTGTTAGAAACGGCTTATTAAATGGAATAAATGCCATAATATTATATTTTATTATTTATCGTTATCTTTGTAATTTTATGACTTAGGATATAATATCTTAATTTTATAAAATTGATCATCTTGCTGTATACCCTCCATCAATAATCAAATTTTGACCTGTAACCCATCTGGATGCATCACTTAACAAATATATACAAGCATTTGAAATGTCAGTAGTTTCTCCTAAACCAAGCAAAAAACCATCCACTCGTTTTGCTCGTGATTCGTCATCCATTGATTCAAGAACATTTTGCATCATCGGTGTAAGTATAGTACCTGGAGAAACACAATTAACCCTTATTTTGCGTTTTGCAAGTTCAATAGACATAGTTCTAGATGCACTAATTAAAGCTCCCTTAGATGCGGCATAAGCTGCAACAGATCCACGACCAATAACTCCTGAAACAGATGAAATCAAAACTATTGATGCACCATCGTTCATGTTCTTAACACTACTCAACTGGCGTACAAATTCAAATCCTGCTAACGCGTTTGTTCTATAGACAATCTCGTAATCTTCAGGAGTAAGAAATTTTACAGGCTTTGTAACTTCAATACCTGCAGCATGAATAAAACCATCTATCTTTCCTATTTCGGAAACTATAGAAGCAACAAATGATTTTATACCGTCGAGATTATTTAGATCGAAAGGCTTTATCAAATGTCCCTCACCATCCATTTGATCCATTGTCTGTTGCAATCGTTCTTCGTTACGAGCCACTAACACCACCTTTGCACCCATCTTTGAACAATCTATTGCGCATTGTGCACCAATACCCGAAGATGCTCCAGTAACGATGAATACTTTATTATCTAAACTAAATGGATTATACATACAATGCTTATGTTCAATATCTTAAAAGCCAAAGTTTTCTAAATTAATTTTTAACTTCATTACATTAATCCTTTACTGGATGCATTGACGATTCTTCTGATACACCCTCAATTGGAGTATACTCCCTTTTTAACGACTCATCACATGGCAACCCTTGCTCTACCTCTACAATATCTGAAATCTTAGTATCTACAAAAGAAACAATGCCTGTTGCCCATGTCATACCTACACCAAAAGCACTCATCATAAGAGTCTTCTTACCCTCCATCTTGCCTTTAAGTTCCGATATTATAGTCAGTGGCACAGAAACAGAAGAGGTGTTACCGAATTTCTCAATGGTGTGAGGTATCTTCTCCAAATCTAGTCTCATCTTTTTTGCTATATAACTATTTATGAAGTTATTAGCTTGATGAAAACAAAAATAATCAATATCTTGTATGGTCTTTCCTGACTCAGCAATAGTCTTCTTGATGTCTTGAGGAATCTCACGAATCACGAAGTTAAACACGTCACCACCCTTCATATAACCTTGCTCGTCAGAACGCATATTGCCATACTCGTCAACCACACGTTCCTTTAAAGTCTCAGGAGTTGACATATGACGATAGCCACCTGCTTTTATCATAATTAGATCAGCACGTGAACCATCCGAGTTCAAGGATAGCGTTGTATCACCAAACTTATCACTTCGCTCAACAAGTGCAGCAACACCACCATCTCCAAAGATGAAAGCACTTCGACGATCTCTTGGTCCATACACTTTACTCCTAGTCTCACCATCAAGAATAAGAGCCTTTCGAAGATTACCCGTTTGCATCATACTATAAACCACGCTCATACCATAAATAAATGCTGAGCATCCAAGATTCACATCGAATGCAATGCAACTCTGTTTCAATCCCAAACGATGCTGAAGTGTAATAGAAGTTGCTGGCATTCGATAATCTTGCGTCTGGCTTACAAACACCAATAGATCTATTTCATCACGATTAATATTATTATCGATAATAAGCTTCTGAGCTGCTGCAAAACAAAGATCTGAAGAACATGTTTTTTCATCTGCAAATCTACGCTCATATACTCCTACCTTTTCTACTACTTCTTTTACCTGATCAATAGGAAAAAAATCCGTGTATTCAAGGTTTTTGATAATTTTTTTTGGTACGGCACCAGCCATAGCTGTAATTCCGATACCATTAAATTTCATAAAAGCCATATTGTATATTACTTATTTCTCTCGATGGAATCAATGTACTCAGCAATAGCTCCCAAAGTCTTCAACGTCTTGAAAACAGACATCTCGATTTGGATATCATACTCCTCATCCATCATTGCAATAACAGATATGTAAGCTACAGAATCCCACTCATTTAAAGAACGAAATTCTGTTTCTGCTGTCAACTCATTTGATTCTATATCAATAGCATCAGCAAACTTTTCAATAAACTCTTGTACGTCCATAGTATTTAGAAGATGTTAAATTGTAATGATATTATTTGCATCAAACAGAAAACTAATTAAAATATAGTAGTAAGAATATTTGCATATTCTGCATTAAATAAAGAGATACACCTTAATGTGATAACTACAATATCTTGTTCACACTCCCTTGAATGTCAGCATTTCAACATAATTGAGTCTGAACTGAACAGATCAACAAATAAATAAAGAACACCCTTAGATTCTAAGACGCTAAAACTAGCTTTTATATTTTCTTGTTTGTTTTCGCAAATCTAAAGTCTATATGCTTAACCTTTTTTATAACTTCAATATTTTGATTAATTTTTCTTTTACTTTGATCGCATTTGATTTTTCAAGAATATATTTCTGATTATATACGCTTTCTTGGTCAGGAGCAAGAACAAAACCTTGCAGTTTATTATACCTTATGGCTCTCTTATTATCAGAAAGTACATGACTCACCAATCTTTCTAACTTAAGAGTTTCCCACGCAAAGTCATTTCTTGCAAGGCTTGCCCTAACAGATGCACCACAATTCAAAAAATCATCATCCCAAATAAAAATACCTGGCTCGCCTTCTTTCTTTTCAAAATCTACATTTTTAACATTTATAAGACCAACTTCTTCACCTTCAAATTCCATTATGAAGAAAAAGTCTTTCCCGCTGGAGCTTATTTTCTGAAACCAAGCTTCTTGCATTTCTACTGTAATTTCTTGGCGATACTCCATGTACTGTTGAATCTTAGGGTCATTGCGCCACTTACGAACTAACTCTATTTTGTCATGAGTTAACTGAACTAACCTTATACCATACTTTTCTATTACCATAAACTTTATAGTTTTATTACCTGCCTTAATTTTTCTATTCCCAAAGAAACTATTACCTGAACCACAACAAATACAAAAAAAATCAGTACAGGATTTCTAAAGTAATAAACTTCTGATTTAAAATAGTACAAGAAATAAAGTATGAAACAAAAAAATATTCATGGAATGCTTTCCCAAGAAAAACAATCCCTTGGTAAAAAGACAATCTTTGATATTCAACAGTTTATAAAAACATATTATTTCCACTGCAAGAAATGGATCAACTAACATACCACAAATCCTCAAACTAGATTGTCTCAAGACGCAAGTCATAACAATCAGTACTGAAAGCAATATAATCATAATGCCTCTTCGATCAAAAGCGTAAAAATAGTCAAGCAATCTTTTGAAGTTATCAAGAGCTAACATAATTCCAATTAAAAATGACGCCAAATATAATGTTACGCAGTACAGATTCGGGATATTGCAAAACAACAACATACATGACAATATCAAAAGCACCCAAGAAAAATTTGTTTTCATAACCACTATAATCAATGGAAAAAACAAATAGAAAGCAATAATACATGACATAAACCACCATGTCGCATTATAACTTCCCGTTTGGGTAAAATCTTGAAGTCCTATAAGATTTATCAATAAATTGTCCCATACAACATCATCATTGTAAACAGACTCTAAAGTTCTACCGAAACAAAACACTCCTAATGGAACAAACAAAATCCAAATCAGCCAATAACCTTTATACAACTTGGTAAATCTTCTCTTATAAAAAGGCAATATATCTACTTTAGAACTTTTATACTTTAGTCCGAGACCATATCCCGACAACGACACAAATATGGCAACACACACTTTCGCTATTTGACCTATCTCGTTGACCAATCCATGATTAGAAATTTCAATATCGGAATACAAACCATTCCTAAACATGAACAGATGATGAGTTAAAAGCAATAATAGTGCTATTCCTTTAATCTGAACACTTTCTGACAAAGACAAGTCGAAGGTACTATTTTCTAAATTTCCTTCCGATGAAACCATGCAGCTTTTCTCTTGTTTCCTGATCCAGATTAATATAAGCAGAAAGAATAACAGAAACTGCAATAATGCCTGCTACATATATCATGTCAAACTTTGAATCTATCTCGAAATAAACAGAAAGCAAAATAGATATCGCTATTGGAAATACCGCAACTTTGAATGAAGTAAGGAAGCATTTAAATATCTCGTTCCAACGATAATCTATCTTGTTGCATAAAATGTACGGCTTAACTACAAAACTGAACAAAAAGGATTGCATTACGCCTATATAGTGCACTATCATCACAGTAACACCCAACTTAAGCAAGACGTACATCACAAAGAAACCAAATACGCTAATAACCGCTGCTGCATAGGAATTCCATTTCAGTTCTCCACTTGCCATCATCGGAACATAGAAAGCCGAACTGAAATTACTGATTATTTGGCGCGCCACTATATACTGGGCAAATACTACTGCATATTCCGGTACCTCCACAAACCAAAGGTTCAACAATGGCTCCATAACCACTATCGTCGGCAGTCCCAACAACAGTAACAAGTCAAAAACGTAAATCGAAGACTCTAACGTTAGCTTTTTAGATTCTTCGTATTCTTTGGCGGCATATAGCTTTATTATTTGCGGATTTATAGCTGTACGGAAACTATTTACGAACTGCATCATCGCCGCCGATATCTGATTTCCAATTGTCTGTGCTGCAACAACTACTGGCTGGAAAAACATAGATATAAGCACCACAACACCCTGCAAACTCAAAGTTTCGGCTATATTGGCAATAAGACTCCAACCGGAAAACTTTATCAGTTTGTCCAATATAGGCTTATCAAAACCTATCGACAATATAGATTCCTCATAGTTCCTATGACAATAGAACCTGAACATCAAAGCGACTATCAATTGTACACCAGCAACTAAAGCTGCATACAAAATCAATCTGTCAAAACTGGAAATATGCAGCAGATAAACTATCAACAGTTTTGCCAACGCCTCAAATATCCCGATATACGCATAGATGGACATATTCTCACGCGCAATGATAACGGAAGTATAAGGGACCTGGGTAATGCTGACTACTGTAGCGAAAACTGACAAATGAAAAGCTATCTCTGCAGCAAACAGTCTCTCTTCGGGAATAACCATCTTGTTGTAAAGGAACCACAAGCCTACGGTTTCCATTACAAGAGCTATTCCTAAAGCCAGAAACAAATGGGCATAGAAAGCTGTATTGAAAGTGGTCTTTAGCTTATCATAATCCTTTTTACCTAACTCAAATGTCAGGAAACGTGAAGTACCTGTGCTTAAAGTTCCATTCAAGAATCCAAGAAATGCGACAGCACTTCCTACTGCCCCATAGATGCCATAATCAACTTCTCCTAGCTTATCAAGAACTACTCTTGCCGTATAAAGAGTAACGCCCATGATAAAAAGCATTCTCACATACAGCAGCAACGTGTTCTTTGCTATCCTCTTGTTATTTGAATTTTCCTCTGACAATTTTTTCAGAAAAGTCAACACTTTGACTCCTACTATTTCGTATAACTATTTGAAATAATAGGACTTAAGTGATATGTAGGTACTGATTCTTTCATCTTTTGACGAAAAACACTACAAAATTAGTCAAAATAAATGAACTTTCGGCACTATTACGGCCAAAAACTTCGTTTGAAGGCGCATTACTACGTACAATTCTGCTCTTCAACAACTTTGTTTGAAAACAAACAGACAGGCACGGCTGTAAATACTGAATTATCGCGGTTATTACATCAAAGTTTTGTAAAAATCTATGTACATGTCAGCTATGTGTTCGGGTGAAAAGTTTAGGCTCACATATTCTCTGATCTTATCTTTTTCGTAGTTTGTATCCATTGCCTTCCCGATGCCATCCATTAGGTCCTCAACCTTGAATCCGGAACATCTCACGCCACAAGTGTCATTCATAAGTTCCTCGGTACCACTTACCGGAAAGACAATGGCAGGGACACCGCAAGCCATAGCCTCGATCGGAGTTTGGGCAAAAGCCTCCTGCATTGACGGCATTATGAAATAGTCTGCAGACGAATACGCATAAGATAGTTCTTCCGCATTTCTTATTGGACCGGTAGTAATTACATTCCTGTGAGTGAAGTTTGTTGGGTTATTTCCAACTGCCAGAATCCTTGCATTGGATATTCCGAGTTTCTCTATTGCATCTATCGCAACAAGCAAACCTTTTCTTTCCTCTGTAATGACGTTAGCCACCATAATAAAGACCTTTTCATCGGAATTTATTCCAAATTTTTTTCTTGCCGAATCTCTATCCTTGATATTGAAAAGGGAACAGTCAACCGAGTTGTGAATAATGGTAGTTTTAGCGTTTCGTATTATCTCGTGGTCCTTGTACTTGTCATACATCATCTTGGACAAGAATACTATGCCTAGCTTTTTTATACCGGATATGCTTTTTAGTTTCAAGTCATAATATTTCTTCTCGACTTCATTGTCTCTGAGTACGTTTCGTTCGTAGTGGGCAATGCCGTAGAACAAATTTTCGTCATGCAGAGTCATCACCACAGGTTTCTCAACCTTAGAGAAAAAACTCGGATAGTCTAGAAAGCAATTAACCCAATGAATATGAACCAAGTCAGCATCCTTGATCGCCTTGTCATTGTGCAAAAAGGAGAATGATGTCGGAAGAGAATAAAAACCTTTGACTCCATCGGATTTTTTGACAGATTCATTCATACTTTTCTCTGCTCCGAACAATCGGGATAAAGTCTGCGAGACAAGCATGCAGAAATAAAGGAACTTGTTATATGCCCTAACCGTAGAATCCTGCACTGTTTTCTTTGCCACAAGCATAGAGCTGTCCACTCCCCTGCTGATCAAAGACCTATGGATTCTGTAACAGCACAATCCTGCACCGTCTGTGTCAAGCTTATTTATCTGAACTACTTTCATAGCACTACTTTACCCAGTTTATATTCCTTTTTATCACGTTTTGGTCTTTGCCGGACCCACCGACAATCACATTCTTGTCATCGAAGGATTTAGAAATAATGGAACCCGCGGCAACTACCGTATCATCTGCTATGGAAACCCCTTTCAAGATTGTGCTTCTGCAACCTACCCACACATGGTTGCCGAAGGATATCGGCTTGGGGTCGTTCAAGACATTCCCATCAAATCCGACAATGTCATGAAAGTCAGTATCCATAACCAAAATATCCCATGAAAGCAGACATTTTTCTCCGAAAGTAATACCTTTCTGACTGATTATTGTCGAGTTTCCAGAAATGCAGAAATCTGCGCCAAGATCCAAAGTCGAGTCGCGACCGATTGTTATTCTGCTACCGAGACCGAAATTTGTTCTTCCTCTGACGATAACTTTTCCGCCTACCTCCCATATCAGTCTCTCGCGTCTGCAGTCAATAGTACCGAGACCTACGGGACCGAGTTTGAACATGCCCGTACTTGCCTTGCCCTGAATGTCGATGGATCCGCCCATTTTCTTCAGCCACACATGTCGATAAACAAAACACGGCAGTTTGATAGCCTGGCCGAATGGCAGATACTTGAAGTTGAAGTAAAC
This sequence comes from Paludibacteraceae bacterium, assembly GCA_045641625.1. Classification (GTDB taxonomy): domain Bacteria; phylum Bacteroidota; class Bacteroidia; order Bacteroidales; family Paludibacteraceae; genus UBA1723. The sequence continues at coordinate 20,619 of JAZUHH010000035.1, forward strand.
AGTCTTCAGCCAGTTTACTTTGAATATCTCCATTATATTTTTTACATCTACCTCCATTTCATCGACTTTTATAGCAGTTTTGACAATTCATTGATATAAACTTTGCGGTACATGTCTATCTTCTCTTGCGAAAAGGATACATTTTCTGCGGGAACCAAATTTCCATAGTTGCCTTGAGTCAAAGAAACATAGGAACTCTGATAGCAACCTTCCACTTCGAGTTGCTTCAAAAAGCCAATCGTTTTTCCTTTTGTCGGATCGGTATAATCCAAAATTATATTCCTTCCGTTCAGAATAGTCTGAAGCACAATTGAATGAAAACGCATTCCGTAACAATACTTCGCGTTGTAATATGCCTTCATAGTGTCAAACAAAGATAACGGAACGGACTGCAAACGTATCTTATCACTTCCACAAGCTTTCTGAAGTTCGTACAGATACTTTCGATCATCACCGCCGACATAGTATGTATGCATAGGCACAAGGTGAACATTCTCACCCTTTTCATCAGATTCCTTGCTTATGAGAGAGCAGAAATAATTCCTATACTCTGCCGCCTTGACACTATCATAGGAGTCAAGGGTAACATCCCTGAAATTGAACACGACATCTGCCAGCTCCGGCTGGTTTGCGGATAAGATCTCTTTGGCAAATACGGCGCAGAACACAGCCGGATCTATTGAAGACAAACATCTGTCGTCACCAGATTCCTTCACATACTCCTGCTTTGAAATTGCATCGCGGAATATAACAACATCGGAAGCTGAAACCAAAGACTTGACCATCTCTTTGTACTTGGACTCCCTGATTGGACCGTAGCCGCAGCCAAGGACTCCGGTACGGACTCCACACTTCTTTGCATACTCGAAAGCGAAAGTCAGCATCTTTGTGGCCGGAATATCCATAAAGGGACCTCCTCCAAAAAATAGGAAATCGCTATTTTGAACGGACTTTTTTATCTCGGATTTGATTGTAGTGTCATATAGGGATATGCCCTTCATCTTACCTCCGGAGATCTGCTGAAGGAACTCCCCATCCTCGAGGACAGTACGCTGGGAAAATGTCGGACACAAAGAACCGAGAACTATTTCAAACTCGTCAATGACGAGAGAAAACAGATTGACCAATCCTGCAAGTATGGCTCTGTCACCGATGGTCTCGGTACCATACCATCCAACTATATTTATTCTCTTCATACTCACTAGTCCGATTAAAACATTTTACTTCGCCACAACAGTCTCAACTTTTCCATAGCGATAATGAACACTCCCTTGATAGTAGGCGACCAACAGTAGTGGATACAGGTGTCGCAATTGGAGAACACCTGCTTTTCCGCTTTCTTGAACCTTTCTTTTGAAGTCACATTTTCTACGCCTTCATCATAGATATTACCCAAAGAATCACTTGCAGTGGCACAAAGATAGAACTCCATATTCTCGTCTATCGTAATATCCCTATATCTGAAATTGCACGTAGAAAGTCTTCCTTTGCCTCCATTCTGCAAGTAAAGAATCTGCATATAGTAGCGCATCTTGTCCCCGATATTCTTTGCCTTCGACATTCTGCTCTGGAAAAACTCTATTGCCATAAGTTTTGCCTTTTCATCGGAAAGAACGGAATATCTTTCGGCATCGTGGAAAGTATGTATTCTCTTGTTTGGCACAGCCAAATGATACTCTACATCAACATTATATTCATCCGCAAAACTTTCCACCTTGAAAAGCTCATAGACATTATAACTGGATATAGTACACCCGAGCCTAAAGCTGTCACAATACTTTGACTTGTCCTTCAGCACCTCGAGAACTGTAGCCGAAGTCTTGCTAAAGGCATTCGGAACTCCACGAACTATATCATGAGTTTCTCCGATGGAATCGACTGAAAATACCAAAGCCAGATGAACACCATGTTCCTTGCACTTGGCATGAACAGATGCAAGCTTTTCAAGCAGTATATTGGTTAGCAGGCCGTTTGAAATCAGAGTTATGTCCTTAAGTGCGGGCAAAACGAAAAGCATGTCTATCACTTTTTCAAACTGGCGGTGCAGAACTGTTTCGCCGCCGTTCACACCAACCGACCTGACAGCCGAAAAGTACGGATGCGACAAGACTTTTCCCAATTTCTCGGGATCTATGTCATTATGGGTGTCATGCTTCCACACATTACAAGTTACGCACCTGGAATTGCATTTGCCGGTAATAGGCAGCTGAATGACCAAAGGCTTTCTCCTTATACCTAGCTTGTCAGCCAAATCGAGCTTGAATATTCTTGTAATTGCAGACAGCATATATTAAATTTTGTTTTTGTTTAATTTGGACAATCCTTTACGGAATAGCTTCTCCGCTTCCGGCAAACTATGTGTAGAGTACAAAAATAGTGAGTTTATCACTACAATCACACAATTACATAAAAAAAGATTCAAGGAACCGCATTCCAAGAAATACTTGGCAATACCCAACTGTACAATCACAGCCACAAATATAGCCAAAGGCTTCGCTATGATTCGCAAAATCTCAGAAACTGAAATCTCCAGATATTTGCATACGAAGTAATTGTAACCCCAGAAACCTATGATATAGGAAATCGTGATCATCAAAGCCGTGAACTCCAGATTCTTTGTTGACAAACCTATTCCAATGCACACAATCAGAGAGAACAAGACCACCAAACTGCCATAGATCAATGCCTCGAGCCTATTTATCGACTGCATTACCGCTCCGATTGGAGTCTGCATCAACTGAAAGGCTATACTTAGGCTCAACATCTGGAATACAGCAATTGACGGTACCCACTTATCTCCGTAGAGAGTAAGTATCAGAACATCCGAAAAGGCATAAAGCAGAAAAGATATGACAAAACCCACTTCGGAAAGCAATCTCAACATCTTCAGGTAGGCATTGCTAATATACTCCCTGTTATTCTGATAGTCGCTCAAAATAGGATGAAGCACCGGAGACAAAACTGCCGAGACATTTGTCAGAGGCATAAGCATAATGCTGTAAGACTTCTCGTAATAACCCAAACTGTCAGGACTGACTTTTCCTATACAGAACTTGTCAACCTCTCTGTAGAGCAGATAGATCAGGTTGAACACCATCTGCAATGTTGCGAAGGACAATATCTTGTTGAAAAAGGAAAACTGCAGCGAAAAGGAAACCGGACGACAGATATAGTTGATTACCAAGATCAGGAAGTTTCCCAAAATAGGGTTCACCAGCAACGCATACACACCGCCTCCGTTGAGAGCATAGACAACCGCCAAAATTCCGGTAGATACATTGACTGTTATCGTTCTGACTGTGACTACCTTAAACTTCTTGTCCTTCATCAATAAGGCATTCGGAACAATAGTGGCAACAGAAAAGAATATACAAAAACACAACAAGTAGAGAATATTTCTGAAATCCTCCCCGTATTTGAAATAAGACTCTATCAAAGGAACGGTCAGATAGAACAAAAGGCTCAACACCAAGGCCAATATCCACACAACGGAATTTATGCCGCGGTAATCTTCTTCCTCCAACTCCTTGTTCTGGACTATTGCGGGAGAAATTCCTACTGTCACCAGATTGGAAAAGAATGTCAGGAACAACGTAGCTATCGCAACCACTCCAAAATCCTTGGGTTCGAGCAAACGGGACAGAATAGCAGTAATGACAATATTCACCAACAAAGACGAATATTTCGCCAATGCTGAGTAGAACACTCCCGAAAAGAAAACTTTCTTTGTATGATTGCTATTCTCCTGCACCTGAATCTTCCTGATTTAGACAACTCGCGCAAAGTTACTACTTTTTATAATAACTTTACGTCTGTTTGCTATCGAACAGCCAAACTATCGTCATATCGCTTTGTCAGACTGACAAACCAAAATAGCTGCGCCATACGAATTACAAACGTAGAAACTCCTATGAGAAGCATTGCCAGCATGAAATTGTCGAAGTATATTGCTATCTCAATAACCAACAGTCTGACCAAAATGTTAACTATCTCTATCGCTAGATTTCCCTTGAGCTTGATCAACACTTCCGGAATGAAAACCAAAGAAGAAAGCATATAGGTTGCAAAACACCACGGAAGAAGAAGCCTCAACACCTCTCCTGTTCTACCCCAGCCATCTCCGAACATCCACTCGGTAACTAAAGGAAGGCAAAAGTACAAAACTACAAAAGCGGGAATCAGTCCAGCACAAGAATATTTTATAAATTTCACGATGTAACCGCCAATTTTCTCTTTTCGGTTTACTTTTTCAGATACAGTCTGCAGCATTACCTGATAGATTGAATTGGCAATCATTTGAATAGGAAGAAAACCTATGGTCATAGCCAAAGAGAAATAACCTATCTCCTTCATATCGAAAGCAGAAGAAAGGATCATTACAGGCAGTCCGTTACTTAACTGAACAAGCAAATTCTTTGGGAACGCATATAGGGGAAACTCCCTGTACTTGTCCAAATAGAATCGAATATCCGAAGAAGTAATGGTTTTGAGTTCCGTGAAGATACCTTTCAATTTCTTCGTTGAAACCGACACAAATGCTATCATCTGGCCAAGCAAAGATGCCACGACAAGGAAGAAACCGGACGGTGACAAATAACCGAAAACAATCTTAAGCAAAGAGTTTGAAGAACTTTGCAGAACTTGATAGCTGGCAATCTTTCCGAACTGCTTGTCCCTGTTCATATAGAAGCTAACCAACTGCCACATTCCAACCACAGCGACGTATATCGGCATCATCCACCAAACATTTACAAGTTCGGCAGAAAAAAATCCGATGAAAGGAATAAAAAGTATGACTGCAAAGACTACGACTACCAAGGAATAGGCTCCTGCCTTGAAAAGAGAAAGGGCCCCCTTGTTCTCCTCCGGTAAAGGCAAGGCATTATGCAAATCGAGAACAGCAACCAGAGTGAGAATGGAACCGACTGTGAGAAAAAGGTTCATGACTCCGAAATCTTCCGGCTGATACAATCGGGTGAGCAAAGGATACACCATCACGCCCAATGCTTGTGCAATAACATTGGCAGAAAAAAGTTTTGATATATTCTTCAGATTACCCATTTCCCTTTCAGTCTTCTTTTAAGTCAATTTTTCCTAGCTGACGCATAACTCTCGTAATTGTGCTTTGCCTGCGAGTCATGTAGCTTGAAGGCTTTTGAGGATTCATCTTCAAAGGATTAGGCAAAGAAGCGGCAATCAGAGCGGCCTCCGACTGAGTCAAGTCTTTGGACGGCTTGTGGAAATAGATTCTTGATGCCTTCTCGACACCATATATTCCATGTCCTGTTTCAAGCACATTCAAATATACTTCCATTATTCTCTTTTTGCTCCACGTCTTTTCTATAAGGAATGTGAAGTAAGCTTCCAGTCCCTTTCTGAAATAGGACCTTCTAGGGTAAAGGAAGACATTCTTTGCAACCTGCTGGGAGATTGTGCTCGCTCCCACTAGCTTTTTACCCTTTTTATTCATCTCTCGGGCTTTCTCTATTGCATCCCAATCAAATCCGGAATGGGAAAGAAACTTATTGTCCTCGGAAGCTATCACTGCCCTGACCATGTTCGGGGAAATGTTCCCAATAGGAGTCCATTCCTTTACAATTCTGACGTCTTCATCGGAAAAAATCTGCTCGGTAGTACGAATAACCATAAGTGGAGTGACCGGTATAGGCACCCACTTGTACAACAGGACAAAAAAGATTGAAGATACGAAAAAAAAGATAATGAAATTGCGTACAAACCTTAAGATTCGCACCCCCACCAATTTCATATATCTTAAATCCAACTTCATTACACCGATGTTTTTAACTTTTTTATGGAATTACAAACGCAAATTTATAAAACTTTATCTAACTTTGTAGTGGTATAGGATTATTATTACCAAATTACAATAACGATTAGGCTTATGGCAGAAGTTACAAACAATGTGGTAAAAAAAGTTACAGCCACTTCGATCAAGTCTATGAAAGCGTCAGGAGAGAAAATCTCAATGGTCACTTCATACGATTTTACGATGGCCCAACTTGTTGACAAGGCAGGAGTTGATATTATTCTTGTGGGAGACTCTGCGTCAAATGTGATGATTGGAAACAAGACAACTCTTCCGATCACGGTTGATGAAATGATAGTTTTTGGTAAGAGTGTGGTTAATGCTGCCAAGCGCGCTCATGTGGTAATCGACATGCCTTTTGGCAGCTACCAGGTAAGCAAAGAGGAAGGAGTTCGCAATGCCGCAAGAATAATGAAGGAAACAGGAGCCGACTCTGTGAAAATAGAGGGAGGCCTTGAGTATCTTGACACAATAAAAGCTATCATAAATGCAGGAATTCCTGTCATGGCTCACCTTGGTCTGACTCCACAATCAGTCAACAAATTCGGTGGTTACGGAGTAAGAGCCAAAGAAGAAGCAGAAGCGTCAAAACTTATCTCTGACTCAAAACTTCTTGATGAAGCGGGATGTTATGCCATCGTACTCGAGAAAATTCCTGCAGCTCTTACTGCAAGGGTTAGGAAGGAAATCTCTATGCCTATCATCGGAATCGGAGCAGGTGTAGAAGCTGATGGACAGGTTCTTGTTCTTCAGGATATGCTTGGAATGACACAGATGAAACTTCCAAAGTTTGTCAGAAAATACGCCAATCTTGATGAAGTGATTACTAATGCGATAAGTAACTATTGCTCTGATGTCAAAGAAGGCAAATTCCCTGATGAAAACGAAAGTTATTAGTCAATAAATATACTCAGTGTCCCATGAAAAGACTCATATTCTTCTTATTTGCAATAATGTCTCTTTGTGCTTCTGCGCAAGAACAGGCGTACCTTCTAATAAAGGACAACGACGGTACATATAACATGTTTGCCGGAGGTCAATTAACTCTTGAAGAACTGCTGAATACTGAAAAAATTGTGATGGATTCGGGAATTGGTGAAGTTGTGCTATTCAATCCACGCAGATTTGACACCATGTACAATGTATCTCCAGATCCCATTGTTGGAAATACTATTCCTGACAAAATAAGAATAGAGTGGGAAAAATCATTGAATCCGGGAAAAACTATATTTTTCACAGGAATAAGATATAAAGACTCTAACGGAATAGAACAGAATGCTAATCCTATAGAAGTTAAAATCAAATAAATATGTCTCTTATTCGCAAAAAATATATATTTTTGCCGAAAATTTTGTAAAATACTTTATGGAAACAGAAACTAAGATTTGTTTGTCTTGTGGAAAGGAGATGGATGTAAATGCTGTCAGATGTCCACATTGCGGCGCTGTGAGAGGCAGAAAGATGCCTCAGCCTAATGCTCACATAGCATACGCTATTATTACTATGATTTGCTGTTGCTTCCCTTGCGGATTGGTGTCTTTGATCTATGCAACTCAAGTTGGAAAGAAATACGAAGCGGGAGATTACATTGGCTCACTAAAAGCCAGTAAGACAGCTAACAGCTGGTCAAATTGGGGATGGTTCATTACAATCGTTCTTCCTGTAATTATTTTTGCTTTGTTCTACTTGTTCACATTGATTGCTTCCCATATTCCTGGAGGAGAGGAGTTTGTGAAGAGTACATTGGAATCAATCAAAGAGCTTTCTGATAAAGTTAACGAAGCTAGATAACATATCAAGATAGTTTGAAATAAAAGGAACGTAGCGTTTATGAAACGCTACGTTCCTTTTTATTTTTTGAAAATTTGAATATCTATATCCGTTTATTTGAAAAAGAAACCTCTACATAAATTAAATGGAGGGAACTTCACAGCCCCCTCCGTTTTAATTTAACCTAAACCTTAATTATGAAAAAATCTACCTGTTTTTGTTTTCAACTGCAAAAGTAAATGTTATTCAGCAAATTCACAAATTTTTTTTCCTAAAATGCACAGAATTTGCCTAATTGGTGGGAATAATTGCGCAAATGCCGCCTATTTAGCTAAAAAACACAATAATGTGCAGTGAAATTGCACAACTCGCTTATAGATTAGACGGCATTATGTCAACCAAACCACAGACTTCTTCCCAAGACATGATATCATAAGCCACACTGCTCCTGTCAATCTTTTCAGTCTTTTTTGACTCGATGCAGACAAATGGCATTCCCGCATTTACAGCACCTCCGTCGGCCCCAGGAGTATCGCCTATCATCAGCACTTCATTAGGCTGAAGCTGCAAATCATCGCATATCTCCCTGAAAAGTCTGGCAACCGGCTTCAACGCGCCCATATCTTCAGCACAATAATACTTGCCGATGTGCGCCGTATCTATGCCAAGCCCCTCTATCTTTTCCCTGCCCATAGCGTAATCTGAAAAGATATGAACCTGTATTCCCTTGTCATGAAAAGAATTTATCAATTTTGAGGCGTTTTCACGGGGTTTCTTGTGCTTCGCTATAACATTAGTCATATAGGGCATATAAATGTCCTTATACCACGTTTCCAGGTAGCTTTCCGACTTCCCAGTCTTCTTCGCCAAGCGCTTGAAGAATTCCTTATAGAATGCTTCGGCATTACCATAATCCTCATTCTTTATTTCATTTCTTACTTTGCGCTCATTGAAAGACAACAGAGACCTGAAGATATCGCCTACAATAATCCAAAAAGCAATACCACCGGAATAAAGCGTCCCATCAACGTCAAAAACTACAGCTTTAATCTTACTTAAATCTTGTTTTGGAGTCATAGTTTAATAAATTGAAAAAGAGACGCCTTTTACAGCGTCTCTATAATAATAGAATTGTGGAAAGTCTGAACTAGGCCTTTACCAAATCCTTGAACTTTGCGTGCCTCTTCTCGTCCTGAAGAAGGATGTTAAGCTTGAACTGTCCGTCTCTTGCTCCCTCATCAATACAACGAGCCTTGAACTTCTCGAAAGAGTTTTCTACAAGCATGTGTGCAATTGGATCCTTAACGCGGAACGAAGCTCTCTTGGCGTCGTACTCGATGTTAATCTCCTTCAACTTTGTATCAACAAGCTTGTTGAACTCATCTGCCTCAGCCTGAGTAGTGTTCTGATCCTCGAATTCGTAATAGAACTGATAAGCAGAAATCTCCATGTCAGCAAATCCGATATAGAACTTAAGCTTCTTTCCTGTCTGCTTTGAAACTTCCTCGACAGCTGTAATGAACTGACGCTCATGAAGTTTCTCTCCTGTCATGGTAACAATACCATTGATCTTCTGGATCATGTGGATTGTCGGAATAGAATTGAACATTCCATCCACCTCAAGAAGGTCGCTCATTGTGTAGCGGTAAAGACCTGCCCATGTAGTTACGTATGGACAATACTTCTTTCCCATCTCCAATTCATGAAGCTGAAGGAACTTAGGGTTCTCGCTATCCACATCATGCTCCTCAACAAACTCGAAGTAGTGCATGTGAGGGAACACAACTGTTCCGTTTGTATCCTTTGTCTCCGGCATAACTAGTCCGGCACGACACTCAGAAGAGAAGTAGCTGAACTCCTGATGCAAGCAGCAGTCAGGGAACGAATTCTTAAACTTGTCAAGGTACATGCGAGTATTACCGCACTTCCAAGTATTAAGAATCTGAAGGTTTGGCCAATAGTGCTTAGGAAGAACTGTACCGTACTTTGCCTTCAAGGCACGAAGCTCGGCAGCTCTCTTTGGATTTGGCTTAATGTTCTTCTCTGCAAGCATACTTGCACGAAGCTCGTCAGAGATGTTGATCTTTGAACTGATTGTTCCGTTCTCGATATCGTTTACATAGTCGTCAAAGAACTCGTTTACATTGTTCTGCATCTCGACAATAGTAGAAGGGTTCGCTGTTACAACAAGTGTAACATCCTGCTCGATACCGAAACGCATAATGCAATAGTAGCGTGCCTTGTAGTCGGCGATAGTGAATACATCTGCAGGGGCTGTGTAAAGCTTCTTTACAAAGCCTGGACAGTCACGCTGAGTAACACCGGAAACCGAACCGAACACTGTATTGTCTGGAGCATATCCCTCGATAGCCTTACCTACGATGGAAACAATCTTACCCTCGAATACTTTTGGTCTGTTCTCGATAAACGAATAAAGCCAAACCTTAGTCATCTTCGAGTAGATGTTGTCATAATATTCGTTAGTAATAGGAATCCACTTAGGCTCGCTTGTTGTACCAGATGTAGTAGCATACATCTTTGGCTTGCCAGGGAAAAGGATATTTTCCTCACCTTTCTTATGTCTCTCTACGTAAGGTCGGAAATCCTCATAGTCATTGGCTTTTACATTCTGACGATAAGCCTCGAAAAGTTCATCATCAGTCTTTGACTCCAAAATCTTTGCAAAATTGTGCTCTTTACCGTAAACAGAATCCTTAGCATAGTTAAGGATAGCTCTAAGAGTCTCTGCCTGAGACTTCTTACAATCCATAGAAGCCTTTACTAACTGCTTCTTGTTAATCTTTCCTGCAACAGTTAAAAGAAACTTTGCCAGTACAGAATTAAAAGACTTTGCCATAAAATATATTTCTTTGTTTCTATTCAAATTAAGTAACGGATGCAAAGATATAAACAAAATTTATTATTTATTGGAACAATCGTTCGAAATTCGGCACATTCGCACTTATTTTGTGCCAAATTGGAATAAACTAATACAAACAGGCGATTTAATAAACAAAAAATGGTGGCAGAACCACCATTTTTTATCACTTTTTAAGCTTATGTCAACAATTTTCCAAAACTAATCCTCCTTCTGCTCAGGGAAAACAAGCTTATAGCCCTTGCCATGAACATTCAGAAGCTTCACATCCGGATCAGCCTCAACAATCTTGCGAAGTTTTGTAATATATACGTCCATACTGCGCGCATTGAACGCCGAATCGTCAATCCAGATTGACTTCAACGCCTGGGTACGCTCAAGAATATCGTTGCCCTTGGAACACAATAAGGAAAGCAGTTCGTGCTCCTTGGTAGTTAGCTTCTTTACCAAAGTTCCGTTTGACATCAGTTCCTGAGTATGGGTGTCGTATGTAAAGCTTCCAAAGCTATAGACCAGATTCTCCTGCTTCTTCACTCCGCCCGAACGACGAAGAATAGCCGTGATTCTCAACAAAAGCTCCTCCATGCTGAAAGGCTTCGTGATATAATCGTCAGCTCCACGCTTGAAACCTTCCAGAATATCGTCCTTTAGAGTTTTTGCTGTCAAAAATAAGATTGGAATATTTGCATCTATTTCACGAACGCTTGATGCCAAGGTAAAACCGTCCATAATCGGCATCATGACATCAAACACACAGATATCGAATCTGTCGGACTTGAACGCCTTCAATCCCTGAAGTCCGTCTGTCTTCAAGACAACTTCATAGTCTTTTGCGGCTAGATATTCTCCTAACAATCCTCCCAAACTCTCGTCATCCTCACACAAAAGTATCTTCGCCAAATAATTCTTTTTCTCGTCCATAAGATTTTAATTTTTTCAATTGATTATATTAGATTTTCATGCTTGGAATGGAAATTGTAAAGGTTGTACCCTTTCCAAAGACACTGTCGCACGTTATTTTTCCCTTGTGGTCAGTAACCACTTTGTGAACATAGGCAAGACCTAGACCGAAACCCTTCACGTTGTGGACACTTCCTGTTGAAACTCTAAAGAACTTCTCAAAAACCTTCTTTTGATCGGACTTTCTGATTCCTATACCGTTGTCGGTAACTGAAATGAAAAGCTTGTCCTTGTCGTTCCATGTCCTTACCTTGAGCAGAGGTGTGCCCTCGGTATATTTCAGCGCATTGTCAAGAAGGTTGTAGATGATGTTTGTAAAATGCACCTCGTCAACCTTGACAAACGGATTGTCCGCGTCTATGTCAGTCTCTATGTCACCCCCTCTGGCCTCGACCTTGATTGCAAAATTGCTCGCAATGTTTACGACAAGATCGTTTATGTCAAGCTCCACAAGTTTAAGGGCGGAACTCTCTCTCTCCAGGATCGACATCTGGAGCACCTTGTCAATCTGCTGGGTCAGTCTCTTGGTCTCGTCAGCTATGACACCAGTCAAATGGTTTATCATTTTCGGGGTCTTGCTCACACTGTCGTCCGAAAGCATCTGCGAAGCCAAAGAAATCGATGAAACCGGAGTTTTTAGCTCGTGAGTCATGTTGTTCATGAAATCCGATCGCATCTGGCTGAGCTTCTTTTCCTTTGTGATCATCACTAGAGAGACAATGAATGTGAACAACAGCAGTGCTGACAAAACCAAAGCAGGCGTTATGCTCTTCATCATCGAGAATACGTAGGACTTTCGGGTAGGGAAATAGATCTTCATATAGTTGCCACCCTGAGTCGGATCATTAGGGAACAACATCTGCGAATATACGACTGTCTCCTTGTTTGGAGCATAGCCATCGCTCTTATATACCTCGACTCCCGTTCTGTCCACGACAGCAAACCTGTGGGGAATATTGATATCGAGCAAATCCTTCTGCCTTTCAAGTACGGCATTCAGGTGTCCGAAATCTACTCTTTCAGTAATAGGCATTGCGTAATTGTCGCAAAGCAGACGCAAGAGAAGATCATCAAGCAAAGCCTTCTCCTCTCTGAATCTCACTTTCAGCCTGGATTGCATGATCTGAGAAGTTGCCTCGAGCGCGGTCTTGTCGGACTGAGACTCCAGATATGACTTCGGAGGAATACGCTTGCAACTTGTCTGTGTCATCTTCGCCTGTTCTATCTTGCTGTGTCTTAGCTCGGTCTTGTCCACAGCCTCCTGGTCTGTGCCGATGGATTCGAGCAGATATTTGTTTGTTTCCTCCTCCTCAAGCACTCTGGCAGAACGGAATAGACATCGACGCACCAGATCGTTAAACTGACTCTCGTGCATCAAGTGTGCTTCTCGAATATAGGAAGACTGCACAATAATCAATCCAACGAATGAAATGAGCATAATGCCGCCCAGCCACATGATCGCCATTCGTTTTCTCACAACATCATCATTTTAAGACAGTCCAAAGATAGAGCATTTTTTTAACATTTCAATTACTTTGAGCGCTTTTAGTGTCTTTTTTAAGATTTTATAACATTTGGACAACTTTCTTCTTCGTTTTGTTCATAAATTTCACTGCAATGCACTCATTTTTTCAAAAAGGACCTGAAAAGGGGAAAAAGCACGATTAAATCATATTTCTTTCCACAATTTTCAAAAATAAATTAACAATTTTTTGTGATGAAACCGACAGTTTTTGAAAGTCTTGATAATTCCTTCAAAAATTGTTGATAAAAAATAGACAAAAAAGCCTTAAATTTGCTGAAAATAACAAAGAAGTGCAATTTTAGGTGATGAAGAAAACAATTCTATTTGTCTGCGCCACACTATTGTCTTTGACAATACAGGCCCAGAAAACGAAAACTTACACTACGGAAGACAGACTTTACTACGAAGGTAAAGAGATGTACGACATCAAGCAGTACAACACAGCTTTCAGATATCTGGAAGAATACTTGGCTGACAAGGATGTTGACAGAGACCCATACTATGGAGAGGCAGAATACTACCTTTCATGCTGTGCCTATGAGATGGGAAGAAAGGACACTCGTGGAAGACTTCTAAGATTTTTGAAAAACAATCCATATTCACCGCACGCAAACCGCGTTCAGTTCCTTCTTGGTTCGCTTTCTTTCGACAGAGCCAAGTATAAGGAAGCCGCTCAGGACTATTTTGCTTTTGTCAAGCCTACGAAGCTTAACAAGAAGGAGCAGGCAGACTATTTCTACCGCTACGCATATAGCTGTCTTCAGCTTCAGGATTATGCAAAAGCCAAGGATATGTTCGTCACACTGCAGAACATGGGTGACTACAACTACGAAAAATCCAGCAGATACTACAACGCCTACATAGACTATCACGAGAAGAACTACAATCTTGCACTTCCAGCTTTTCTTTCTCTACAGGATGACGCAAACTACGAGGCTATAGTTCCATACTACATCACCCAGATATACTACAGCAAGGGAATGGACGAGAAGGTCTTTGAATACGGACTTGGACTTGTCGATAAATACCCTGACAACAAGAACAATACAGAGATCTATAGAATCATCGGAGAATGCTACTTCAAGAAAAACGACTACAGCAGCACTATCAACTACCTTTCCAAATATGCCGCCGGTACTGACCAGATTCTAAGGAACAACATCTATATGCTTGGAACCTCATACTGCAAGACTAACCAGTGGGACAAGGCAATAGAGGAGTTGAAAAAGGTCACTCCGATCGACGATGAAATGAGCCAAAACGCTTACCTTAGCTTGGGTAACGCCTACCTGAAGGTCAAGGACAAGGACAACGCAAGAATGTGTTTCCAGCAGGCTTCTAAAATGGAATACGACAAGGATGTGCAGGAGGAGGCAATGTATAACTACGCTCTTGCAGTTTACGACGGAAGCTACTCGGCTTTTGACGAGTCTGTAAAGGTTTTCGAAAATTTCCTTGACAAGTTCCCTGACTCACGCTATCGTGACAGCATTTTCGACTACCTTATCAACATCTATCTGACTACAAAGAATTACGACGCGGCCTACTCTTCTATCCAAAAGATCAAGAACAAGAATGCAGCCATTCTTCAGGCACGCCAAAGAATCCTTTACTGCATGGGAATCCAGAGTTTTTCAGTCGGAGACTACGAGAAAGCAAATGAATTCTTTACTAAGTCATTGATAGACAAGCAATACGACTACAATATCGAAGCTCAGACATACTACTGGAGAGGAGAAGCAAACTATCGTACCAACGATATAAAGGCTGCAACCCAGGATCTGCACAGCTTCATCAGTTGCGCCGGAGCAAGAAACTGTCCGGAGTTTAACCAGGCACACTATAACTTGGGTTACTGCTACTTCAGCAACAAGAGCTATAGTTCTGCCCTAACATGGTTCCGCAAGTTTGTCAACATTGAGGACAAGAACAAAACACTTATCGCTGACGCAAATAACCGAATTGGAGACTGCTATTTCATTGCGCGCGACTTCAGCAACGCAGAAAAAAGCTATGCCAAGGTTTATGCCCTAAAGGGTTCAGGAGCTGACTACGCTTGCTTCCAGCAGGGATTCGTTCAAGGATTGCAGAAAAACTACACAGGAAAGATCAACACACTGCAGAAATTGATTGCAACTTTCCCTAATTCGGAATACATAGCCGACGCGATGTACGAGATTGGACGTTCCTACGTTATGAAGAAGGACTATAAGAATGCTATCGACTCATACGACAAACTTTCACGCCAGTTCTTCCACAGCCCTTTGAGCAGAAAAGGAAAGCTCCAAACTGCTATGCTATACGATGAAATGGAGGATTTCGACAAGAGTGTGAAGATTTACAAGAGCCTTGTTGAGATGTTCCCTAATAGCGAAGAGGCAAAAACTTCACTCGAGGGACTTAAGAGAATCTATTTCGAACAGAATAACATTGACGGTTACGCTCAATACGTGGAAAATCTCGGAGGAATCGCCAAATTCGAGATTTCTGAGCAGGATTCTCTAACTTATCTTGCGGCCGAAAAACTTTATCTTCTTGGCAAATACCAGGAGGCTATCAACAGCTTCAACAAATACAACGACAAGTTTACGAACAGTATATTCAGTGAGAATTCACACTTCTATCTTGGTTTGAGCTACTACAACATCGGCGAGAACAAACTTGCCAAGAGCCAGCTTGACATGATCGCTTCACAGTCTGGTTCAGCTCATTTGGAGGAGGCTCTTTCCACCCTATCGGAAATAGAGATGAAGGAGGGAGAATACAACGATGCAGTAAACCATATCCAGAGACTTCTTGAGATAGCGCAACAGGTTGAAAACAGAGACAAGGCAAAAGTATTGCTAATGCGCTGCTACAAGGAACTTAACAAGGTGGACGAGGCAATAACTGCAGCAGATGTCATCATACGCGGCGACAAACCGGATCCAAAGGTTCAAAGGGAGGCACTCTACACAAGAGCAAAGTGCTATGAGCAGAAGAACGAAATAATCTATGCAGTAACAGACTACAAGGTATTGTCCGACAATTGCATGGATGAATACGGAGCTGAAGCAAACTACAAGATTGCGGCATACGCTTTCAATGACGGCAAAGCGGCTGAAGCTGAGAAGCAGATATTCGACTTCATCGAGAAAAATACTCCGCATCAGTATTGGTTGGCCAAAAGTTTCGTTCTGCTTTCGGATATCTACGTATCTCAAAAGAAAGATTTCGAAGCCAAACAATATCTGTTGAGCGTAAGAGACAACTATAAGGGAAAAGATGATATAGCAATGGAAATCAAGGCAAGACTTGACGATATTGAAAGCAGAGAAAAAAGTCAAATTAAGGAATAATAATATACGATGAAAAGAGCATTTTTATATATTCTGTCGGTTTTAGGCACAACTTCAGCCTTTGCACAAATCGACAGTACAAGTTCCAAAAGCGACACAATCATCCGTCGTGACATCGAGGTTACCAAGGAATACACTCCGGTAATCAAAGAGGCAGGAAAGATAAACTCCATGCCAGAAATCAAAGATGTCAAAACTAAAAAGTTAGAGGTTAACTATAGAGAGGGCACATCCTCTTTCAAACCAAAATCTAACATTATTCCTACGCTTGACTATGCGACTTCCAATCAGGAGAAAAACGACTATAGCAAGAAAGGCTATGTCAAGGTTGGAGGCGGAAACAAGGCCTCTTTCCTTGGTGAACTATACACTCCTATCTATAACAGCGACGTAACTCTGCTTGACTTCAAGCTAAAGCATAACTCCTCGTTTGGCAAGGTCAATTTTTTCAAGGAGTCATATCCTGAACTTTCCACTGATTTCAAGACAAAAGGTCTGATAAATGACAATAAGATGCGTCTGTCTTACCTCAGAAGCATTAAAAAGAAAGAGATTGGCGGATACGGAGAATTTGGCTTCAACAAATTCAATTATTACGGTTTGAACGAGGATTTGATCAATTTCTCTGCTCTAAATGCAGAAAGAAAAGAACCTGTATATGAAAATGACGAATCTAAAGCGCACCACCTTACTGCAGGATTCAATTTCAGGTACAAGAGCAAGGATTTCATAAACAAGTGGAAATATGACTTGCAGACAAACTACAAACTCTTGAAAACAGATCTTGATTTTGCTGAAAACACTATCTACACGGATTTGAAGGGAGCTTGCAAGGTAAATGATTCACATATCAACCTTCAGTTCGAGATGTACAACATCTTCAACAAACTTCCAGAGGATTCTACAGAACTTGGTTTCGAGAGAAACAACAATTTCGGAAACTACACTGTACTGAAGTTCAATCCATATTATACTTTCACTTCCGAAGTAGGTAATTTCAACCTTGGACTAAAGACTGCTTTCGGATTAGGACAAGGAAGAAAATTCTCGATTACACCGGACATTTTCGGCAATGTGAACATCATTGACGAGATTTGGTATCTGTACGCAGGAGTAACCGGAGACTATAAGGTTAACAACCTGCGCAGTGTGATTGACGAGAACATTTACATTACTCCATCGGTAAGACCCGAAGACACTTATACTCCTGTAGATGTTTACGTTGGAACAAAATTCAACATATTCAGAGCTGTCAGTGCTGACTTTCATGTTGGCTACAAAGTTATAAAGAATCCTTATTTCTTTGTAAATAAGATAGTTAAGGTTAACAGTTTAACTTCTTACAATACTAACACTTTCGATGTTGTCTATGATGACAACGCAGGAAACTTCTCGTTTGGTACTGGTATCAACTACAATTGGAAGAACACACTAGATGTCTCATTCAAGTTTGACTACAACAAATGGATACTTGACAAACAAGAGGAAGCCTGGCAATTACCTTCAACTTTGATAGAAACAAACGTGGCATACATTGCTACTGACTATCTTAGATTCAATGTATTCTATAACTTCACCGGAGGACGCAAGGCGTTGGTAAATGGAAATGTTGTGGAAATGAAGAATGTCAACGATGTTGGTCTCGGTGCTACATACAAGGTTATGAGCTTTCTTGATGCCTTTGTGAAGTTCGATAACACATTAAATCAAAAGTATGAAAGCTGGTACGGCTACCCTACTCACAGATTTAACTTCATGGCAGGTTTGACTTTGCTATTTTAGCGGGAAGAAATAAAAATCAATTCTATGAATAAATGGTTTAAGTTTTTTCTTTCTAAGAAAAAACTTAAACCATTATTATATATAAAATCACATACTTCTTTGCTATGTATAATAAAAAAATAAAAATTTTATTCATAACTTTTATTATTTACATCTTTGTCACAAATGTGATATTTGAAATAATTAAAAACAATGATTTGAATAGCAAAGCAGTATTTTATAAAACTCACTTTACAATTCTTCTGGTATATATAATATTAGGAATCTACCTGATCATAAAACATTCAAAAGAAGAAGCTGAAATATACAAAAAAAGCAAAGAAAACGAACTTGTAGCTACACTTGCAGCAGCTGTAATGCGTAGTGATGGAGTTGTAAGCGATAAAGAAAAGAATATTTTCTTCAACTACATCAAACATAAATATAACGATAAAAATAGAGAAAAGGAGATAATAAACATTCTATACGAAAAATTAAAAAATCCCGTTAAAATCGTTGATATTTGTTTAGAAAGTAAAGAATATGTTCATTATAACAGAAGATTTAGCATTTGCCGAGCTATGTTCCGAATAGCATCAATAGAAGATGGTATTTGCGAACACGAAAAAAAACTACTCGAAAAAACAATGAATCTTCTATCACTATCTAAAGTTGATAAAGAGCACCTTCGTAATGAGTTTGGTTTCAATCATAGATTTAAAGAAAAAGAAAAGAAGCCTATTGATAAGAATATTTCCGCAAGTCTAAAAATTTTTGGACTTGGCAACAAAACAACAAAAGAAGATATAAAAAAGAAATATAAGGAACTTTGCTTTGAACATCACCCTGACAGATACGAAAATTGCGATGAAATGATTAAAAATTATCACAATGACATGATGAAGTCCATAAACGAAGCATACGACATTTTACTCAAGAATTACTAGTAACCATGGAAAAAGAAATATCAAAACTTAAGCAAATAGTTCTTTCTCTGCCAGAGAATCCTGGTGTATATCAATACCTCAACAAGGAAGGGGTAATTATATATGTAGGTAAAGCAGTAAATCTGAAACGACGAGTATCATCATACTTCAACAAATATCAGACTTCTCCAAAAGTTAGAGCTTTGGTTAAGCAGATAGAGGATATAAAATATATTGTTGTTGCTACAGAACAGGATGCTTTGCTTCTTGAGAACAGCCTTATAAAGAAACATCAGCCGCACTACAACATTCTGCTTAAAGACGATAAAACATACCCTTCTATTTGCATAAAACACGAGTCTTTTCCGAGAATTTTCCAAACTAGGAATATCGTTAAAGACGGATCTCAATACTTTGGACCATACACTTATCTTCCTGCTATGAAGACTGTGTTGGAACTGATACACGACATATATAAGATACGCACATGCAAGTATGCTCTAACAGAGGACAATATAAAGAAATGCAAGTTCAAGGTTTGTCTTCAATATCACATCAAAAAATGCGATGGATACTGCGAAGGTTACTCTAACGAGGAAGAATATCTGTCCAACCTTAAAGAGATAAAGATGATTCTGAAAGGAGACGTAGATATTCTAGAAGGATACCTAAAGACAAAGATGACCAAGGCAGCAGAAGAACTAAAGTTTGAAGAAGCACAAAGAATAAAAGACAAACTGGAAAAGATATCTCTTTATCGCTCAAAATCGACCATTGTCAGCAGTATAATAACAAACGTTGATGCCTTTGCGATAGAAATAGAGGACAACAATGCCTATATTAACTTCCTAAAAGTGATGAACGGTACTATTACCCAAGCCTACACTTTCGAGTACAAGATAAATACTGAAGAAGAAAAAGAGGACATTCTGTCAAGCGCGATAACTGAAATGAGGGAAAGGTTCAAGAGCTATTCACGAGAAATCATAGTTCCTTTTCCTATAAACTTTGCTTTGGACAATGTAACTATAACTATTCCTGAACGAGGAGACAAAAAGAAACTGTTGGATCTTTCAAAGAACAATGTAAAGCAATACAAGTTCGACAGACTTAAACAGGCAGAAAAGTTTAATCCAGAACAGAGAGCAGTCAAGTTGCTTACTGAACTTCAGCACAAATTGGGACTTAAAGAACTGCCTCTGCATATTGAAAGTTTCGATAACTCCAACATTTCCGGTACTGATGCTGTAGCCGCTTGCGTAGTATTCAAGAATGCAAAACCATCAAAAAAGGACTACAGAAAGTTCAATATCAAAACTGTGGAAGGCCCAGACGACTACGCTTCTATGCAGGAAGTCGTTGAACGAAGGTACACAAGAATGAGAGATGAAGGAGAGAAATATCCTAACCTTATAATCGTGGATGGTGGTATAGGTCAAATGGAATGCGTCAGAAAGGTGATCGAAGAAAAATTGAACATATACATACCTATCGCCGGACTTGCAAAAGATGACCACCACAACACACGCGAATTGCTCTTTGGTTTTCCTCCGGCTCACGTTGCTCTGAATCCGAACGAGTCTTTATTTAGATTTCTTGCATCAATTCAGGACGAAGTACATAGATTTGCCATATCATTTCATCGGGAAAAACGAAGTAAAACACAGATTCAATCTTCTCTTGATATCAAGGGTATTGGCGAATCAACAAAACAAAAACTTATCAAAGAATTCAAATCCATCAAGAAAATAAAAGAATCTACGGTCGAAGAACTTTCTAAAGTGGTCGGAAATTCAAAAGCGACTATTATTTATAATGAATTTCATAAATAAAACAAGTCCAATGTTTCACGTGAAACATTGAACTTATTTTTAACATCGCTTAAGTAATGTTTCACGTGAAACATTACTTAATATTCTCTATCTTATAAAGACGATCTGAAGGACGAATTTTCGCAGGAACTTTAATAGAAACTAATTGACCACGTTCTGCAGACTCAACGGGACCACAATCCAAATGTATTTCTTCAGCAACGCATTCAATAACTCCGGTTGTTGGTCCTGTTATTAGAAGAGAATCACCCTTCTTTAATCCGAACTTTGTTTCAATCAAGAATTCAGCTACACCAATTTTAGAATAGTATCGAGTATTCTTTCCAATATAAACCTTGCGTGTAGTAGCTTCAGAACCATAAACGTTACTCCATTCTCCTAATCTTTGACCTAAATAGTAGCCGTTCCAGAAACCACGATTGAATACTGTTGACAATCTCTCATTCCAATTATTGATCTTATCTTCTGTAAAAGTATCATCAAGGTATGAATGAAGAGCCTCGTCATAACAAGAGACAACAGTCTTTACATATTCAGCACTTCTTGCTCTACCCTCTATTTTGAATACTCTAACTCCGGAATCTATCAACTTGTTAAGGAAATGAATAGTCTTTAGGTCCTTTGGAGACATCAAATATTTGTCATCAACCTTGATTTCTATATCGCGCTCGTCATCAAATAGTCTGTAGGAGTGACGACAAACCTGGTAACAAGAACCGCGATTTGCACTGGCATTAAGTTCATGCAGACTCATGTAGCATTTTCCAGATATTGCCATGCACAAAGCTCCGTGGCAGAACATTTCAATTCTTAGAAGTTCTCCCTTTGGACCACATATATTCTGCTCCTTGATTTGGTCATGAATGTATTTTACCTGATCCATATTTAGTTCACGGGCAAGTACAACTACATCTGCAAACTGAGCATAAAACTTAAGAGCTTCAGCATTTGATATATTCAACTGAGTGGAAAGATGAACCTCGACACCAACACTTACCGCGTAAAGTATTACTGACATATCCGAAGCAATGATTGCAGAAATGCCGTTAGTCTTAGCGGCATCTACATAAGTGCGCATATCATTTAGGTCCTCGTCATACATTACGGTGTTAAGAGTAAGGTAACTCTTCAACCCGTTCTCTTTACAAATAGATGCTATCTTTGCAAGGTCTTCGACAGTAAAATTATTGGCAGAATGAGAGCGCATATTCAGTTTGCCTATTCCGAAGTAAACTGAATTTGCACCTGCCTGAATAGCTGCAGCAAGTGATTCGTAACTACCCACCGGAGCCATTATTTCAAAATCTGATCTCTTAAAACTCATTATCTTTGAATTAAATTTGGTGCAAAATTATAAACTTAATACTTTTGCACGAAGAAAAAATATAAGAATTTTTAGAATAATGAAAATTGGTGATATAGAGTTCAAGGAATACCCTCTTTTTTTAGCTCCTATGGAGGATGTAACAGATATATCTTTCCGCAAACTTTGCAAGAGGTTTGGCGCAGACTTGGTTTATACAGAGTTTGTTTCTGCTGACGCACTTGTAAGGAGTATAGCTAAAACTGAACTCAAACTTAACATAGAAGACGAGGAAAGACCTACAGTTATCCAACTTTACGGAAAAGACACAGCTACAATAGTGGAAGCTGCAAAAATTGCCGAGCAGGCAAAACCGGATATCATAGACTTGAACTTCGGATGTCCTGTCAAGAAAATTGCCGGTAAAGGCGGAGGTGCCGGACTATTGAGAGACATTCCTAAACTTCTTGAAATAACAAGAGAAGTTGTGAAGGCCGTCAAACTTCCAGTTACTGTAAAGACTCGATTGGGTTGGGACGAAGAAAACAAAATTATAGTTAATCTTGCCGAGCAGATTCAAGACTGCGGTGCAAAAGCATTGGCAATTCACGGAAGAACTAGAGCCCAAATGTACACAGGAGAAGCAGACTGGACTTTGATCGGTGAAGTAAAGAACAATCCGAGAATGACAATTCCAATTATTGGAAACGGAGATGTCACTACCCCAGAAAGAGCCAAGGAATGCTTTGAAAAATACGGCGTCGATGCTGTAATGATTGGCAGGGCAACTTTCGGAAGACCTTGGATTTTCCAGGAGGTAAAGCACTATATCAACACTGGACACAAACTTGACCAAGAGGCTCCAGAAATCCTTATACAATACTTGAAGGATTTGATTGACGAAAATATCAAGATGTTCGAAGATGAAAGGAGAGGCATAACTCACAGCAGAAGACATTTAGCTGCTACTCCTCTATTCAAAGGAATAGACAACTTCAAGCAAACGAGAATTCAAATGCTAAGAGAAGAAACAAGGGACGGACTTTTTGAAATTATTGATAAGGCACAATCTATGATCCTTAATAAATAGACTTTTCAAATAAAAATCTTTTGACATACAAATTACAAAATAGAAAAAGGCTATCCAAGTAAATGGATAGCCTTCTCTATTTTAATGTTTTTGCTCAGAAGTATTTAAGATAAAAAATACAAACGACTTATTTAACATAAATTATCATTGATTAAATAGGCCGTTTGCTGAGTGTTATTAAATATTACTTGTATTTAATGCGCGTCTAACCAGTTGTCTGCAACTATGCATTCTACGCTTAGAGGAACTTTCATAGAGAATGCTCCCTCCATTTCTTCTACGATAATCTTCTTCATTATATCAACCTCATTTTCAGGAACATTAAAGTTCAATTCATCGTGTACCTGGATTATCATCTGCGACTTTAGACCTTCATTCTTGATCCTTTCGATAATTCGGATCATTGCCACTTTAATGATGTCTGCGGCGGTACCCTGAATAGGCGCATTTATGGCATTTCGCTCAGCCATTTGCCTTATAGTACCGTTTCTGGAAGTAATGTCTTGAATGTATCTTCTTCTTCCAAAAAGAGTTTCTACATATTGGTGGTCACGAGCAAACTGCTTTACTTCCTCTAGGTATTCCTTCATTCGAGGATAGGCAACGAAATACTGGGTAATCAGTTCTTTAGCCTCATCTCTGCTTATGTCAAGTCTCTCGGACAAACCGAAAACTGAAATACCATAAAGAATTCCGAAGTTTGCAGTTTTTGCATTTCTTCTCATGTCTTTAGTGACTTCTTCAGGTGCAACTCCATAGATTTTTGCAGCAGTCTGCGTATGGAAGTCATAACCTGAATTGAAAGCATCTATCATATTCTGGTCACCCGAAGCATGAGCCATAACTCTAAGTTCAATCTGGGAATAATCGGCAGAAATAAACTTGCATCCCTTGTCTGGAACAAAGCACTTTCTGATCTCCTTGCCCATGTCATCACGAACAGGAATGTTCTGAAGATTCGGATTACTAGAACTCAATCTTCCAGTAGCTGTAACTGTTTGATTGAAAGAGCAATGTATTTTTCCTGACTTAGGATTTATAAGGGTTGGCAAAGTCTCTACATAAGTGTTAAGCAGCTTCTTTACACCTCTGTATTCCAAAATAGCCTCGACAATTGGGTGTTTTGACTTTAAGGCAAGCAAAGACTCCTCGCTTGTTGAATACTGTCCTGTTTTTGTTCTCTTGGCAACTTCTGAAAGCGACAACTTGTTGTACAGAACATCTCCAACTTGTTTAGGCGAAGATATATTAAACTCACAACCAGCATATTGGAAGATAGATCCAACTAATTCTTCAATCTTGGAATTCATAGAGATAGCCAAAGCTCTCAAAGCATCGACATCTACCTTTGCACCTGCACTCTCCATTTCAACTAGAACGTCCATCATCGGCATTTCAATATCGTTGAAAAGAGAATATAGGTTCTGATCTCTTAGTTCTTTATCGAATACCTCATAAAGCTGGTAAGTTATGTCAGCATCCTCAGCCGCATAGTCACAAAGCAAATTTTTATCAACATTTCTAAGAGGAAGACCTTTGCAGTTCTTTGCCTGAGTCAACTCTTCATAAGTTATAGTCTTATACTTCAAGTATCTCTCTGCCAAGAAATCCATACCATGACGATCCTCTGGTTGGATCAAGTAATGGGCAATCATGGTATCGAACTTTTTACCTTTAACAAAGATACCATACTGACGAAGAACAAGAATGTCAAACTTTAGGTTCTGACCTATTTTTTCAATTTCTTCGTTTTCAAAGAAAGGTCTGAATTTTTCGAGCACTTTTAGACACTCTACCCTTTCTTCAGACAAAATGACAAAAAATGACTTATTTTTTTCAAAAGAGAAGCTCATTCCTACCAAATCAGCCGAAAATACGTCGGAAGAGGTAGTTTCCGTGTCAAAACACACTTTTTTGCAACATAAAATTTTAGGCAAAAATTGGTCTATATCATTCTCATTTTCAAGAAGTTGATATTCGTGAGAGACACTTGATAACTCGCTGAGATTTGAAAATTCTAAAGGCTCCTGAGTAATTGTAGGCAATTCTTCAAACTGGAAGAGTTGAGAATAGGCCTTACTTTGCGTATATTTTGAAATGAAACTCTTTAATTCATATTCTTGGAAAAGAGAGAGCATCTCATTGTATTTTCTCTCTTTAATTTTTAAATCATCAATTTTAATGTCAATTGGAACTTCAGTGCAAATTGTAACAAGGTATTTAGAGAACTTTGTCATTTCTGCTCCTTCTATAAGCTTCTTTGAATTTGCACCTTTTATATTGGTTGCGTTTGCAAGTAAGTTTTCAACATCACCGTACTCAGCCAACAGTTTTACTGCAGTCTTTTCTCCTATACCCTTGCAGCCTGGAATGTTATCACTTGCATCACCCATCAAAGCAAGAAGGTCAATGATCTGAGAAGGTGAAGATACACTCCACTTTTCACAAACCTTTTCTTTATCAATATACTCCAATCCATTTCCATGAGTTATACGAAGCATCTTGATGTTGTCATCTACCAACTGGGCATAATCCTTGTCTGGAGTTACCATCAAAACTTCATAACCTTCAGACGAAGCCTTCTTTGCAAGAGTTCCAACTATATCGTCAGCTTCATAGCCGTCAACAGCGAACTGAGCTATATTATAGGCATCAACTATTCGCTTAATGATAGGGACAGACTTGTGAATATCTTCTGGTGTAGCTTCACGCTGAGCCTTGTATTCAGGATAAACTTCATGACGGAAAGTCTTTGATGGTGAATCAAATACAACAGCAATATGAGAAGGAGAATAATCCTTTATAATCATCTCCAGCTTATTGACAAAACCATATATGATAGAGGTATTTTCACCCTTGGAATTCTTCATAGGTTTACCCATCATCGCATAATAAGAACCGAAAATAATGGGATAAGCATCTATCAATACTACTCTTTTATCCATAAAGTAATCTAAAAATTATATATCATACAAATATATTTACTAAATTTGCAACTGCAAAAAGAATAGAGAAAAAAATGACGATGTTTACGCCAGAAACAGCAAAAACTGTAATTGAGGAAGAATTCGAAGTATTCAGCAGAGAATTTACAAACAGCTTTGACAATGACACGGAATTGTTGAAGAGTGTAAACAGCTATATACTACAAAGAAAAGGCAAGCAAATTCGCCCGATCCTTACAATGCTTTCGGCAAAAGCAATCAAAGGCGTAGAGTTATCAACAATAAAGGCAGGTATAGCTGTTGAAATGCTACACACTGCCAGCCTTATTCACGATGATGTAGTAGATGAAGCAGACTCGCGCAGAGGTCAAAGCACAGTAAACGCAGTCTGGAAAAATAGAATTTCTATTCTTGTAGGAGACTATTTGTTGTCTAAAGCACTTATCACAGCGACTGAAACAGAAAATTTCAATATTGTCAAGGCTATTAGCAATGTAGGTAAAGAACTTTCTGAGGGAGAACTTCACGAAATAGGAATTGCCTATAAAGCTGATTTGCAAGAAGATACTTACTTCGAAGTTATAAGAAAAAAGACTGGAGTATTGTTTTCTACAGCCTGCAGAGTAGGTGCACTTTCAATAAACGCAGATGTTAATAAACTAAATGCAATTGTTGAATTTGGTGACATTTTTGGACTTTGCTTCCAGATAAAGGATGACATTTTCGACTATGTTTCAACATCCGAAAAAATCGGAAAGCCGGTAGGATGCGACATCAAGGAAGGTAAAATGACTCTTCCACTTCTTTATGCACTTAACAAGGCTGACGAATCAACAAGAAATGAGCTAATTTCTCTAATAAAAGACGAGGGAATGAGTGACAGCGATGTCAAGAAACTTATCAACTTCGCTGTTGAAAACGGAGGTATTGAATATTCAAAGCAAAAGCTTATAGAATTAAAGAACAAGGCAATTAAAGCTCTTGACATTTTAGAGGATAGCGATGCTAAAAAAGCACTCCTAGGTCTTTTGGAATTCACAATCGAAAGAGAAAAATAATAAAAAAAGCAGCTCATAAAGCTGCTTTTTCTTTTCTTTCATGCCTAAATTTAGAAGTATTTCTCATCTTCTCCAGATATCTCTGAAAGCAAGTTGTTAACAAGACTGCTAGCACCTATTCTAAAGTAGTCAGGAGAGACGAAATCATCTCCGAGTATATCTTTTACCAAGGCAAGGTAATTAGCGGCGTCAGAAGCCTTATTTATGCCTCCTGCGGCCTTAAATCCTACTTTCCCTTCTCCAGCCTTTTCAAACTCCTTTATAACTTTGCACATTACATAGGCAGCTTCAAGAGAGGCTATACTACCCTCTTTACCTGTACTTGTCTTTATAAAGTCAGCACCAGCAAGGATAGCCATAACTGAAGCACGAGCTATGTTCTCAACACTGCTTAGCAATGAAGTCTCTAAAATAACCTTTAGCTTTGCGCTTCCGCAACAAGACTTTATCTCGCTTATTTCATCATAAACATACTGATAATCACCGCTCAAGAAAGCACCGACAGGCAATACTATATCTATTTCATCCGCTCCGTCCGAAACAGCTAGGCCTACCTCTGCCATTTTTACTTCAATAGGAACCTGAGAATGAGGGAAACCGCCTGCCACACATGCAATCTTCACATCTTCTGTCAACTCTTCCTTTACAACTGAAGCAAATACAGGATATACACAAATAGCAGCTGGATGAGGAAGAATATCAAACTTATCATCAAAATCATTTACTTTCTGCACCATTTTCGATATGCTCTCTGCATTGTCAGTGTTCTTCAAGCTTGTCAGGTCAACATGTGAAATCAATTGACAATAAACAGATTTGTTCTGCATGGAAGACTTTGACTTGAGAATGATGTTCTCAACATCCTTTCTTACAGAATCCTCGTCCATTTGAGGAATATACTTTCTAAATTGAGCATCAAACTTACTCATCTTCAGTATCTTATTTTGTTAGTTTATCATTGTTAATATGCCTTGACTTGTCCCTTTCAGTCTTCTTTCTGATGTTATTTTCAAAGGCTGCAGACAAATCTACACCAGTCTGGTTAGCCAAACAAGTAAGCACCCAAAGTACATCAGCCAGTTCCTCTTCAAGGTTCTTGTCCAGATCAGACTGCTTACTGCTCTGTTCACCATATTTTCGAGCTATTACCCTCGCAAGTTCGCCTACCTCTTCAGTCAGGCAAATCATGTTAGTGGTTTCAGAGAAGTACCTTACACCATAAGTCTTTATCCAATCATCTACTCTCTTCTGCATTTCAGAGAGTGTAAGCCCATTGTTCATAAAATGGTATTAAAGACCTAGTTTTGCACTGATTTCAAGCATCTTGTGAATAGGTTTCACAGCTTTTTCTCTTACAGCTTCATCTACAACAACCTCAGGACCTTCATTCTTTAGCACATTGTAAAGCTTTTCAAGAGTGTTTAGCTTCATATAGGCACAGTCATTGCATCCGCATGTTGAATCAACAGGAGGAATAGCAATAAAGTTCTTGTTAGGTGCAGCCTTCTGCATTTCATGAAGAATTCCACTCTCTGTAGCAACAAGGAAAGTATTGCAATCCGAAGAAATAGCGTATTTCAAAAGACCGGCAGTAGATCCAACCTTATCAGCAAGACGAACCACAACATCCTTGCACTCCGGATGAACTAGAACCTGAGCATCTGGATACTGTTTCTTAAGGTCAAGAATCTTGTTTACAGAGAACTTCTCGTGAACATGGCATGCACCATTCCAAAGCAGCATGTTACGACCTGTAATAGAGTTAATGTAGCTTCCCAAATTCTTGTCAGGACCAAAAATAATTTTCTGCTCCTTAGGGAAACTCTCAACTATCTGCTTAGCATTTGTACTTGTTACAACCACATCTGTATGTGCCTTGACAGCAGCAGTAGTGTTAACGTATGAAATAACTGTATGGTCAGGATGCTGGGCAACGAACTTTGCAAACTCGTCAGCAGGACAGCTGTCAGCAAGTGAACAACCTGCCTCCATATCCGGTACAAGCACCTTCTTGTTAGGCGAAAGAATCTTTGCAGTCTCACCCATGAAATGCACACCGCAAAGCACTATGATATCAGCGTCAGTCTTTGCAGCCCACTGGGCCAAAGCCAAACTATCACCTACACAGTCAGCAATGTCCTGAATCTCACCATTTGTGTAGTAGTGAGCCATAATCACTGCGTTCTTCTCCTTCTTAAGTTTTTCTATTTCAGAAATCAATTCAGCTTTTTCCATTGCAAATTTATTTTTTATCTTTTTATATGCTTAATTTATAACTTAATATATAACTAAAATAATAACAATAAAGGGTGTGAAATATGTTGATAAAAAGGATAAAATAGTTATCAATACAGGCTAACATTTTTTCCATACTTTTATCAACTGAAAATACATTAGATTTTCAGTATTTTAAATAGTTTATTAACATTATCCACACATTCTGCAAATATACAATTTTTGATAAATATAATTAACAAATAAGAGAAAATAATGCGAATTAGGTGTGAATAAAATATG
>JAZUHH010000036.1:0-9998 GCA_045641625.1 Paludibacteraceae bacterium
TGATTCCAGAGGATGTATCCGTTTGTAACATTGGATGGTCTGCTAAAGAGCCTATTCCAATTGAGCAGATGTATCACAAGACTC
Organism: Paludibacteraceae bacterium; assembly: GCA_045641625.1. Classification (GTDB taxonomy): domain Bacteria; phylum Bacteroidota; class Bacteroidia; order Bacteroidales; family Paludibacteraceae; genus UBA1723. The sequence continues at coordinate 85 of JAZUHH010000036.1, forward strand.
TCCATGCTCCATTCTTCCCTGTAACTAGCTTCTCGGCAGTATACGATACTAACGGTAACGCACTCTCTACAATTGCTACTGACTTGACAGAGCGTGTACGTGCGATGGAGCCGATCGTGAAGGAAGGTGTTATTACCCTCGCCGACCATGAAAAACGTATTCGTGACATTGAGGCTGTAACTCCAGGAACTGGTGCTTATGAGGAGATCATCACCCGTCTCTCAGCCGTTGAGGAAGGTGAGGTTGAACTCTCTGACAAAGTCGATCAGGCTGAGGAAGACCTTGATGAGACTAAGACCAAGGTTGAGGGACATGACTGGCGAATCACCCAAATTGAGAAAGCTATTGGAGGTGAGGTTGACCTCTCTAAATATATACAACATAAGGACGTTACGGGACTGGCAGAAGATATTCCTGCAGAAGAGTCTGATAAGACCATCTTCCACTTAACTCATGACACAGTTAAGTATCCTGTAGGCTACTACATCTTTACTGGCCTTAATAACCCTGACGGTACTGCTCAGTACGTACGTATTGACAATGTTGATGCTGCCGCGGGTGTTGTAAAGGACGTTAAGGTTGATGGCACCTCTGTAGTTAACGCTGATGGTGTTGCTCTTCTTGACACCGATGAATTCGGCAAGGTCAAGCAAGTCAAGCTCAATGGTACAGCCGTTGAACCTGACACTGATGGTGTTGTAGACCTTGGCACAGTAGTTGGTGTTGAAGCGCAGACTTTGACCTCCGCCCAAAAGCAGCAGGTACATAAGAACATTGGTGCTGAACTTTTGGACTACGTCTCTTATAACGAGGAGGATAATGAAGTTGCCGTCAAAGATGGCACTACTTTCCATGCACAGACCGTTGATGCTGATACCATCCGTATTAGCGAGGAAGGCTCTGGACTGACTAACGATGGCCCATCCACTCTTAAGGGCGCGGTTAAGGTCGGTAATATGGACAATGATGAGCCTGGCAAAATCACCGTACTCTCTGCTACCATGGATCCCGGAAAGATCATTATTCAAAGCGGAGATCCTGATGATCAGAACGCACGTGGCGAGATCGTAGTAACAGATGTTAATGATGGTGGTGATGAACTCCGTGATGTATATGTAGTCAAGGAACTCTTGGAAGCTGAGAAGAATGCTGGACTTGTTACTTCTATCACGGCTGATGCCGCTAAGTCTGCTACTGGTACTGCTCCTAAAGATTTAGCTGAAGCTATCAACAATGTAGCGGAGAATGCGGGAGCAATCGCAAAAATTGCCACAACTGATGGTGATTTGACGATTACTGATAAGAAAGTCACAATTCCGGATGCAACTTCTAGCAAGAAAGGCCTTGTAAGCATCGTTAACACATACGATGGTACTGATGGCACTAAAGCTACCACAGGTAAGTCCATAAAAGCTGCTATTGATGCTTTGGATCTTGCTGAGACGGGTGGTGCGGATAAAGTCATCATCATGGTGAAGCAGGAAGATGGTAAAGTAACTGCTACAGCAAAGACAGCTGTTGAGAAAGTTGCTACTCCTGCCACTACTAATGCTTATGAATACAAGATTGCTGAGGCTTCAGTAAAGGTTGAACTTCCTAAAGCAACTAATGCTGTATATGGTGAAGTAAAGGCAGATGACGTAAAAATCACATCTACATCAACAGCTAAGGTTGACAATAAAGACGTAGTGATGACTTCTAAAGCAATTGAGGACTCTCTTGCTTGGAAAGTTGTTGATGGTACAGATGGTGCAGTACAAACATATAAAGGAGCTACTGCTTCAGCTAATTATGCAGTAGCTGCTGGTAACGGTGCTACTGCTTCCGGTGTTGATTCTATCGCTCTTGGTAATGCTTCTAAGGCTACTGCCGAAGGAGCGGTTGCTCTTGGGACAGGTGGCGAAGCTACTGGAAGATTCGCTATTGGTCTTGGTGGACAATCTTCTGCATATCAAACTCTTGCTATTGGTCCGGCGTCTTCTGCGTCTAAAGACAATGCAACTGCTATTGGTGCAGTCGCTATGGCTGAGGAAAAAAGTGCTATCGCAATTGGTACAGGTGCTATGGCCCTGAATGAAAACGCTATGGCTATCGGTAAGAGCGCTATGACGATGGATGCAGTTGATTCTATCGCTATTGGTACAGGATCAGTTACAAGCGACGCAAATGCAGTTGCTATCGGTAAATCTGCGGCAGCTTCTGGAGAAGGTGCCGTTGCTCTTGGTGCTAATGCGGTTGCTTCTGGAGAAGGCGCTATTGCCCTTGGAGCAAACATCGCGGTAGGTGCTAACTCACTTGCTGAAGGGCTAGGTACCCAGACTAATAATGAAGGTGAACACGCAGAAGGTAAGTATAACGTAAGCCATGCTTCTGCTACTCCAGCACAAGCTACCTTAAACTCTATTGGTATCGGAAGCGAATCAGAGCGTAAAAACGCCTTCGAAGTAATGCAGAATGGTGATGCTTACTTGATGGGTGTTGGTAACTATGAAGGTAAGGATGTTGCTTCTGCTACCAATAATATCAAAACGCTAGCAACAGTCATCAACAATAAAGCTGGCATTCAAGTACTCACTCAAGACGAATATGATGCTATCGTTACAGCTGATATTGAACCTCTCACTATATATTTCATCAAGAAGCAGGATTCTGCTGGCAAAGATTATATAAGCACTTTCTACGTAGGTACTATTCCGTTTGGTGCTTCTACTGGATTCATGCTTGGTACTAATAAACTCGATTCCGATAAACTCTAACAAATATGTCTAATTTCACTCCTAGTACAATTTTGACAGCAGATGCTCTCAATGCTGCATTTGCTGAAAAAGCAGATGTTTCGGCTGTATCTGCTAAAGCGGATCTCACATCCGTCTATACCAAGGCTCAGACCGATGGTTTCCTCAACAACAAGTACAACAAGTCTGAGACCTACTCCAGCGCTGAAGCTGACGCAAAGATTGACGAAAAGATTCAAGCACTTGATGTTGCTGATACCGAGATTGACGGTCAGTACGTATCAAGTGTGAGCCAGGAAGACGGCAAGATCACTGTTACAAAAAAGGCCTTCCCGGTAACCACCATCAAAAACGGCGACTCAGTCATTGCTGCAGAGGCAGACGGCACCGTAAAGCTTCCTCAGCTTCTCGCAAAGATTTCTTTGGGTAATGGCTACGCAATTGATGATCGCACTATCAATGCTGCAGGTACGCTTCTCATCCCAATGGCTTCTGCAGGCAATCCAGGTGTTACCACTTTCATTGGGGTCAAGAAAACTGCTACTGACGCAGCTCCTTCTGCGATTGATGCTACTGGTCATGTAGTACTTCCTGCAGCTTCTGCCGGTGCATATGGTCTTACCAACATTGAAAAGGTTCAGCTTGGTGGCGATGATACTACCGCTGTAACTGATCTGGATGTTGCATCTAATGGTGCACTTGTCATCCCTATGGCAAAAGCCGGTAACGTAGGTGTGACCAAGGTTGGTGCCGTCTACTTCCCTAAAGGCAAGGAGGATTCTGAAGGTTGGGATGAAGCTGTATACGCCGATAATGGTGTTCAGATGCGTCGTGCAAAGTACAACCAGTACGGTGTAGCTACCGCTATTGACGCAGAGCATGCGCTTGTTGACGGCGCAGTGAAGGACCTTGCCGATATGTCCAATGACGCACTTATGACTGAACGTGCAGTAGGTCGTTATATCGAGCATCGTCTTGGTGGTCTTGCTGGTGCTATGATTCTCAAGGGTCAGGTGACTAGTAACTCTGATCCAATCCTCAGTAACGCTGGTCGTGAGTCAGGTTGGGAAGTTATCGCAGCAGGCGACTTTGAACTTATCCAGGAGTATGGTACCATTCAGGTACAGACCGGTGACACCCTCATCTGTATGGAGGACAAGGCTTGGCACGTCTTCAGACCTAATGTTGCCGTTGACGACGCCATGTCTGATACTTCAGTTAATCCGGTGCAGAACAAGGTAGTAAAGCAGTACATTGAAGAGAATGGCGCAAAGATCAAGCTCGAGGGTGAAAGTGCAGAACTCGCAGCTGTCTCAGGGGTTGTTACTCTTCCTAAGGCCGGAACCGCCGCTCATCCTGCAGGTATCACAAAGGTGGCCAATGTGGCTCTCCCTGGCGATACTCCTACTGCAGTGACTATTGACGCTGATGGTAATGCCATCATTCCTATCGTCAAGGGTGCTATTCCTGGACTTGTTTATCAGATGCTTGCGGAAACAGTACATGAGCCAACCGGCGATGATGATACTCAGCCAATTATACCGGAGGCTTTCAAAGAAGAGAATACTACTGGTACTGGAAAAACTTTTGTACCGACTGTAGCAGCTATTGAGAAGCTCATCAAGATCATGCTCAAGAAGACTATCACTAATGTATTCGCTTACGATGCTGATACAGATACTCTTACTTGCGATCTCACTAAATTAGACTAATAAATAACAGGGCGGCGGGAAACCGCTGCCCATTTTTCATATATCGATATGCCTATAAAATATAAAGGTGTTGGAGGCATAAATTTTACCTCCACATATCCAATAAACATAAAACGTAAGGTTTCATCAGAAGAGTGTGCTCCTTTGAAGATTGATTATTCCGGCAAGAAAGAGGCTGTTGTAGAAGAGGGTACCGTCTGGGAACCTGATTATTTGAAGTTCGAGTGTCGTGGTAAGAATGCTTTTTGGATGGGCTTTCTTTCTGAGAATGGTGCACTTGCAGAGACTGCTGATCCTGATATTGAATACTCCTTTGATCGTCTGAACTGGTCTCGTGTTCCTACCCACCTTGCTGATGCAGTAGAGTTCGGAGATCAGGCTACTAACCCTCAGCATAAGGAAGTCTTCCTTCGTGCCATGATGACTCCGGGTCAGTCTGTTCGTACCACCTCTCCTTTGTACAATGCCAGTAATAGGTATCGTCACTTCTGTTGGCGTGATCCTGCCTGGGAAGTTCCTTCAGAATTCATTTATCGTTCTGGTGCTGCCGTTGGTGGCAACTTTTGGACCCGAGCTAATACATCGCTTTCAAGCATGGTTTCGACTGGAACATATCAATCCTACTTTTCAATATATGTAATCTCTAAGGAGTATTGTGAAGCTCACGGGATTGATCACATTTCTATAGGAGGTACTTCCGGCAATTCCTCAACAGCATATAAAATAGCTGTGTGCATGAAATATGCAACGCAGAATGCCTCAGGTGATTATGTATCATTTAGCACAAGTTATTGGGGTAACGTAAATGGAATTACTTCCATGTCCATGCCTGTTGACTTTCCTGATGGAACTACTCATATAGTAGTATCTACTATTACTGGTTATCTTGTACTTCACTCATCATCTGAGCAGGAAGAAACTCCTAACGGTGTAATTGTTTCGGGTTCTATATCATCTCTCATTGATGGTTCAGGAAATGCTGATTGGGCACAGTCTCATATGCTGTCTAACTCCAGCTGTCTTTTCACTAGATTGTTTTCTCCCGTGTTTGCATCATTCAATTATGTAAATACGGAACCTTCTTTCTCTGCTTTTATTGATGCTTATAATCTAAAACTTCCTTACGATACTAATCCTGATGATACTCCTATATGTACCGGGAATAAGCACCAGTATTTGTATATGAATTTGTTCGAAGACAACCTGTACCTTACACGTGCTCCAAAGACTTTACCGATAAGGATTCTAAGCACATCTTGCTGTAGATTGATGTTCTCAGGTTGTGTATCTTTGGTTTCAGCTCCTGAATCTCTTCCAGCCACTATTTCATTAGGTTCACAAGGATATCAAAACATGTTTTATAACTGTGGGTCTCTTGAAACTCCTCCAGCTTCTATTGATCTCATTATTACTGGCAATCCTACCACCATCTCCGGTGGATATAAGGCATTTTATGAAATGTTCCTGAATTGCACTTCCCTCAAGTCAGTTCCTAAGATCAAGACTCCTCTCTTCCACTGGGCCACTTGTGCGTATATGTTCAAGAATTGCCTTTCTCTTGAATCAGTTCCTTCTGACTTCCTTCCAGAGACCTATACAACCAATGACGAGTGCTTTTCTAATATGTTCAATGGCTGTTCTTCTCTGAAGACTGTCCCTCAGGATCTGCTCTCTAGGAATCAGGCAACTGAGTATGGAAACAAGCTCTTTACATCCATGTTTGAGAACTGTTCATCACTTGAGAGGTGCCCTGACATTCCTGACAAGCCTTACCATCAGTATGCAACTACTGTCACTAATAGTGGCTATAACTTCCAGAATATGTTCAAGGGTTGTACCTCCCTCACTGATGTCTCTAATGTGCATATTCACTTCAATGACTCTCCAGGCATTTCTTGCTTTGATGGTATGTTTGACACTTGTACTAGTCTTACCACTCTTCCTTCAGTTGAAGGTTCTAAGACTATTACTTCTGCCAGTTATGCACACTTCCTCAGAATGTTTGCATCCTGCTCGTCACTCACCGACGTTTCAGATTGGAAGATTGTCATCACTGATCCTACTAAGCTCTATTATTCTGCATTCAACAGTACATTCTACAATTGCACTTCACTCCTCAAGGGTCCTTCAGCCTTCCATGTGAATGTAGGTAATAGCAATACTACTCTGGTTGGTGGTGACTTTGGCTCCACCTTCACGAATTGCTCTGCAATGACCATCTGTGGTGAAGATACTGATGGTAATAGGGATTTCTATATCAACTATGAAGGTACTCTTACTGGATATGGGCACTTCTACCAGACTTTCTCAGGCTGCTCTTCCCTCTTGAAGGGTCCGTCTCACTTCCACGCAAGTGCTACTAATAATGTGAATAGGGAACGTTTTCTTCAGGGAACCTTTGACGGTTGCTCTGCAATGACTACCATTGGTGAGGATCATTTTGTGATTGACTTTCCTGAGGGCATTTCAAGTTATATGTGTGGCTATACGTTTAGAAACTGTTCATCCCTCACTCACGGACCTTCCACTCTCAACCTTCTCAATATCGATGGAGATCAGACTACCGCTTCAATGTTCCTGAATTGCACTTCCATGACTTCCCTCGGAGAAGACTCCTTCAAGCTCATCTATACTCCTACTGTAGGCGCTCAAGTTGCTTATCAGATGTTCAACAGTTGTACATCCTTAGTTCATGGTCCTAGTACTCTTGAAATCCATGGTGCTATTAGAGATTACTCATATGCTTCAATGTTCGGTAACTGCTCTTCCATGACTTCCCTTGGAGAAGATTCCTTTATCATAGACATTCCTAATGCTACTCAAAGTGCTCTGAACGGCGCGTTCAAGAATTGTATCTCTCTCCTACACGGTCCACGCACTTTCAAGATTGGTACTATAGATACCAACGCTTTAATAGACACTTTCAATAATTGCACCTCTATGCTTTCTATGGGTGAAGATGTTTTTACTATAGAATCCGTGGGTGTAGGTCAAAATGGTCTGAGAAGCACCTTCTATGGGTGTAAGTCTCTTGTCTCTGCTCCTACTGTGTTCAAGCTTTCAGGTTCTTTAGCTTCGGGTGCTTGTCAAGAAACCTTTGGAGGTCCGTCTGGTCCTGACTATCCTCTTGGCTGTAATGTCATGGATCTTGACTTTGCTAATGTAGACTTCTCTGGTGTAACTTATTTTGCTTCATCAGCGTGTCAAGCTATGTTCAATGGTTGTTTGAAAGCTCATGGTGCTTGCCCTGCTTTCCCTCCTTCTGCAACTTTTACCCACAACTGCTTCCGTCAGATGTATGCAGATTGTGCTAACATGGAGGGTCTTCCGGATATCCCTTATGAGGACCTTACCACTGCCTCTTCTGTATTCATGCAGACCTTCTGGAATGTGGGTAACCCAACTCATGGTGGTACTCGTCCAACCTCTTGTAATTGCCACTTCAAGTCAGGCACTGGTGCTAATGCCACTCAGGCTATGTTTGCTCACATTGGTGGTGTTCAGTTCCACGTTCCTGCAGGTAATCCTTATGGTTGGAGTGCAGATTCAACTGCAACTGCTCCTCCTCATAAGCACCTCCATGAGTCATTTACTATCATTGATGATCTCTAATTTTCATAAGTACACTCCTTGAGAGGAGTGTACTAAACATAAAACCTCGGACAATGTCCGGGGTTTTTGTTTTTTGTAAAAATATTGGTATCTTTGTATCAAAGTCCTGCTATAGGACAAAGATAATGGATAAATAAGTTAATAACAATGGTAGAAATGAATGGCGCTGATTATCTGCTTGATGGAGTAGATGATGAGCTTACCCAGGTTGAAGACAACGAATCGACCGAAAATTACATTGAGCCGGAGCAGTCAGAGTTTGTTGACCCAACAGACAATGTTGGGGAGAACGACAACAATGACATCATTCTGGACAATCCCATCGATCCTACCTTAGCTGCTTTTATGAAGAGCTATGGTATTGAAGACCCTACAAAGTTGAAGTTTACTGATGATGAGGGAAACGTTGAGGAAGTCGACTTCCGTGACCTCTCTGATGAAGAGAAGACTACAGTCCTCTCTGAGTTGGCATCTAGCAATGCCAATAATGACTTGTCAGAAGCTGAACAGCAGGCAGTAGCCTACATGCGTGAGAACAGGATGTCTCTTGGTGAGATCATGGAGACTTACGCTAAGCAGAAGATTGAAGAAGCCAAACAGCAAGAACAGCAGGCTAGACCTTATTCAATTGATGACTACACCGATGAGCAGCTTTATGTAGGTGACCTTAAGACTCGTTACCCAGATATGACTGATGAGGAGCTGATCGCAGAACTTACTGCAGCACAGGAGAATCCTGGACTCTTTACTAGAAAGGTAGCTGCTCTGCGCTCTGAATACAAGGCTCTTGAAGATAACGAGCGTGCACAACAAGAAGCACAAGCACAACAAGAATATGTAGATTTGAGGAACAACCTCGCAGGAGCGATTGACTCTTTTAGTGAGTTTACTCTCGATCCAGAAGATCCTGAAAGCGACACGCTTTTACTCGAGGATACAGATAAACAACAGATGTTATCTTACTTACTCGAACAGGACGCATCCGGCAAGAGTGCTCTTATACGCGAGCTTGAGGATCCAAAGAAACTGGCAGAGATTGCTCTTCTGCGAGTTAAAGGTGCCGAGTTCCTCGCTAGTACAACTCGATATTATAAGAACGAGCTTTCCAAGGCCCATGCTGAAATTAAGAAGCTGCAGGCTAAAGTCGGTAAGCCGTCTACTTCCAAATCTACTGTAGTGTCTAAAACAACGGCTCAACCGAAAAATGACACTGCCATTAAAGTAGGATATTTTGATCACTTAATTTAACTAACTAATTATGTCTGTAAGAATTTCTGGTTTTACTACCAGGCGTCCAGATATGGCAGGCACCCGCACTTATCAGAACTTCATGAAGTTCCTCGGTGCTAAGCCGGAGCGTCTTGGTATTGTATCACGCCTTTATGAGGATTACACCGCTACTGCCCTCACTGAGGCACTTATGAACACTGTAACCCTTGAGAAGGGTAAGAAGGGCCTGAAGAGCATCAACTCTTTCCTTGTAGAGTGGGATCTCCAGGTTAATAAGATTGAGCGTATCGTAATGGTACAGGCTCCTGAGGGAGATGGCCTTAACGCTTCTGAGGTTAAGTTCTACTTCAACAAGAACTACTTCCAGCAGAACGATATCTTCGTTGTAGAGAAGTCTCGTCAGCAGTTCTTCGTATGCAATCGTCCACAGCGTATCAACGACTCATGCTTCCTCGTAATTGCTAAGATTCAGGACAATGACTACAACTCAGTATGTGCGCCAATGGCTGCAGGTGACACCGCTCGTTTCATGAGCAACGCTTTCCCTGAGCTTCATGAGTATGGCTTCTCTCGTTATCAGTCTAACGTAGAGTCTTTCCGTACCTACATTGGTACCATGCGTTGC
>JAZUHH010000037.1:0-13693 GCA_045641625.1 Paludibacteraceae bacterium
AATGGGAATCATTTGGTATAAAAATTAAAATTTAACAGATATGGGAATGAGAGTAAAAAGCACAAAAATAGGGGATCTCTTCGAAGTGAAAATTTCAGAGACCGAAAAAAGATACATCCAGTACATTGTCAGTGATATGACACAATTGAATTGTGATGTGATTAGAGCTTTCCGAAAGAAGTATTCGATAGATAGTAATCCATCCATTGAGGAAATTGTTAATGATGAAGTCGATTTTTATGCTCATTGCGCTACTAAATTGGGAATAAAGATGGGCTGTTGGACCCTTTATGGAAATTCACAAAATGTAGGTGAATTTAATTCTATTCTTTTTAGATGTACAAGTGATCACGGAGGTGGAATATCTGAAAAATGGTATGTGTGGCACATAAATGAAGAAACAAAACATGTAGGAAAGTTAGAAGGAGAAAATCGAAAGGCAGAGTTAGGATTGGCTTTTAGCCCACTTTCAATAGTTAATAGATTGCGAGAAGGAAAACTTGTTGGTGTTTATCCTACTTTTGCTTAATATAATTACTCAACTTTAGCATTTGTAAGTTATTGATATTAAATCTGTCTTATTTGACATACATTCATCTCCACAGGGAAATTTCCTGCAAGGATGCTTTTTGTATGAGAAAGTATCAGCTTGCATTTTGATAAGGTTCAACCATAAGTGCTTGTATTTCAGAAAAGAATATTATGCTGTCCCAAGGCTAAAGTTGATTAATTATAAAGTCATATAGGCGGATTTTTTCAAGACTACTGTTCCGCCAGGAATCAGAGGCTTAACCCATGGACTGGAGCAAAACTGCCAGAAATGATGGTAACCACTTCATTGCTGTTCGCCCCTCCCACACCAGTACAGACACTAGAAGCAAATGTGCCAAAGGAAACAGAGACGATAAAGACTACTTCAACATCAGCATCTGCACCATTCAAATGGGAATCATTGGGTATAAAACAGTTAAACGATAATTACCAATATTCGTTGGAACTATTCTCATTTGATGGGAAGTCCTAAAAAGCATATGGTTCGTCAATGTTTGTTTCTGAAATCCCATCAGGCTTGTATTTTCTTAAAAACTCCATTAACGGATATAGATTTTGTAAAAAAAAAAAAAGCGTTCTGGGTACTTTTATGCCCAAAGCTTCCTCCTTCAAACACTTGAGACAACTCTACCATTAAATACCTTGGCAGAGTTGTCTTTGTAAATGCAGAAGAAAGTTTTTTATAAATTCAATCATTTAATATTGAAAAATATACTAATTTTGCAGACGAAAAAGTGATAAACAAGTGTAATGGGTGATAGTGTATTCAGTAATAGATAAGAACAGCAAGAATTGTACTGACGATTCTTGTCTCGATGTTTTACCAGTTTTCATATTCTCAGTATGAGTCCGACTATAGTATCGGTGTCATGGGAGGAATAACCATAGGCAAGGTTGAGAACCTGGGCGGAATAATAATCAGTGAAGACTATTATTCAAACTACACGTTAAAAGAGGACAATGGGTTAAAAGGGACAGGAGGTCTGTTCTTCAATGCAAGGATTCCGGAGACCATCCTTGCCTTCCAGCCTGAGGTCAGCTACTCGTGCAAGCAGATGAACCTACGTTATGATGATATTTACAGGCTATGGTATGATATGGAGTTCAAGTACCAGTTTGTAAATGTCGGAGTGATGGCAAAAGTCTATACGGTGGGAGGTCTGAATGTAGAAGCGGGATTCCAGATGGGCTTCAACATCACGCCTAACAAGATAGAGTACAGAAGCAACGGAGAAGAACTTGGATTGTCAGGTTCAGACATAGAGACCAGAGACCAGTTGAGAAAGGTATTGAAGGGGAACAATGACTTCTCCGTGATGGCGGGACTCAGCTATGAGTTCCCGTTCGGACTGTGTATTGACGGCCGCTATCTTTGGGGACTGTCCGATGTGGTGACCACAGAATATAATCCGTACAAGTTTATAGAGAACGAGAACAAGACCAGTTCCATAGTTGTGACGGTCGGTTACGCATATTCTTTTGGAAAATCTACAAATAAGAAGCGCAGATGAAGCATTTTGTTCTTGCTACAACACTTTTCCTTAACATCATAGGTGGATTTTCCATGCCGCGAGATGCGGTAAAGGTTTGGCATAAGCCCAATCAGGATTCCTTGATAAACGGGAATCCCGTGGAGAAGCAGCATAGTGTTGCGGACACAATAGACATAGAGGCGGAGGATTTCTGTTTATTCTCTGTTCATGACGCTGGAAGGGGAGTCAAGGAGAAGCCTGTCTGGAGAATGACGAAGGGGTCAGGGATGCAGATAGTCTGCACGACTGACCGCATGGCAGACCTAGACGAAATAAGCTACATGAACTATTCCAGAAATAGCGCATTCCCCAGAATTTATTCGTACAGGTATAAGATGCCAAAGGATTCTTCAAAGCGAGTCAAGAATATCATCATTGGTGGAAACTTGGAGCGAGAGATCCCTATTGATACAGTTTTGGGGATGCAGGGAGAGTATATCGTCACCAGTCGTATTCTCAACCCAAAGGAGATGGGGATTATAGAGAGTTATCTTTCTATAAAATATGGTGTATCATTAGACAAAATGAAATCATATTATTCTGCGAGCGGAGATATTATCTGGAGTGCCAAGAAGAATTCAGGATACAATGGAAACGTGTTTGGTCTGGGAAGAGATTCCTTGAGCGGGCTGTCTCAGAAAAAGTCAAGGAATGTTGTCGATTCATCCCTTACCGTCTCTTCTGCTGCTTTGAAGAACGGAGAATACATCTTATTCGGAGATAATGGAGGAAATCCTGAGTATGTCAGCGCTGATGATGCAGGCGTCCTTGCAAAGGAGTGGCTGGTAAGACATAATGTGAAGGACGACACACTTCTGTGTGACCTGGATTTCGCGATAAAACCCCAATACAGTTCAGTGCTTAGAGTAACTCATAAGGACGGAACGCAGAAGTATATCAATCCACAGCACGGGCAAATTTTTCGTAATGTGACATTGAGAGATGAAGACAGGATAACTCTTGTTACAGAAGACGATATAGAAAGTGACAGAACATTTATAGCTATTTCTGCAACGCCGAATCCTGTAAGGCAAGGCGGAAGTTGTACTATAGCAATCAGCACAGAGAGCAGCGCAAAATTTGAGCTTAGAATGTATGATGATGAAGGAAGGGTGCTGGTGAATAGAAATGGATTTACAGAAGGTTTTGAGTATATTTCGTTACCAATGAACACACCGGGAGTTTTTATTGTAGAAGCTGAAGCAAGAGGTGTGAAGGTACAGTCTAAGATTATTGTAGAGCAATGAAAAAGATATCTATCATAGGCGCATTGATACTGGCTTTCGTGTCCTTTGTAGCACTTGGACGAACAGGAGCTATAGAGACATATCTCAAAGGGGTTATTGAGGAGTCGGTATATTCCGAGGAAGCAGAAGGAGAAGATAAAAGTTTCCTTGTCATAGACGAAAGCTACAGAGTAAATGACTCGGTATATGTAAAGGGGCATCTGAACAGTGGTTCCAAATTAGTCTCTGTAAGGATAAACGGCAATGAAATCCGAGTAAAGGGAAACACATTTGAGTTTAGGAGGGAGAGCTCTGAAAATAGGGATTCCAAGCTCAGGGTTGTTGCTGCACTGGACAACGGTCAAAAGGTTGTTTCTGTATTGAAACTTGAAACTGAAGACAGCGGGGAAAAATCTTATGCTGAGAAGTTGTTTCTTGCGGATGCCCACACGCACCTGTCTTTGGGAGGAGCCTCCTTGTCTGTTGACAGTGGGCTGATCAGGAAAGATACGGTCCTTTCCATAACAAAGCTTACAAAAGGGGACTTGCCGGAAGTTCCGGCAGAGATGGTGAACGTCACACAGGGAGAGGGCGGATACCGTTTTCTGCCTCACGGAATGCAATTCGAGGGGGAGGCTCTCGTTTCATTGCCGTACGACTCAACTCTGATACCCAGCGGATATTCAGTCAGGGATATAAGAACATTCTATTTTGATGAGAACAGGTCAAAATGGGTTGCCCTTCCGCTTGCATGTGTGAACAGCGAGTCAAGGATTATAGAAAGCAGGACTTCACACTTTACGGATATGATAAATGCACTTCTGAAGACACCGGACAGTCCCGAAGGGAATATCTTTGTACCTACACAGATGAAGGACCTGAAGGCTGCGGATCCTGTTTCGGGAGTGACCATGATGGGAATGCCCCAGGCGAATGCCAGAGGATCATTGACGCTTCAGTATCCAATAACTGTACCTGCAGGAAGACAGGGTATGACACCAAATGTCGTTTTGTCCTATAACAGTTCGGTCAAGGGCGGCTGGGCAGGAGAGGGCTGGAATATCAGTGTCTCAAAAATAACTGTGGATACTCGATGGGGAGTTCCTCATTATATGTCCGATAAGGAAAGTGAGACATATATGCTCGATGGTGAGCGTTTGACTCCTAATGCAAGAAAGAAGCCACTTGATGCCAGAGTTGCAGGAGACAGGCAGTTCTATCTTGAGAAGGAGGGCAGATTCGCCAAGATTATTCGTCATGGTAATTCTCCTAAAGACTATACTTGGGAGATTACAGACAAGGACGGAAGAAAGAGCCTTTATACTGTCGTTCAGTCCTCAGCAGTTTCTGGAACAAGAAGCGAGTGGTATCTGACAAAGGAGACGGATGTGAACGGCAACACCATCAGCTATAACTATGATGTAGTCAGTGGAGATCTGAATTCTAAAGAGGTCGTACTGTTATCCATAGACTATACTGGTTTTGAGGACGAGAAGGGGGCATATTCAGTCAAATTCAGTTATGAGAAGGGCAGATTGGATGCAAGTCTGGATGCCCGCTATGGCTACATGTGCCAGTCAAACGGTACATTATTGAATGATATAGAGGTAAAGTATAGGGACGAGCTGTTAAGGAAGTATAGTCTGGTTCATTCCGACGGGGCCTTCTTCAAGAAAATCCTCACATCAATAAAGGAGCTTGATTCCGAAGGAGCCTTGATAGGAGAGCACAGGATGACTTACGACAACAGTGTGGGAGTGGGATCAAAACTCAAGTTGTGAGAAGGAACAGAGGAGCGAAAAATTTCAGGCAAGAACAGGGATCCACACTTTGTAAGCACAATAAAAGATCATGGATTCAATGATGACTATTCCTCCCTGTCAGGTTCTTATGCCAGGAGTGTTACGGGAGGAGGAGCGTTAGGTGTTGGTGTTTGCGCAACGCTAGGAAGCAGCAAAGCAAAGTGTAGTGCCGTGGTTAAAGGCACATACTCCCATATTCAGGGATCGGGAGAAGGTTCGACAACATTGGTGGATATTGACGGAGACGGACTGTCCGACAGAGTGGTATGGGATGGAGAAACTCTATACTATGAAAAGAATCTTGAAGGAATGGCGTTTGCGGAACCCAAAGAAATAAAGGGTGTGAGCCACAGTTTTTCGGAGTCAGAGAACTGGGGAAACACAAAAGGCTTGAAGGTTAGTGCAGGCGTTTCTATGGGAGCCAGCGCCAATGCAGGAGTTGGCTGGGACAAGACAGAGGCGACAACAAAGATCAAGACATATTTCGGGGACTTCAACGGAGACGGCCTCATTGATTTGAATGTTGACGGAACGGTATATTTCAACAGGTTGGAGAATGGTGTTCCGTCGTTCAAGAAGGAGCTTTATGGTGTAGAGGTCGGGGAACCCGTAAACTCCGCCTATTACCCCGACCCTAAGGATGAGGAGGCTGAACTGGCAACCCAATATCCTCTGGCTGATGTTGTAAGGGTATGGAAGGCTCCATTCAATGGCAAAGTTCGCATCAGGGCAAAAGTGAGTAACCGCAAGGAAATCAAGGACTCCGTACGCCGGGACGGCTATAATGTTATGATTCAGGCTGGGAATGTAGAATTTGTGCGAGAATATATTCCAAAGGATGATACGGAAGAACATGTATTTGAGATTTCTGATGTTGAAGTAAATCGAGGGCTTGATATCTACTTCAGGCAAAGCTCCATCTATAACGGAGAGCAGGACTATGCCTTGTGGGATATTGAGATAGACTATCTGGACAGCAAGTATAAGAGGAAGGACCTGAACGGGAAAGTCATCGGACACTTTTCAAGCATAGAGGACTTTCAGCTGTTTGGAGCCGCTCCCTTTGTAAAGTCAGGGGATGGAGCGGTTTCCCTTTCCGCTCCCATAACTGTGTCCAACCAGCTGGATTCGGTTCGTGTCTATGCCCTGCATATAGACAAGGACGGTAATTTGTTGGGCACACTTTTCGACGAGAAGTTCCCTCCATTTGCAAGGACCGAGAAAGATTTGTCAGTTGGGTCACTGAATATGGAGAGCGGCGAAAGCATAGAAATGTTCATTGAGTCTGACAGCTACATCGGCTATGACAGTATAGATTTCATGCCATTTGTCACGGAAGGGGAGAACAGGAAAACCTATATCAATCCGGCCAAGAAGGTGGAGAATTTGTTTGACTTGGGGGAAGCCTATGAGGTGAAGAGGGATTCTGTGGTCTCGGTATCGTTTGTTCTGGACAGATCATCTGTTTCTGCAGGCAATATTAGTGATGACAGAACATTTCTTTTGTATGATAGGGACAACAATATTTACAGGACAATCTGTTCGCTCGGCAATGCAGAAATGTGGGATACAATCAAGTTCACCGCTGCTGATACAGCGTTCATAAAGGGTGGACACTACACACCGACTCTGCATATCTCGAAAAGAACAAATGTCTCAACGATGGAGAATTATAAATGTGTAGCTCTCAATAAGATAATGCATATTCACGAGACTCCAAAGGAAATAAAGCTTGAAGACGGAACAAAGAAGGACACAATAATAAAGGATACTACATACTCCATTGAAGAGGATATTGTTCCTATGACATTCTATTCTGACGGATGGGAGGGAGAGATGGGTTCCTTCTATCGTAGTTGGGGACAGTTCCAATATAACGCGAATGGAGGCAGGGCAGACTTGCCGATAAATAGGGATGATTTGAAATTTAAGGGAGTGGAGGAGTCAAAGCTTGAAGGTTTAGAAAATGGAGTCAAGGACATAAATGACTTCAATAATTTGGGGCTTGAAAATCCTCAGGACAAGATTCTTATGCCTATGACCATAGACATAGAGAACAATACATACAAGGGTGGAGATGCAAATATAACCATAGGAGGCGGTTCAGCTTCATCCGGAAGACTTGGTCTGCAGGATATTTATGTGCCTCCGTATGTCAAGGAACGTGAGACTGGAACTCTTGATGCGCCATGCAAGCGTATCCATAGTAAGAGCCACTCATTCTGTCCTGAGGCAAGCATAAATTTGCCTTTTTCGGGGCTTGAGTCTGGTAATGATGGTGGCTCAAAGAAAAGCCCGTTCTCCGGAGGAGTCTCTCTTAATAAGTCAACCTGCGAGACAACAAGCTCGCAGAATCTTGAGGTTATGGACATGAACGGAGACCGTTTCCCTGATATTGTCACGGACAATGCAATACAATATACAGACCAATGGGGTGCAAGACAGCCGGAAACAAGTTTTGACGAAAAGTTTGAAATAAACTACACTGAAGCCCATAGCGACGGAGGAGGTGTAGGGAACGCCTTTGCATACAAGTCGTCTGGAAGCAAGCAGAACAATGAGAACAACACAATTACCACGCAGAACAACACAAATAATGCTACATCTGGACTATCTACTTCTGCGACTTTGTCTGCCAATAAATCTGAGAGTAGGGACACACAAAAAACGCTGACTTTAGATGTAAATGGAGACGGATTGCCTGACAGAGTGCATGATGACGGTACTGTAGATTATAACATTGGCTATGGTTTCATAGATGGAGGTATGATGCAGGTTCTTCGTCCTACAAGCAATTTTAGCACAACTCACGGAGGTAGTTTAGGATTCGGGGCAAATGGAGGAAAAGGGGCGTTTGAAGGTTTAGAAAAAACGAAAGAATTAGCAGATAAATTCGGTAGTTTCGGCGCGGGAGGCAGTTTCGGAATAGGTCTTTCTAGCACTTCAAGTAGCGCTAAACGTGCCTTTGCAGACTTGAATGGCGACGGACTGGTAGATATTATTGACGGAACCCAAACATATTTGAATATTGGTGGTAAGTTTGTCGAGGTTAGCATCGAAAATTTCGATTACATGGATGAAGGCAAGACCAATGCCGAGAGTGTGAACGCAGGTGTCAGCATAAATGTCTGCATTCCTGTATGGACTTTTGTCGGCATTGAGGTGGAGGTAGATGTGAACGGAGGGCTTCAGCACTCTGTATCTTCCAACTTCTATTCAGTTGACGATATTGACGGCGACGGATTCCCGGATATTCTCCACTCAGAAGACGAAAGAAAGTTTAACTTTACCAAGAGCATAACGGGAACTACGAATATGCTTCGCAGGGTGGAGATGCCTTTCAAAAAGTCGATGGACTTTGACTATGAACTTAGAAAGCCTACTCAGGAAGACCCTTATCATTACCAGCTCCTAAAGAGTGTCAGGACTTTTGACGGACACAGGGGAGACGGCGAGGACTCAACCTATGTCTCCTTTGAATATGGCAAGGGCAAGTATGACAGATTCTTGAGGGAGAATTTCGGCTTCGAGAGTGTAATTTCAAAGCTTCATAACGCGGACAACTCCATTCACAGAGTCATTACCGAGCATTATGACAATACATCATACTTCACAAACGGAACTTTGCTTGGAACAGAGACTCGTTTAGGGAATGGAGTGCTAGTTGGCAAGTCAACTAATGACTATGTTATGCTGAATCCTGAAAATGGGAACAAGAAATTTACAAGCGCAGATATCCAGGCAGCCAGCAGGGTATTCTTCGCCAAGGTTGCGGAGGAGACAAGGCAGTATGAATTGGGCACTGACACATCCATATATCTTCTTGCAAGGGAGGAGTATTCCTTTGACGAGTTCGGTCGTGTAACCGAAATCAAGGAAATCTACAACTCTGTGGGCAACCGAACAGCGAAGGTCGAGTACTATACTCTTGAGAGCAGCTATATCATAGACAAGCCAAAGGATGTCAGGCTTTACGGAGAGGATGGAATCCAGCTGCGCCATCACATCATGGAGGTGAACGACAAGGGCCAGGTCACAAAGTTGTCCCGTGAGTTTACGGACAAGGGACAGAAGGGAACTGCCGACATAGAGCAGTCGTATGACGGATATGGCAATATGGTCGGCATAAAGTATCCCGAGAATGCCAGCGGACAAAGGCTCGCCGTCAGCTTCGAGTATGACGATGATGTCCATCAGTTTGTCATTAGGAGGACAGACCAGGAGGGCTATGAGTTCCGTTCCGGGTATGACACAAAGTGGGGAGTATGCACAAGCCATACAGATGACAACGGAACACAAATCAGGTACGAGTACGACAACCGCAGCCGACTAACAAAAGTTCTCGGTCCGAAGGAAGCCAAGGCCGGTGCGGAATATACCATGCGCTTCACTTATGGAGAGGCGGATGACCATGCCTATTCAGTAACGGAACATTATAGGGACGACTATCCGACAGAGCCGCTGCGCACCGTGATTTTTGCCGACGGAAACGGCAGAGTTCTTCAGACAAAGAAAGATATTACCGTCTTCTTTTCTCCGGAAGAGGATGACGCAAGGATGATGAGTGTCACAGGAAAGGTTGTCTATGACAGGCACGGCAATGTAATTGAGGAGTACCTGCCAAGTTCCGAGCCTCTTGGAACCGAGACTTCTCTTTCAAACGTCACATCACAGTATGCCCCAATAAAGTCTTCATACGACATCCTCGACAGGAAGGTCGGTGTAACACTTCCCGACGGAGCGGAGAGCAGGGTGGAGTACGCCCTTTCGGATGAAGGGGACAGAGTCTATATAGAGACCACTCAGATTGATGCTCTTGGCAGAATGGTGAAGCAGTTCTCTGACATTGCGGAGCAGACGCACAGGACCGTAAAATACAATGCAGGTGAGGAGATTGCAACACAGTTCGAATATAATGGGGTTGGCGAGCTTATGAAGGTCACAGACACAGACGGAAACGAGACAAGCTATACATACGACGAGCTTGGAAGAAAGCTGAGTGTGGAGCATCCCGATGTCGGACTTACAACATTCGAGTACGACAAGATGGGCAACATGCTCTCCAAGCAGACTGCCAACCTTCGTGCCATTAACAAGGGTTTCAGGATAAACTACAGGTATGACTATAACAGGCTTGTAGAGATCGACTATCCGCACAACCCTTGGAACAAGGTGCAGTACACCTACGGAAAGAGGGGAGACAAGCACTATCGAGGCGGTCGCCTGTACCTGGTGCAGGACGCAAGCGGAGGAACAGAGCTGTTCTTCGACGAGATGGGAAATGTTGTAAAAAACATACGCACAGTCTTGATTTCTCAAAACGATATGCGTACCTTTGTAAGCGAGTCGGAGTTCGACACATGGGGAAGGACACGCAGGCTCGTATATCCCGATGGTGAGGTGGTGGATTTCGCATACAACCATGCAGGAAACCTTACCTCCATGCAGGGCAGGAAGTCAGCGAGGGAGTACCCTATCATAACTCGCCAGGGCTATGACGAAAGGGAGAACCGAGTCTATAGGAAATATGGGAACGGAACGGAGCAAGTTCTTGATTATGAGCCATTACGCAACCATCTGACGAATTCAAGGGTGGAGCTTAATGGAGTCAAACTGTTGGACAACGCCTACAAGTACGACGAGGTTGACAACATTCTTTCAATCGTGAACTCCGCCAATATCCCTGATTTCGGACTTGGCGGAAGCTACAGCCACTCGTACCAGTACGACGACCTTAACCGCCTTGTTTCGGCAAGCGGAGAGGCGGAGACTCCGGAACTCAAGAACTCGTACAGCCTTGCGATGAAGTACGACAGCCGCTATTCGATCCTTAACAAGACTCAGGTGCATTCGTCAATCAGCAAATCGGGCATGGACACGACCAAGGTCGAGCAGAAGCTTGACTATTCGTATCGTGGAGATACTCCGTCCGCTCCGAACCAAATTGGAAGCAGGTCATATACCTATGATGCGAACGGCAATCCGACAAGCTGGACTGACACAGCGACAGGCGACTTCCGACAGATGATCTGGGACGAGGAGAACAGATTGAGTGCCATCAGCGTAAATGGGGAGGACTACTGCTATACCTACGATCACTCCGGCGAGAGGGTGGTGAAGAGTTCATCGACAAATGACATGCTTTTCGTGAACGGCAAGTTCATGGGCAGCGTTCAGCACGGAGAGGACTTCACGGTCTATGTATCGCCGATGATGACATACTCGAAGGAGCGCTTCACAAAGCACTACTATGCGGACGGGGAGAGAGTCAGCAGCCGCATAGGAAGCGGACAGTTCAGCAACAAGTTCGACCAGGCGATAAACCCTGTGATTACGGCGGGCAACCAGAACTACGTGCGAAGGATGGCGCTTCTGAACAACGAGTCGTCGAAGGAGCTTGTGAAGAAGTACAACCTTCCTCCAGGGCCTGCCACGAACAAGGGAATATACGAAAAGCTGCTGCTAGAGGGCAGGCTTGACGCTGTGGAGAACCCTAACTATGTTGCTCCGGAGGAGACAACATACGACATTCCGAGAGGATGGCCTAAGTACCCTGTATTCCCTGACAGCGGAGACGTTCCCGGACCTCCTATCCAGTTTGAGGAGTTGAAGCCCGACAGCGTTAAGGCAGGCTACACCTTCACCGATCCGAACATGATCGGCGAGGTGGACGAGTATTTCTACCACGGTGACCATATTTCTTCGGTAATTCTTGTCACAGACAAGAAGGCAAAAATTGTACAGCAGTTTGCCTACATGCCTTTCGGAGAACTGCTTGTTGACAACAGCACTGTTGACCTTGACTACCGTTTCTCCGCCAAGGAGACCGACAGGGAGAGCGGTTTGGGCTATTTCGGTGCAAGATACTATGACAACACCTCTGCCATGTGGCTCGGTGTAGATCCTTTGTGGGAGAAGTATGCGGGAATGAATCCTTATAACTATTGCGCGGGAAATCCGGTGATGCTGGTGGATAGGGACGGAAGTGAACCGACAGGAAGCATAGTAAAAAATAGATACGATCCTAGTGCAGTAAGAACACCTGGTAAAGGTTATAATTGTGGCGAAAATTTTTATTCTACTTTTGACGGAGGATGTACATTTGCCGCTATAAAACAGCTTTATGAAAAATGGAGTATTGATTATTATTCAACCTTAGATGATAATAGAGTAAAAAGGGGGAAAGGAGCTAATATTTATGATACTTTTAGGGATTATGCACCTAAAGGTGAAAACTTTTTTATAAATATGTCAGTTATTAAGCATCAAGATTTTAATAGTGATTATTTACAATCATTACTACAAAATACAGATGTTGATCTTATAGGAACTTTTGATACAGGTGATATAGACGCAGCAGTCAATACTAAGCCATATCATACTATGACAATAGATTCAATCGAAATAACATACTATCCAGAAGATAGCAGAAAAGCTGGAAAAATCAGAAATATATGGCTGTATTGCTTTGATCCTGATGGGTCTAAACATGATAATGTTGATAACAAATTGGTGAAAATGAATTTGGGTCAGGTTAAAACATTAATAATGTTTGAGGTTAATAGGTCAAAATTAGAAATAAGAGATAATAATAGATCATGTAATTTAGAGCAATGAGAAAAGTTATTTTATTTTATATGCTATTTTGCATTTTTCGACTTTCTACTGCATCCAATTGTCGATGGCTAATTAACGAAGAAGAGCAGTATTTCTTGGTTGATTCTTTAGGCAATAAAATTTCTTCTAGAAATTACGATTTTGTTCATGATTTTTATGATTCTTTATCTACATCTGTTAGTGTTAAGGAATTATGGGGTGCTGTTGATATTAAAGGTATTGAAATAGTACCTTGTGTCTATGAATCGATTTCATGGGATCCTTTTGTTACATTTAAAGATGAATTTCTACTAGAATTTGGGAAAGAAAGTTATCTTATTTTAGGTGAGAAAAAAAATAAATATTTCGCATATGATTTAAATGGAAATCTTTTATTGAATAAATGTTCGTATATACGCAATTTGTTGCATGGTATTATATTGTTTAAAAAAAGGGGTCGTCTTAAAATTTATTCTACAACAGAGAAAAAAACTTATAAAATTAGCAGGGGATTAACAACATCATCATTTTCTTCATATGATAAGAATGGTGTATCTATAGTGGTTCAGATTGTTAATCCGAATACAAAATATATTTCATATTTGTTTGGTGCAATAAATACGAAAGGCGAATATGTAGTTCCTTGCATATATAAGTATGAAGAGGAAGTGATGAAAATTGTGGGAAGAACTGAACGTAGTTTTAAATATTTAAATAATAAGTAATTCAACTTTAGCATTGTGGAAATGAACACAAATCAAGCATTTAGCTTGTTATGATTCTCAAATATCATATGTCTTGAATTCTTTAAACAGGTTTAACAATCTAAACCATATAGATAGTTAAGTAAAACGATTAAGTTTCACCAAGATAGGCAAATGCTAAAGACTTGGAGATAAATTATATAGAAGATTTTAAACAGTAGCAATTATGGAATACATATTAGAAGAAATACGAGACTTTGTCACTGAATACACAGAAAAAG
>JAZUHH010000038.1:0-3310 GCA_045641625.1 Paludibacteraceae bacterium
CGTTTATTGCATAAAGTTAATAACTTTGCAGGCGAAAATGTTTGTTAAATACTAATATAAGAGATGAAAAAGTTAAAGTTTGCTTTGGGAGTCGCTTTTTCTATTGTATGCTCAGGTACTTATGCCACATCTCTGCTCGGAATAACTTCTGACGGAGGCAGTGACACCTATCAGATAGGTGAAGTGCGCAGCATCAAGATAGCTCCGAAAAAAGATGGAGCGAATGGCTATTCCATAATCAAGTTCAACGACGCATTGACAGGCTTTGCCACGGAAAACAGCGGGCAGATTGCCGCATACCCAAACCCCGTGTCGGAATACCTGCAGGTTTCGGGAGTTGACGATACCGAAGTGCTTACAGTTTCGGACACAAACGGCAAGGAAATCAGACGCAGCCAGGGAAACACAGTCAACGTGTCCGACATCCCCGCCGGAATCTATGTGCTTACAGTCAAGGGACACCAGATTAAATTCATCAAGAAATAACTATATATGAAAAAACGTTTATTCCTATCTATGGCGGCAGCTATCGGTGCAGTGGCCTGCACAGTTGCCCAGAACCAGTTCTATGTTATATTGAAGGACGGCAGCGCCACAAGCTTCCCCGTTGACAATGTTGACAACCTGACTTTCGACACTCCTGACGGCAAGGTCATCGGACTTCAGGACCTTTTGGACAAGTACAAGGAGCTTGAGCAGAGAGTGTCTTTCATCGAGAACAACTGCTGCAAACCCTGCAAGAGCGACATCGACGCAATCTGGAATTCGGACACAATCAGCGCAGGTTCTTTGCGTTCGGCTCTTGGAGCAAACCAGACTGTGGACCTTGGACTTAGCGTAAAGTGGGCAAGCTATAACGTCGGAGCGGACGAGCCGCTTGGCAGAGGACAATACTTCGCCTGGGCAGAAATCGTAGGCAACAGAGGAAACTACGTAGATGATGCATACAATTATGCCTTGGACAAGGACCCTCTTTTCGAGAAAGGTATTGTCAACACAAACTGGGATTTGACAGCCCAGTACGACGCTGCAACTGCAATCTGGGGCGAGGAATTCAGAATGCCTACGCCAGAAGAGGTGCAGGAACTTATCGACAACTCTGTAATGAAGTGGGAAGTCGTGGACCTTGGCGGCGGAAAGTTCGTAGAGGGTATCCTAGTGAGAAGCAATATGAACGACAACCTTCTGTTCCTTCCTGCATCCGGAGATATGTCGGTTGACCACATCGCATACGATAACGAGGAGTGTCTGTACTGGATTTCGCGTGCTGATATGTACCGCAGCATGGCATTCTGCTTCCAAGCGAACAAGCCTTGGATGCCAGGATACATTCCGCTTCATCCAGAGGACGGAGAAATCTATTTAACACAGCATTCCCGCATGTTCGGATACACAATCCGTGCCGTAGAGAACAAGAAGGCAGAGATTCCGGGAATAACAGCCGCACAGCAGAATGTTTGGGACAAGGACGTGTTCACTATCGACGAGCTTAACGCAGCTCTTGGCAGCGACGAGCTTGTTGACATGGGCGGAAAAGTAAAATGGGCAAAGACTAACGTCGGTGCCAAGTCTGTAACTGACGGAGGTGACTTCTTCATGTGGGGATACACAACTCCGAGCTTCCAGATCAACTGGAAGGAGTTCCCTGCTAACGATTGGGACACAGAGACTCTATATCTTGAGGGATGGACTGACAAGAACGGTAACTTGACAGCAGAGCATGACGCTGCAACTGTAAACGCTGGTTCGGACTTCCACACACCTACTGCAACAGAGTTCAGAGAACTGCTTGACAACAGCCGAAGCAAGAACGCAATAGTTAATCTGGCAGACGGAAGCAAGAAGACAGTTCTTCTGGTGCAGAGTCTTGTGAACGGAAACGTAATCGTATTCCCAGCAGACGGACTATATGGTCAGGGACAGGTCGAGAACACTGGTTCGCTAGAGAACAATGCTTGGGTATGGACTGCATCATTCGAGCAAAAGGATAACAACCTTGGCTCTGCAACATATTTGATTCATAATTGGAACCTAAGTTCTGCTGCCAGACTAGAGGAGAACAGCAGATACCTTCTAATGAACATCAGACCAGTTGCAAGCAAGTAACAGAATTTTCATGACAGAGAGGCGGGATTGTTTCCCGCCTTTTTTTATTTGCAGTCAGTCTCTCAGACAATATTACGGTAAAACAACATGAAGCAATAAAACAGGATATGGTCAAGTATATAATACGTAAGTTCCCGGTTGGCAACACACTTCTTGCGGTGTCTTTGCATTTGCACTTTTCTTTCTGCTTACTGCAACCTACGGAGCATTGCCTCATGAATGGAAAGACGGGAAACTGCACAAGCGCGAAGACATACTGAAAATAGCTATGACAGAGTGAACAACAAAAAAAGGAGCGGGATTACTCTCGCTCCTTTTATGTTTGTATTGTTGCCTTTAATTACTTTGCAATAACAAGGAAGTAGTTCTTCTTTCCCTTCTGCATAACGATATACTTGCCGTTAAGCAACATAGAAGGGTCAAGAGCTAGGTCGGATGTAGCCATCTTCTCCTTGTTCATTGATACTCCTCCACCCTGAACAAGCTTTCTCATCTCGCCCTTTGAAGCGAAGATGTTGTTCTCGCCGGCGAACAGGTCTGAAGCCTTGGCACCAGCCTCTACATCAGCCTTTGAAATCTCGAACTGAGGAACACCGTCGAATACAGAAAGAAGTGTCTCCTCGTCAAGCTTCTTCAAAGAATCTGCAGTTGCATTACCGAACAAGATGTTCGAAGCCTCTACTGCTGCCTCGTAATCCTCGCGTGAATGAACCATGATAGTGATCTCCTCAGCAAGTCTCTTCTGAAGCGGACGCAAATGAGGAGCCTCTGCCTGCTGCTTAACCAATCC
Organism: Paludibacteraceae bacterium; assembly: GCA_045641625.1. Taxonomy (GTDB): domain Bacteria; phylum Bacteroidota; class Bacteroidia; order Bacteroidales; family Paludibacteraceae; genus UBA1723. The sequence continues at coordinate 2,897 of JAZUHH010000038.1, forward strand.
TTCGATCTCCTCCTTAGAAAGAGATGTAAAGATCTTGATGTACTTCTCGGCATCGTCATCCGAAACATTCAACCAGAATTGGTAGAACTTGTAAGGGGAAGTGCGCTTGCGATCCAACCAAACATTACCGCTCTCGGTCTTTCCGAACTTCTTTCCGTCAGCCTTAGTGATCAGAGGGCAAGTCAAAGCGTATGCCTCGGCACCGCTAACCTTGTGGATCATTGCAGTTCCAGTCGTAATGTTACCCCACTGGTCTGCTCCACCCAACTGAAGCTTGCAGTTCTTATGCTCGTTTAGATATAGGAAGTCGTAACCCTGAAGAAGCTGGTAAGAGAACTCAGTGAAAGACATACCGTCAGCTCCGTTCTCGCCTGTGAAACGACGCTTTACAGAGTCCTTGCTCATCATATAGTT
>JAZUHH010000039.1:0-16882 GCA_045641625.1 Paludibacteraceae bacterium
AAAATAAACTGAATAACTAACAACAACGAAGATGATACAGTTCCAGAACTTGAGGCAGGGAAGCCAAGTCTTTATCTTGCACAAAGGACTGAACCCGTTCTACGAAGTGGGGACAGTGGAGAGCATTCCGGCAATGCAGACGATGAGCTATTACCCGAGCTTGCCGATGCTTCCTATGGACTTGTCGGTGAGAGTGGGGGAGAAGGTTATTCCCTATCAGCACATCCCACCGACAGCGGAGTCGGCAAAAGTGACTTCACAACTAAGTGGAGAGGAGGTTTGCGTGGCTTGTTCCAAAGAGGCGGTAAGCGCAGAAGTCGAGATGCTTATAAGCCAGAGCGTTGATGCTATCAACAGCGTAGAAGCTCACAAGCAACGCATCGAGACTTGCAAGAACTTGCTCAACCAACTTAACCCAGAGAAGTTGAAGGAGGCTCAGCAGGCTCAGGAGATAGAGTCGCTGAAAGGTCAGCTCGCAGATATGAAGAATATGGTCGAGAGATTGCTCAAGGAAAGGAACTTATCAACTTCACAACCAAAAGAAAAATAAATATGACGACAGTAGTAATGATGCAGAACAAGGCAAGGGAAATGAAGAACCTCGTCGAAGAAGGTCTGCATGCCTTTGGTAAGGTAATGGCTTTGTGCCAGGATATGTGCGAAGAGTCCGAGATGGGAGAGCGTGGTGGCTACGGCAACCGATACGGCGAACGTGGAGACATGGGCGAACGTATGGGTATGCGTGACTATCCAGACCCATACGAGATGGGAGAGCGCAGAGGCGTGAGAGGAACTGGACGCTATTCACGTTATTAATAACTAGGTGTGGGTGGGTAATTGCTCACTCACACTTTATTTAATTGGATATGAAACATACACCGCTAGATATATACGACGATATGCCGACTGCAATGCACAAGTACATCAGTCAGAACGGCTTCCACTTCAACAAGAAGGCTTGTGACTACGCAGTCAGCAGAATGAAGAAGAAGAGTTCTGCATCTAACAAGTTAGAACCTATCGAGCCGTGGAACAAGGAGCAGGTCGAGGATATGCTTACCCGTAACGGAGTACAGATTGATAACTGCGTCATGTACGACCACGTATATGTCGCTAATATGGCTAAGGCTGACTACTACAAGTCAAGCATGCCTGACGAAGCTCACGTTGCTGTGTTCATCAAGGACACATTAGACGATGCAGACGGCAGTGACGAACTGCCTTTCCGCTATTGGTTGCAGAGATGCGTGGCTATGGGTGAGCCTGTAGAATTTGCCGACTTGCTATGATACGGACGAATTTTACACTGCCGAACTATCGGTGGAAGGTTCATGCCTACATTGCAGTTAGTCGTTATTACACTAAAGAAATACTAAAAAAAATGACTCTGCTAGGGGCAAGCAGGGAGAACCTTGCCGATGCGTATCGGAACTTGATGTCGGGGCGTCTTAATAACGGACTCACTTACACCAATTCCAGTAAGAGGGAGACAATATGGGTGGTGGCTCTGACTTCTTCGGCAAGGGAGTTCATGGACTCTTTCACGCACGAGATTCGACATCTTGAGCAACATATTGCCAACGAATGCGGAATAGACCAGAACAGCGAGGAAGTCTGCTATCTGTGTGGTGACATTGCTTACAGGCTGTTCCCGTACTGCAAGAAGCTCCTTTGCGAGAAATGCAGATGCGATTGAAAAAGACGGTTAGGAGTTGTTTCCTAACCGTCTTTTTGTCTTGTTTTGTTGCGCACTTGTTGCTCAATCTGTGGCGATATGCGCGTAAAATACTGATAATAAGGGGATAAATAGCCGTATTTTTTAATCCTTTACAGATTTCAAACTATTTTTTTGTGCCTAAAATAAATTGCTGATATTCAGCAGAACTTGAAGATTTCTGCCTAAAAATGCCCGAAAAAATCGCTAATTTTTGATAAAAATCGCATACTTTTGCGTTGTTGTTTTGTTGCTTCATTATCCCGAGCAACAAATTTTGTGTCATTTTTTTTTGAAAAAAACCTATGAAAGCAAAGAAACTGAAAGAACCTGTGCGACTCAGGCAACGGGAGATTTCGGGCGGTAACATTTCCTTGTACCTCGACATTTACCTCGACGGGGTAAGGAAGTACGAATACCTGAAGATGTATCTTGTACCGGAGAAGACCAAGGAGGATAAGGAGAAGAACGAGGAAACACTCGCCCTCGCCAACGCAATCAAGAGCAAGAGAATAGTCGAGATGCAGAACCACAAGTTCGGGTTCGAGAAAATCACGAACGACAATGTGCTCTTCTTTGAATTTCTGGACGGATACATAGAACTCCATTCGAAGGAATGCACCAAAGGCACAATGGGAATGTGGACGAATCTCAGATCAAGGCTCAACAAGTTCGAGAAGAACCGCAATCTCCTTATGAAGCAGATTGACGAGGACTGGGTAAGGAAATTCATGGACTACCTTAACACGGCACACAAGGGAAAGAACAAGGCCAGCATGCTTCATGTCAACACTAAGTTAGGCTACATGCAGAAGTTGTTCTGCTTCTTCAAGTTCTGCGTCAAGAAAGGCGTTATGAAGGAGAATCCAGGCGCAAACATAGTGCTTCCGAAGGAACAGGAGACTGAGAGGAATTATCTCAGCATTGACGAGATTAAGCAGCTGGTTGCGACTCCTGTCAAGAACGAGGACATCAAGCAGATATTCCTCTTCTCGTGTCTCACGGGGCTGAGACTTAGCGACTGCCTCAAACTGCAATGGAGAGATGTAGTCAGGCAGAACGAGTTCACCCGAATCATATTCAGGCAGAAGAAGACCAAGGGGCAGGAATATCTCGATGTCCCCGACCAAGCCGTTGAACTCATGGGAGAGAGGGGCAGAGACGACGACTATGTGCTTCCGCACTATTCGGGACAGCATATCAACTACTGCCTTGACAAGTGGGTTATGGAGGCTGGAATAGGCAAGCACATCACGTTCCACTGCGCACGCCATACGTTCGCCACAATGATGCTTGACTTGGGAACTGACATCTATACTGTCAGCAAGCTCTTGGGGCACTGCAATGTAACGACCACGCAAGTCTATGCGAAGATAATTGACAAGAACAAGCAGAAGGCGGTGGCATCAATTCCGGATATTCTGCATGCAAAAGACAAATAAATTTGCTATCTTTGCTTTTGCAAAGCAAGCAAAGGAATAAAAGAATAGTTTTTTCATTCTCTAGGGCGGTTGGTTGAGAAACTGACCGCCCTTTCTGTGTCTTTCTTTGAATTGTAGGGCATTTTCGTTACCTTTGCTTATCCATAAGTTTATTTATTACGTTTTTGTGTATTATTATTATTATTCGTAAAGAAATTACAACGGGTCGGCGGATTGTGAAATACGTCGGCTTTTCTTTGTTATTATGTTGAATTTCGCTACCTTTGTATAATATACTCTATAATGTTTGTATTTTCTAAAAATTACAGCCAAATTACGGTCAATAGATTATTGATTACTAATTTTTAAGTGTTTTCTCTGCCTGCCGGTTGCGAAGTCGGCAGGCTTTTTTTTATTCCCCTCTCCCGATCAGGTCAAGCACCTTGTCCGCAATGGCAAGTATAGCACTTGCATCTTGATTTCTCACCATTCTGCGGTCATATTCCACCATTAGAGCGGTGTAGATGTCCTGTAGTTCTTCATTTAATTCTGTCATGTTCTATTATTTTTATTAACCGGTCGATTTTGTCGTCTTGCTTGTACAGCAGGTCGATGAGCCGTTCTATCGTCTTGCTGTTGTTAGTTGCGCTTGCGGTGTTGTTGATTGTGTTGTTACTTCCGCTCACATGTAGCGACTGGTCTTTCTTGAGGATCTCGCCCTCGCCAGTAATCAGCCACTCTGCCATTATCTCAGGAAACTTCATGCACACCTTAGTAACATCGTAAGAGTGCTTGCGCTTCCATTGCTGTAACTCTTCCTCAGACACCTCCAAATAGTCAGCGAACTCGGAATCAGTCTTGAAGCTCTTGTAAGACTTCAGAGCCTCTAATATGAGTCCTTTATCCATTTCTTTTGTTATACTTTATATATAGTGTTGTCCTTTCCGTGCCATTATAGGCTTTGCGCCTTTTCTAACAGAGAGAGCAGTCGGTCTATCTGTTCGTCCTTCTTCCTTATCTGTTCATCCTTGACTACATTGTCTTGATGCGTCTTTTCAAGAAGGGCAACGAGGTTGTCTATGGTTGCACTGCTGTTGATATTGCTCGATATATTGTGAGCAATATTGTTGTCACCTACGACTATGTTATTGCTTTGCTCATTTGTCACATCCCCCTCTCCTGTAAGCAACCATTGTATATCAACACCATATACATTATAAAGTTTGACTGCTGTCTCCCTTCCGATTTTCTTCTTTCCGTTAAGAATTTCGCTAACATAAGATTGTGGCCAATCGCAAGATTTTGCAATATCTCCTTGTTTTAGTCCTTTGGCCTTAAAAAAGTCACGTAATTCATTTAAATTTTTCGCTTTCATAACTTATTACAAATCACTCACTTAATTATAAATCTTCGCTTAAAGGCGAAAATTATCGCCATTTTATTTTGTAATATCGCAATTTAGATATAATTTTGCATTGTGCAAAGGAAATAAAGCACGGTGCAATAAATATTTTGCAAATAAAAATTAAAGAATATGAAAGAAAACAACAATACAAATAAGTTCGGTAAGATGGCAACAACACAATTCGAGGACTTGAGCCTACAGAAAGAGTACACATTGAAGTATTTCTTTGGTGGGTGGATAAAAGCAGAGACAATATTAGCTTCTTCTCTCGAAGAGGCTGTCTATGACGCAAAGGCAAGCATCAAAACAAGCGAATTGAACTACGCTCTATTCCTTGGAAAGAAAAGAGTAGTCCTATTCCCTAACGATAAAAAACAAATAAACAATTTCGCATGAAAACATTCAGAGACTATTACTTGGAGGAAAAGAACAAAGACACGCCAAAAGATGTATGGCTGAAAAAGATTGCAGAAAAGACTTGCTCTAGCAAAGCCACAGTTCTGGGATGGGCAAACGGCAGAGTTCCCGACAAGCTGACACAAAAGACGATAGCCAAACTTCTAAAGGCAAGACCAGAAGAATTATTCCCAATAACTAAAAACAAAGACAATGAAAACAATTAAATACATGATCCTGATAGTGATGTGGCTGACATCCGTATTTGCGATAGCCGGAGAGAGCGAGACTCTTTCGCTCGGCATAACATTACTAATCAAGGCTGGCGGATTCGCACTCGGCTTCCTTTCATGGGGATTGACGAACAAGTGGTACAGCGACGGAAGTCTGCCAAGCCTGTCGAGATTTATTGAGGAGGACGAGTAGCATGGGAAACGAGATGCAGGAAATCATTGCCAGACTTGATAGAATCGAAAAGGCAATGGCAAGCCAAAGCCCTTGGTTGACTCTCGAGGAGTGCGCCATGTATCTCAGACTGCCGGTCAAGGAGATTAAGGCTTGCATGAAGGACAGGAAGATCCCTTACTACACGGAAGGCAACACGATAATATTCAAGAGGGAGGAACTTGACGACTGGGAGCCTTGCAGAAAAAGGAAATCAAAGAGAGAATTAGAAATTAAGGCTAACACAGTGATAGAGATTCGCAACATGTAAATTAGAACAATTATGAAGGAAATTATATTGAAAAGGCTCACACTGCTGAACTTCAAAGGCGTTCGCAATCTCACAGTAGATTTTGGCGAGAACCTTACAAGCATCAGCGGAAGAAACGGAAGCGGTAAGACTTCAATCTTTGACGCCTTCACATGGCTTCTTTTCGGAAAGAATTCGGATGACGCAAAAGATTTCAACATCAAGACGCTTGACGAGAACGGCAACGCAATCCCTAAGCTACCTCACGAGGTGACTGCAGAACTTGAGGTCGGAGGCCAGAAGGTTACACTATGTCGCAAGTACCTTGAGAAGTGGACAAAGAAAAGAGGCTCGGCAAACGAGGAATTTTCAGGACACACAACAGAGCTGTACTACAACGAAGTGCCATGTGATACAAAAGAGTGGGCTGAGAAAATCAATGCCATCTGCCCAGAGAACGTATTCAAGTTGGTTACCAATCCGCTTGCGTTCACAAGCATGAAACCTATGGCGCAGAGAGAGGTGCTGATACGTATGGCAGGCAACATCACCAACGAGGAGATAGCCGGAGAGAATGTCGAGTTCGTGGACCTAATCAATGTGCTTACGGATAAGACACTTGAGGAATACAAAAAGGAGGTTGCAAGCAAGAAGAAGCGAATAAAGGCAGAGATTGACGCACTGCCAGAGCGAATAAGCGAGAGAATGAGAGACCTTGACCAAGGCACAGACTTCGCCCAATTCGAGACTGATATAAAGACCTTGAAGGCAGAGCTGCAGAGTGTGGAAACGGCAATGATGTCGGACAAGGACAAGATAGAACTTGCACAGGATAGAATAAACGCTCTGAACAAGGCCTTGAACGATGCAAAGGCGCTACGCATGAAGAAGGAGAACGAATTGAGACAGCTCTTTGGCGAGGAGTTCTTTACTGCGCAGAAAAAGGCGAATGACTATCGTTTCTCGATCTCGAAGGCAGAGGCTGATATAAGAATCCTCGACAACACGATTGCAATGGCGGTCAATCTGATAGGCACGAAGACTCAAGAGGCAGAGAACTTGAGGACGGAGTGGCGCAAGGAGAACGATAAGGTCCTATACGAGAACGACCTTATCTGCCCTGTCTGCGGAAGATTCTATGACGAGGACAAGATTGCCACAATCAAGGCGAACTTCAACCAGGAAAAGGCAAAGAACTTGCTGGAAATCTCGGTCAAGGGACACAAGGTCAAGGACGAGCTGGCAAAGGCTCAGTCGAATATGGTAGGCATGGAGAACGAGAAGGAGCGTCTGATGAAGGACATTGAGGTCTATAAGAACAGACTTGCCCAACTACCTACCGAAATGCCTGACTTCTCGGAGAGGATTGCCACAGACCCAAGCATTGAGGCCATAAACAAGGACATCGCAGAGTTGGAGAGAGAGCTTGCAAAGGAGGTGCTTCCGACTATGGACGAGGAACTTGTAGCAAAGAAAAAAGACCTTGAAGCCGAGATAGAATACTGCACAAAGGTGCTAGCATTAAAGGAAGTTGACGAGGCTAACAGAAAGCGCATCGCAGAACTTGAAGACAGCCTTTCAGTCGGTAACGAGGAACTTACAAGGCTTGAGGGCATAGAGTTCAACATTCAGCAGTTTAGCAAGCGCAGAATCAATCTTATTGAGGACCGCATCAACGGAATGTTCAAGATGGTCAGCTTCAAGATGTTCAATCAGCAGATTAACGGAGGAGAGGAGGAGACTTGCGAGGCTATGGTTGACGGAGTGCCTTATAAGGACCTTAACCATGCGAGCAAGATAAACGCTGGCCTTGACATAATCAACACATTGAGCAAGTTCGAGGACGTGAGCGCTCCTGTATTCATCGACAACGCTGAGGCAATCAACGAGATACTTCCTACTGATTCGCAGATGATATGCTTGAGGGTAACGGAGGATGATTTGATGATAGTTAATTTTTAGAATTGATTCAATATAAACAGAGTAAGGCAACTGCAACGGAACACTCAATCAGCCTTACATGATTGGGAACTTTAAAAATTATTAATATGGCAAATATAACAGCCAAAGTGGAGGTTATTATTCCAGAGGTAGCCAAGTGTTACCTAGAACAGAACAAAGACAACCGTCTTCTGAACAAAGGACACGTTGCATTCCTTGCTAAGATGATGCAGGAGGGAACATGGCAGGTTAACGGAGAGGCTATTGTGTTCGACAAGAACGGTAGGCTTGTGAACGGGCAGCACAGACTATCAGCTTGCGTGTACGCAAACATACCATTCGAGACAATGGTTATCAGAGGTGTAGAAGAGGAGACTTTCTTTACTTTCGACACAGGTAAAACAAGGTCTGGTGGAGACGTCTTTAAGATTCAGGGAATCCTAAACTCTAGAAAAGTTTCTTCTTGTATAAACAAGTATCTCACGATGTGTGCTGCCCCTGACCGCAACTTATTTCGAACAGGCGGGACGAAAGATTCGCGCTATTTTTCGAATACCAAGTCGTCTAATACCGATCTATTAGAAGAGTACAATTCTTCTCCCGAATTGTGGCAAAACGTTAACTCCTTTGCTTATGCTTGTTATAAAAGATGCCGTTTGCTTACTGCTTCCAACGTGGGTGGGGTAATTATGTTCCTCCACAAAAAATGTGGATATGAGTTGGAGTATGTTTGCAATTTCTTTGAGCAGTTGTTTTACGAGGAGGTTACGGAGATAAAAACGTTGGCTATTCTTCGTCAGAAGTTAGTTAATGACGGAATGAAAGGTGGGGCAATGAGAATGTCTCCAAGATATAAGGAGCAACTAATCATAAAGGCATGGGATTCTTACAAAACTGGTAAGGAACTTACTGTGTTAAGATGGCAACCTAACGTAGAAAAAGAGAGGCGTTTTGAGTAGCAACCCGTCCACGCTGTCAACGTAACGATAAGCAGAAGCCGTTACTGACTCGCAAGAGTGCCTTGGAAGGCTTGGCGGTGCAACTCCGCCGACAGCAACACCTTTTTATATAAATTTTTTTCTAGTCCTATTTTTTATAAAGTAGTGGTTTATTATCCAAAAGTTCCCGTCCGCGAGGATAGGGGCTTAATGCAGAAGAAGGGCAGATAATAGAGGACTGCCAAATGAGATAAGGCTCGTATAAGCCGAATCGTCTGGACTCCTGGTGATGCAAATTCACACTTCTGCACGTTTTGAATTTTTTGTGCTATACGGCTCTCTCCGTTCGTGAGAATAGAGTAGCCAATGCGAGGAAATAGAGATAACGGAGGTCTCAAAGCATAAAAGCCAGAGCAACCTTGAGGAGTTCGACTCTCCTCCCTCGCACCTTGATAATGTAAAACCATAATCAAATTATGGAGTTTGGTTAAATAAACTTTTTATTGCAGGCGCAGTTCGTGAGAATAGCGCCATAGAAGCGAGAGAAGATGCGGATAATGGAAGCCCGCAGACGCTGTTAAAGGCGCGTAGGACACTTGAAGGTTCGATTCCTTCCTCTTGCACAAGGCAGTTGACTGACACGGGCTGTGGTAGGCCTAGAATTAGCGGCTGCCGATTTGAGAATTAACAATAAAAGTAAAAAGAAATGACAAATCAAATGCAGACGGCAGCAATGCCACAGAACGGACTGCCGATTCATCAGCAGATGGCAACAGTGCCTCAGTTCAGACAGTTCGTAGAGACTGGGATGAACTCCTTGGTCAGGGACCTTGGAAGCGAGAGCAGAGTGAGACTGTTCCAGAACTCAGTCATCGAGCAGCTGACAAGCAACAAGGCGCTTCAGTCATGCTCTATCGAGTCAATCGTGATAGAGGCGAAGAAGGCAACCAACATCGGACTTTCGCTCCTAAAGAGTTACTCGCACGCATACCTTGTCCCCTACTCAAACGTGCCTCAGCTCATAATCGGATGGAGAGGCTATGTTGCTCTGGCGCTTAACTCGGGCAAGTACAGGGTGGTGAATGCCGGTGTGGTCTATGAGGGCGAAATAGAGCGTAAGGACAAGCTTTCGGGCGACATCCTGTTCAAGAACGAGGACTATTCGCAGTCACCCGTTGCCGGATACTTCGCCTATTTCGAGATCGAGAATCCCAAGACACACGTAGTGAACCGCCACACAGTCTATATGACCGTTGCAGAGATGGTGACCCATGCAAAGGCTTATGTCAAGACCTTGAAGAACGCCACAAGGGAACAGCTGTTCGAGGCGGCATACAAGCAGGAGCAGGCGGGAATCGGCTGGCTGAACAACTTCCAGGCGATGGCTCTCAAGACTGTGGTCAAGCAGCTCCTTACACGTTGGGGCGTAATCACCAACGAAATGGAGGAGGCTATGGCTTGCGACAATGACGAGGTGAGTGCCGAGGACCGCCACAGCACAATCATCAGCAACACCGGAACACAGCCGGTCGAGGACATCCCGTTCGAGGATGCGACGGAGACTCAGCAGACAGCACCGGAGCAGAGCGCACCTGACTTCTAACGGCTATTCTTCATACCTGTATATATAAATTCATGATGCCCTACCGCTCAATACGGGGCGGTAGGTAAAAGAAAGAGACAATGAGACTTAAAGTATTGGGATCATCAAGCAAGGGCAACTGCTATCTGCTAGAGAATGACAAGGAATGCTTGATTATAGAGGCTGGCATAAGTCTCAGCACAGTCAAGGAAGCCTTGAAGTTTACAAAGAAGAAGGTAGTCGGCTGTATAGTGACGCACAGGCATGGAGACCACGCCAACTACGCACTGAACCTGATGTCATGGGGCATCAATCTGTTGGCGCACGAGGATGTTTTTGATACCATAGTGCAGAGGGCGAGAATCGGAGACTTGGCAAAGATTGAGACAAGGAAGATGGTTGCCCAGCACGGCAAGGTCGAGCATCTCGGAGGATTCACCATTAGGCCCTTGACGGTTGACCATGACGAGGATGTTCCATGCTTCTGCTACCAGATAGCGCACAAGGACATAGGAGTGCTTCTGTTCGCCACCGACTTCGTTTCGATGCCCTATACATTCAACAACCTTTCGGTAATCATGATTGAGGCGAACTACATGAACGACATCATGGACCATAACGTAAGCGAGGGCGTGATAGACGAATGGAGGGCGAAGCGAACAAGGAACAGCCACTGCGAGCTCGGAACGGCAATAAAGGTCATCAAGGCGCAAAATTTGCGTGATGTCCGCAAGGTTATACTTCTGCACCTCTCCGGAGAGAACGCTGACGGCTACCACTTCCAGACCGAAGTCGAAAGACAAACGGGAATCCCCACAACGGTTGCGAGGTCGGGATTAACAATAGAACTAAGTAAGATATGAAAGACGGCTGGATTAAATTGCATAGGAGCATAGAGGACAACGAGTTTTATTTCTCTGAGCCGTTCAATCGGTCGAATGCGTGGATAGACTTGTTGCTTCTCGCTAGCTTTCATTCAAAAGAGTTCTATTTGAGGGGCGTGAAGGTTGCGGTCAACGAAGGAGAACTTGCAATTTCTCACAGAGAATTAGAGGAAAGATGGAAGCGAAACAGCCGAACAATTTCCAAGTATTTGAGCGATTTTGAAAAGGCTGGAATGATTAAGCAAAAGAAGAGTAGAATTATAACAATTATTACTATCGTTAAATGGAATGAATATCAACAAATTACAACAAATCGTACACAACAAAATACACAACAAAATACACAACAAAATACACAACAAAATACACAACCTACAAAGAATATAAAGAATGAAAAGAATAATATATATCTCTCTACGCGCGAGGCAAACGAAAAATTTCTTGCAGAGCTAAAGGCCGACCGGCAATACCAGGAAGTCTTTGCGATGCAGAACAAAACAAGCCTTGAACGGGTGGGGCAACTGATAGAGGAATTCGGCAATCACCTGGTGCTTGGAGGGAATGAACCACACCAAAACAAAGCGGATTTTCAAGCGCACTTCAGAGATTGGGCGAGAATAATTATTGAAGAACAAAACAAAAATTACAAACCAAATGGAAATAAAAGCGACCAATACGCAAAGCGCAGAGGTACTCCTCCAAGTCCACTCGAGGAATTTAACGGGGAGAGCTTCTAATCGGGTTGACTGGTGCATGAGTTTCCCGCAGTTCAAAGCTCTCTTTTGGGGCGTGTTCAGGAACATAGTTGAGTCGAGGGAGCGCAAGGTGGTGATTACTGATGAATGGAAAGCGCTGATGGTTCAAGTCTGCGAGTGGGCGTACAATCAACCGACAAGTACTCTGCTACTGACGGGCGGTGTGGGGAACGGCAAAACCACCATTATAAAAGCGCTTAACGACCTTATCTACCTCAAGCGGTTCGTAACGGTCGGAAACAACGAGGCGGGCGGGCAACCAGTAACTTGTCAGTTCTGGAACGCCAAGGAACTATTTACTGAGCTTCAGAACAAACAGCAATTCGAGAAAATCGCAAGGCTGCCGATTCTCGCCATAGACGACTTCGGAACAGAGCCGGTCGAATATATGGCTTTCGGTAATGCAACTAATCCTCTCACGGATATGCTCTTCAAGAGATACGAGCGAATGAATATAACAATGATTACAAGCAACCTCTCAGTTAAGTCTATGAAGGAAAAATATGACGAACGCCTTACAGACCGTTTTAGAGAGATGACGACAAAAATTGAAGTTACAATTCCAAGTTATAGATAAACTAAAAAAACAAAATGAGCAAGACACTGACAATCGCTTACTACTGCTCCGACGGAGCAACATTCGCAACCAAGTGGGACAAGACCCTTGAGTTCTTCCCAGGTTCGGACAACGACGAGAACAAGGTAGTTGACATTCTAAGGACAGAGGAGGACGAGGACAAGTTCGCCCTTTTCGGGAAGGTGGTGTTCCGAATCAACAGCGAGAGGGACTGCAGGAACCTTCCCATGATAGAGTACGGCATCGTCCTCCGACATTGGGTGCAGCTTTCCGAGCAGATGTGCGATAGGGAATGGGTGCAGATGATGGGAATCCTCTACGATGTGGACATGAAGGAAATCTACAAGCGCAGATAGTATGGCGACCGAGCAGAGAAACCTCAAACGAGCCACAAGAAGCCACATTAGAGCCGTTAAAAGAAGATTTGCGAGCAAATGTACCAAACGAGAAAGAAAAGCCGAAATACGGCAAATATGAACAATTAACTATTTTTTGAAAGATGGAATACACAAAGAACAATCCTTTGAGAGTCTTTGAAGCCTTTGCTGGGTACGGATCTCAGTCAATGGCTCTGCGGAGGCTGAAGGAGGAGAATCCTGACTTTGACTTCAAGGTGGTTGGCATCAGCGAGATTGACAAGTATGCTGTAGCTTCCTACAATGCCATTCATGGGGGGGGTAAAGAACTACGGAGACATCAGCAAGATTGATTGGAGCGTTGTTCCAGACTTTGACCTGTTCACTTATTCTTTCCCTTGTACTGATATTTCGAACGGAGGTCAGCAGAAAGGGCTTGAGGAAGGAACAGGAACACGCAGCTCTCTGCTTTGGGAATGCAGAAAGGCAATCCAGGTAAAGACGCCGAAATATTTGCTTATGGAGAATGTCAAGGCACTAACAAGCGAGAAGTTCATGCCTTTCTTCCTAAAGTGGCAGGAGGAGTTAGAGGACTTCGGGTACAAGAACTTCTGGCAGATTATGAACGCCAAGGACTACGGAGTACCGCAGAACAGGGAGAGGGTGTTCATGGTGTCAATCCTCATAGAGGGCAACAAGGTGCAGAACTTCAAGTTCCCTTCTCCAATCAAACTTGACAAATGCCTTGAAGATTGCCTTGAGGATTCGGTTGATGAGTCGTTCTACTTGAATGATGCGAGAGTCAAGGAATTGTTAGAGCAAAATGATGAAAACAAAATGCTTGAGTGTGGCTACAAGGTATGCAAAACTGAATAAGAGATTCTTTTTAGGATACACAAGAGCAGTAAAATATCCATATTCCACAAAAAGATTTTTGAGTGAATTATGCAATGCGATTGTCTGCAAGAGAGGTAGCACGAACGAAATCTTAGTAATTGAATTTGTGAAGATATGAACAATTTAAGCGAGATTAAAATAACCAACATATACGGATATATTGGAGGCAACTATGCAGGGAATGTTTATGCAACAACTGGCCTTTTCCAACTCTGAATACAATGAGCGGTGGAAACAGAATGCCTTTTGTGCTGATAAAAGAAAGGGTATGATTAGAATCGTACTTAACGCTACCTCCGAAGGAATTTCCCAAACCATACCTTCAGTATATTACAAACAGGTGGCGAAACATATCCTGGTGTATGACAATGGATATTCCGCGATTGGGGTGGCAGAATTGCAACTTAATATTGATGATTATATGGAACAAGACAAAAATTGGTGCGTAGTGGAAGATGCTGAGGGCAACAAGTACCGACTACGAATCCGCAAGCTGACTCCCAAGGAGTGTGCAAGGCTCATGGATGTTTCCGATGAAGATGCAGACAAGATGCTTGCAGTCAACTCAAAGAGCCAGTGCTACAAGCAATATGGCAATTCAATAGTGGTGGCTTGCATGACAGGAATTTTTCGGAATCTGTTCATCAATCCAGAGAAAGAAATTGAAGTAATGAGATGTAAACAATTAACTATTTTCTAATATTATGTGCAACGAAAAAAACGAGGGAAAGAAATATGATGCAGGCAAGCCGATGTATGCGCTTGTGCCGTTCAGCATCATTGAGAGAGTAATGGGAAGAACCTCTACGGCGAACTACGCAGAGAAGCAGGTGCTTGAGACCGCATTCCATTATCAGAGCGAGCCGACAGCAAGCAACCTTGAAAACCTTTTGGCAAAACTTACTGCAATGACAATGACAATCAAGGGCGGAGGTTCCTGCAATTACGAGTGCCTTGAAGGGGTGGCAAAGGTCTATGAGTTCGGGATGAAAAAGTACGGCTACCTTAACTGGACGAAGTTCGACGCAACAGTGGAGAACAGACTGCGTTTCCTTTCAGCGTTTTTCCGACACTTCTTCAGGTACCTGGGCAATCGAGAGGCAACGGACGAGGAGAGCGGAATCAACCACCTGCATCACGCAATATGGAATGTTATTATGCTGAGATACCTAACTGAGGAAGGAAATGAAGAGAAAATATAGATTCATAACAACTGGCCTTGCTGAGGCTGCGTTCGGAGAGGATTGGGTGAACCATCACATAGAGTCGCTGACAACTACCGGCGTGCTTGTGGTAATCAACGGCGTGAAGTGTTTCCTTCTTGACGCTCTGGAATTCAAGATTACGAGCAAGGATATGGAGAAACTCGACAAGTTCATAGAGAAGAATGAGGAGATATTGGTAAGTAACCATGCAATAAGATAGAGAAAAATGGAAATGAGATTGAGAAATGACAGGAACACCATGATTCCGAGGGAGAACAAACTCTACGACATCATGGACAAGAAGTACGGCAACAAGATAACAGAGGCGGACCTGCTCGAAGACATCGGCAGAATACATGAGAAGTTCGGAGAGGACTACGCCAACGGGCTCGCGGGGTGCGTCTATATTGCGGAGGATTTCGCATGGATATACTACCGCAAGCTTCATACTGAGCTTGCCGACCTGTCCAAGTCGGGAAAACTTGGGGAGAAAGGGAGGGAGTTCAAGCCTATACTCGACAAGTGCAGGGAGGCGGACAAGAGATACCATCAGACAAGGCAGAGGGTGTTCCATGACGACGACAGGAAGATAGACCTTGTAGTGGAGCGCTGCTTCGACAAGGAGTTCGGTGTGAAGATGGACTTCTTCCAGCTTGAGATGTGCTGTGACAACGTAATCAAGAAGCACTACCCTGAAGACCCGATGACCAGCGTGAGAAAGTACGCCCTTATGGTGATTGTGATGATAGAGCTGTCTTTCGACATGTTCAACTACGCCGAGAAGATGTACGCCGCAGTCGACATCAGATACAAGATAGACGACGAGAACGCAGTCAGAAGACAGAACGGAATCACCAACAGGCTGAGGAAGTCAATGGAGCTGATCCTTGAGAACCTTGACATTGACGAGGTCATGAAAGGCAACCTTAACACATCCAGGGGCGTGTTCAAGGCGAAACTGATAGCAGCGTTAAACCACGAATCCAAATAGCAAGATGGGAAAGGGAGATACACATTACAAGCGCCGCATGGAACAGATGCAAGACAAGAAGCCAAAGGTCTCCGCAGCGCAGATTCACGCCCTTGTTAATCTTAACATGGAGAAGGCGAAGGAGAACAGGGAGGCTATGGACAAGGGCAAGCGCTTAGCCTATAAGCATCTCACGGAATACTGGGACCAGAGGGAGGCGCTCGCACAGAAAGGGTACCCGATGGGAATATTTGCAGAGTATAAACTGCAAGGAACTGTAATAGAGGAAGATTAAAATGAAAGTATTAGTGACACTTCCGAAGAACAGGGCGAATCCTTTAATCCTCTATCACTTGAAGCTAGAACAGAACCACAAGGCAGAAAAGGTGGGTGCAAGTGCGGACAAGGAGACTTGGAGATTGTATCTCCACAACAGCGACTTTGTCCTGCTCCCAGACAAACTGCCCCGCATGATTCAGGCACGAACCGAGGTTAAGTTCGAGACTGTTGCAGAATACAAAGAGAAGAAGAGGTTGGAGCTGATTGCAATAGAAGAATACAGGAAGAAGAAGGCAGAAATTAAAGCGCAGCGCATAGCCCACCACAAAATGGTTAGGGCTATGGCTTGGAGAAGGAAGAAAAACAAAAGAAAAAATGAGCAAACAGGCGAGATTAAGAAAGGCATATAGCAGAATGATTAAGAAAATTTATGCTGCTGAGCTTGCTGAGCGAATGAACAGCACTGCACTTATTCACAACTTCTCTGATGAGTTGCGCTATGTGGGTTACTACTGCAGGAGAATGAGAGATGGAAACTATCGAGGAACACTAACTTTCAAGCAATGGAAGAAGCAATGGAAGAAAAAATAAGATTCAGGACCTACAAGGAGGTGCAGCGCTTCATCGACAAGATGAAGCAAAGAAAGGACGTCAAAGGAGTTATGCTTCGCGATTTTGGTAACTACATTTTGCTAACTTATAGCAAGATAGAAAAATGATGCTTAAGGAGTAATAATTATGGACATAAAAGAAGAAGCTGAAAGGTATATTCGCAACAGTCTTTTCGGTTCTAAGTCAAAGGCGCAAGTTGCATACAATGCTTATTTGAAGGGTGCAAAAGCAATCTTGGATGTGCTTCAATACGATG
>JAZUHH010000040.1:0-9819 GCA_045641625.1 Paludibacteraceae bacterium
CTCCTTGTGACTGTTACGTATCCCGTACTGGACCGGCATTTCCCCAACCTCTTTTATGTCTTTATATTCCGCCATATTTGTTATAATGTTTCAACGATGCAAAATTACTGCTCCGGCCTTTCATAAAAAAATATTTTGGCCCCCCAGATTTGGGTTCTAACCCAAATTTGAGGGGAAGTCAGCAAATATTGGTAGCCGACAAATAAAAAAGGCACATCTTTCGCTATCAATAGCTACTAGAAATGCCTTTCTTAGTTAACAAACTGTCATTCGCCATCTTTGTGATGGGCAGGACATACCTCCTGTTTTTTCTCTTCCTCTATCTGAATAACTATAGGGCTAGGCGAAGGCCGTAGACACTTTGCCTGATCCGCAGAAAGGACCCGGAACGGAAAGAGAGGCGACAGCCACTCGCATTGCCCCTCCAGCTTCCACCACGCAACACACGGTTAGAGCCCGAAGTCGGCCCCTGTGGATCTGTGGACGGCGTGGTTGAATAATAATTATCCCCAAACCAGTCGTTGCACCACTCTAAAACATTGCCGCTCATGTCATACATGCCCAGTTCGTTCGGCTTCTTTTGTACAACTGGGTGAGTTTCTTTTCCGGAATTATCTATATACCACGCCACTTCATCAAGGTTATTGCTTCCTGCATACTGGGTATGTTTGCTCTTATTTCCACCTCTTGCGGCAAACTCCCACTCCGCTTCTGTCGGCAGACGGAAACTCTTGCCTGTCATCTGGTTGAGTTTCTTTATGAACTCCTGACAGTCATTCCATGAAACACTGTCAACAGGATTGTTGTCGCCTTTGTAATCTGAAAGATTGTCGCCCATAACCGCAGTCCACAATGCTTGTGTGACCTCTGTTTCTCCAAGATAATAGTCCTTTGATATGGTTACTTCATGAGCAGGCTTTTCGGTATCGTATGGATCCTCCATCTCTGGAGTTGCACCCATAGTGAATGTGCCATGCTCAACCTTGATCATCTTGAAGGTAACTCTGCCCACTGTAAAGGAAAGGAAGGAAGGACTTGCGTCAGGCCGAGCAGTCTTTCGCACAATCCCCGGACCGGACGGTCCATCCACTGCGAACAGTATAGGATCCACACCAGCGAGCGACTGCCTGGAATTGGCAATCACGAACATAGAATACAAACGACAGAAGTACTCGTCATTCAACAGGCCCTGCAGCTTTGCAAAGGTCTGGCTTGCCGCTATATTCCTGAAGTCGTCATTAGAGAGCACGAGCCTGTCCGAAGCCTTTCTGCTATTGTTGTTCAGAAGCGAGGATTCGATCATAACGGCACGGACAGACATCAAAAGTACAGACAAAGAGAAATCATCAATATGTGAATCAAACAAGGCAGAAGCCCTCGAAGGGTGCGCCCAGTCTGCTGTTCCCGTCTCCCTCATCTTCTCGCCAGCCATAGATGGAACGAACATTCCATCATAGTCAACAAGCACCAGGCTCTCGTCGTCATCTCTGACCATTATGTTGTCAGGCTTGATGTCTCCATGTGCAAAGGGCTGGGACAGCAGCCACTGCGCCATTCTGCTCAGACGGTACATCAGCGCCTCCATCTTTTCACTGCTTCCTATGTTTTGTCTGATGTACTTGTCAAGAGTGACTCCCTCTATCCACTCCATCACCACCACCGGAAGCCAGTTGTCATCATCGGTGGCCGCACCGTCATGATCTACATAGAGACCTTTGGGGTAGTAGTCGAACTTGGCAAGATAGGATGACTGCTCGTATTTCAGATAGTCATGTATTTTCCTGTATGCCTCGAGTCTAAGAGGCTGCTCCTGGGTAAAGACTTTGAGGGCATACATAACATCTGTATCAGTGTCCTGCATCTTGTACACGGCACCAAGTCCTCCGGTAATCCTGTATGGGAACCCGGAGTTGTCACTCACGGACTCCAATGCATATTTTTCCAGAAGTTCGTCTGCAAGGCAGTCGCGGTCTGTGACCGAATTATTATAATCTGATATTGATGGATATGACATGGCTACTTCTGTTTTTTAAGTTTCTTCTTTATAAAAATTACTGTGCTGCGTGGCCATCCCTCCTTCAGGGTCGGGTGGCACTCCGTACCCACCTTGGGCAGTCATACGATGACTGCCGGCCTTTTAAGGAAGTGAATAACTATAGGGCAAGACGGAGACCGCAGTAGTTGCTCCAGGCCTCCGGTTTGCCACTGCGACGCTGAGAAAGGCTACAGTTACTCGCATCGGACCACCAGCAAACACCACGCGCCACACGGTCAGAGCCCGAAGTCGGGCCTTGTGGATCGGTTGATGGAGATTTTGAATAATAGTTATAATCAATCCAATCGTTGCACCACTCATAAACATTGCCGCTCATGTCATACAAGCCTAGTTCATTCGGCTTCTTTTGCGCTACTGGATGGAGTTTACTTCCAGAATTGGCACCATACCATGCCACTTCATCAAGGTTATTGCTTCCTGCATACTGCGTATGGTTGCTCCTGTTTCCTCCTCTTGCCGCAAACTCCCACTCTGCCTCAGTAGGCAGGCGGAAATTCTTGCCTGTCATTTGGTTCAGTTTCTTGATGAACTCCTGGCAGTCATTCCATGAAACTTGTTCAACTGGATTCTTGTCCCCTTTGAACTCGGAAGGATTGCTGCCCATTACAGTCTGCCACAAAGCCTGCGTAACCTGTGTTTCCGCAATGTAGTAGTCTTTGGATATGGTTACCTCATGAGCAGGTTTTTCACCATTGGATGAATATTCCATCTCAGGAGTGGCACCCATAGTGAAGGTGCCATGCTCAACCTTAATCATTTTGAAAGTGACTCCTCCAACTGTGAACGAGAGGAAGGAAGTTTCTGATGCCCTTGCTGTTGGCTGGCTTGCCTTTATTGTCTTGCCAAAACCGGACGACACATCAACTGCGAACAGTATGGGATCAACTCCTGCGAGCGACTGCTTGGAGTTCGCAATAACAAACATTGAATACAGACGACAGAAGTACTCGTCATTCAACAGGCCCTGCAGCTTTGCAAAGGTCGGACTTATGGCTATGTTCCTATAGTCCTCATTGCAGAGAACAAGCCTGTCGGAAGACTTTCCATTATTGGAACTTATCAATGATGAATCAAGCATCAGGGCTCTCACAGAAAGCATAAGCACCGACAGAGAGAAGTCGTCTATATGCGAGTCAAACGGCGCCTTTGCCCTCAAAGGGTGCGCCCAGTCAGCCGTTCCCGTCTCCCTCATCTTCTCGCCTGCCATAGAAGGAACGAACATTCCGTCATAATCTACAAGCACCAGGCTCTCGTCATCATCCCTGACAAGTATGTTGTCCGGCTTGATGTCGCCATGTGCAAAGGGCTGGGACAGCAGCCACTGCGCCATTCTGCTAAGGCGATACATCAATGCCTCCATCTTTTCACTGCTTCCTATGTTTTGTCTTATGTACTTGTCAAGAGTGACACCCTCTATCCACTCCATCACCACCACCGGAAGCCAGTTGTCGTCATCGGTGGCCGCACCGTCATAATCTACATAGAGACCTTTTGGGTAATAGTCGAACTTGGCAAGATAGGATGACTGCTCGTATTTCAGATAGTCATGGATTTTCCTGTATGCCTCGAGTCTAAGAGGCTGCTCCTGGGTAAAGACTTTGAGGGCGTACATGGTATCTGTATCAGTGTCCTGCATCTTGTACACGGCACCCAGTCCTCCGGTAATCCTGTATGGGAAGCCGGAGTTGTCACTCACGGACTCCAATGCATATTTTTCCAGCAGTTCGTCTGCAAGGCAGTCGCTATCGACGACTGAATTGTTATAATCGGATATTGATGGGTATGACATGGCTACTTCTGTTTTCTAAGTTTCTTCAATTATAAAAATTACTGTTCTGCGTGGCCTTTTCTCTCCTGTTCCTTTTTCAACTCACGGATTGTAGGCCTCGTCAAGGGATAACCCTCATCGTATGACACCCAAGGTTAGTTCTGCGTGGCCATCCCTCCTTCAGGGTCGGGTGGCACTCCGTACCCACCTTGGGCAGTCATACGATGACTGCCGGCCTTTTAAGGAAGTGAATAACTATAGGGCAAGACGGAGACCGATGCTGTCGTACCTGAACTCCGGATTGCGCCAGTTACGGCCAGAAAGGCGACAGTACCTCGCATTGTACCTCCAGCTACCACCACGCGACACACGGCCAGAGCCCGAAGTCGGACCCTGCGGATCTGTGGACGGTGTGTTTGAATAATATCCAAACCAGTCGTTGCACCACTCCCAAACATTACCGCTCATGTCATACAGACCGAGTTCGTTCGGCTTCTTTTGTGCAACTGGATGGGTTTCACTTCCAGAATTATCATAGTACCATGCAACCTCATCCAGACTGCTGCTACCCGCATACTGTGTATGTTTACTTTTATTTCCACCTCTTGCCGCAAACTCCCACTCTGCTTCAGTAGGCAGGCGGAAGTTCTTTCCTGTCATTTGGTTCAGTTTCTTGATGAACTCCTGACAGTCATTCCATGAAACCTCTTCTACTGGATTCATGTCCCCTTTGAAAGAGGAAGGATTGCTGCCCATTACAGCCTGCCATAAAGCCTGTGTAACCTGTGTTTCCGCAATGTAGTAGTCTTTTGTTAGGGTTACTTTGTGAGCAGGGTTTTCGTCACCATCTGGATCTTCCATCTCAGGAGTTGCACCCATAGTGAATGTGCCATGTTCAACCTTAATCATTTTGAAGGTAACTCCACCAACTGTGAACGAGAGGAAGGAAGGTTCTAATGTCCTGGCTGTTGGCTGACTTGCCTTTATTGTCTTGCCAAATCCAGAAGGCACATCAACTGCGAACAGTATGGGATCAACCCCTGCGAGCGACTGCTTGGAGTTCGCAATCACAAACATTGAATACAGACGGCAGAAATACTCGTCATTCAACAGGCCCTGCAGTTTTGCAAAGGTCTGGCTTGCGGCGATGTTCCTGTAGTCCTCATTAGACAGCACAAGCCTGTCAGAAGCCTTACCGCTACTGCTGTTCAGAAGCGAAGAGTCTAGCATGATTGCACGTACAGACAATAACAGCACATACAACGAGAAGTCGTCTATATGCGAGTCAAACGGCGCCTTTGCCCTCGAAGGGTGCGCCCAGTCTGCCGTTCCCGTCTCCCTCATCTTCTCGCCTGCCATAGATGGAACAAACATTCCGTCATAGTCAACAAGAACAAGGCTCTCGTCATCATTTTTGACGAGGATGTTGTCCGGCTTAATGTCACCATGAGCAAAAGGCTGGGACAGAAGCCACTGCGCCATTCTGCTAAGGCGATACATCAATGCCTCCATCTTTACGCCATTCCCTATATTCTGTCTGATGTACTTGTCGAGAGTGACTCCCTCTATCCACTCCATCACCACCACCGGAAGCCAGTTGTCGTCATCGGTAACTGCTCCGTCATAGTCAACGTACAGTCCCTTTGGGTAATAGTCGAACTTGGCAAGATAGGATGACTGCTCGTATTTCAGATAGTCATGTATTTTCCTGTAAGCCTCGAGTCTAAGAGGCTGCTCCTGGGTGAACACCTTGAGGGCGTACAACCTTCCTGTGCCCGAGTCCCGCATTTTATATACGGCGCCCAGACCTCCGGTTATTCGGTAAGGGAATCCGGAATTGTCGCTCACTGACTCCAGATCATAGTTTTCAAGCAGCTCGTCAGCAAGGCAGTCGCGGTCTGTGACCGAATTATTGTAGTCTGATATTGATGGATATGACATGGCTACTTCCGTTTTCTAAGTTTCTTCTTTAGTTTTCTTATCAATTTCCTGTTCCTATCGACTTTAGCAGAGGTATCATCATTTAGGGCTATCGCAAAAGAAAAGTCATCGTTTACCAATACCCCTTCCTTTTGAAGCTGTTCTGTAAGCATAGAGAAAAGGCCGTCCCCGATTGCCTGTATGATCCTGTTCAATGCAGTATCGAAACTTTCCCTCTTGTTCAGGATCATGCTCACAGCATTTGAATTATATGTATTGGCATCAAGTGCCGACTTCAGCTGCTCCGCATATTCTTCAAAATGCTCTGCATAGTATGTAGCAATCAAATAATGGCTGAGCGCATCACTTGCGACAAATAAAGCAGTTGATCGGGAAACATGGAATGAACCGATTTTTGAAGCGGATTCGACAAGGGAAACCTCATTACAGTTAAGCAGAAAAGGAGGCTCGGCAAAGTCAAGCAAAGAAATCGGACTATGTTGCAGCACACCTGTCTCCCTGTCATAGGCAAAAACAACGGAATCTCCGTATGCCAGCCAGGATGCCTTGCCGCCATTCATCCATATAGAGGCAATGGTGGCGCAAGAGCCCTCCTCATAAAACTTCAATGCACCTGGGCCACCTGCCCTTTCAGATTCTGCATCTGCCCAATCATAGAAATCACATGCCGCAGGCTCATACCATTCAAGCAAATCCCTGAATGACGTGATAGGGCTGGATGGCAGATGATCCACAATATACCTGGACCACTTGTCGGAATAGTTTCCGCATCCGCCAGCACCGTCGCTGACAGCTATCAGGGACTCGGAACAATATACGGAATCCTCGTTCGGCATACTAGCCGATTTAGGGGCTGTCGCCTTATATGACCTCATATTCATAATCTCATTACTTATCATCAGACACGCCCATACTTGTTGTTTGTGTAGTACCGATCTTAAGCATGCGGGCAAGCTGCTCCATAGAAAGGTTCACACCCATGCCATAATAGCGTATATTGCTGTTTTCATCGAAGTCAAGGGACTTCATGCCGCAAATATCCTTGTTATATACGGAAGGCATAAGGCTTGACAGCTTCAACAGTTTCTTCCCTATGCCGCTGTTCACTTCATTCTCATTGCGAGGGAATACCTGTTGGTCATCGAAACTTGCATTTTCGGCAATATGGATATTCATGAATATGGCATTACCGTCCTGAGTTTCCAAAGACTTCACATCATTGGCGATCTCCTGAATATCTTCATCTGAACAGCCGTTATACTCACCGTCTGTTATATTTATAATTGTAGGAGGATAGCAGTCCTTGTGCCCAGGTTCGTTCATCCATTCCTCAGCCATACCCTTTGCCATTCTCAGCGCCTTGTCCAGATGTGTCCAATTACCGTCATTTCTAGCCTCGAACCATACGGGAATATCCACAGTAGTTTCCTTGATGCCCTTGGGAGTTTTCTTCTGTATGGTTACGGTCTGCTTGGAAATGGGATTGTCCCAAAGCTCCTGAGGAGTTACAAAGTCACGTCCTGCAAGGTTTCCCTGCCATCCGCTGTACGCATCATGGCCATATCCGACTACAGCAAAGTCTATATATCTGTAGAGCTCATTGCCCTTGACACATCTCTGACAAAGTTCAAACAACAGCTTGTTTACAATTTCCGAAGACGCCTCGGCCATAGACTTGCGACCATGGAAATCTGTCATGCCTCTCATAGAACCCGAATGGTCGATAAGGAAGATGAACGCAGTAGGATGGTCTCTGGTAATTCTTTGCGTATATGGAGCGCGAACACGAACAGAAGCAGCTGGCTGGGATGTCACAACAGACAAAGGCACAGGAATAAAGTCCTCGATGTTGCTGATGCAGTTCAACGGTATCTTGTTCTTGACCAGTACCTCAGCCTGATAATAGTGCCTTTCGTCACTGTCCAGGTCAAAATACCTTCTGTTGAACAAGTCAAACCTTATGCTCTGCAAATCGGCAAGGGTACCTCCCCACTTGCAGTATGATGCAGCAGCATTGCAGTTGGAGAACAATATATCGTTTGTCGAGTCAAGCAGTTTTTCTATATCTATCTCAAGGAGTACCGGATTGGAGATTCTGCCATCATTCATGGCAATATGCTTCATCGGATGGTCCTTGACAAAACTTGTACGGACATAGTACTGCAACCCCTGACGCCTGTCAAGGGCTCTGGACAAGTCACCTCCACCTGGTTTAGGGATTACAATATTCTTGTCGTCGCAGTCCATCCATGACAGAAGTCCTCCATTATCGACTATACTCTGTAAATTGTCTCGGTCTGTAAAATGATATACCTTCGAGATTCCCTTTTCCTTCAAAAATTCCTTTATTGTCATATTATTCCCCTTTTATATTAAATCCACTAGAAAATTGAAAGCTGTCCGCCCTCTGGTTTGATGTCGTCTGCTTTCTCTCCGAAAGGATACAGTCCTTCTGCGTATGCCTTCACCAGATAGGCATGTGAAAGCGGTTTCGACGGGTCGTCCACATCACAGTTTGTGGCATAGTCAAGAAGCACTATGGTCTTTGTCTTGCTTGCCTCCCTGAGTCTTTCGATGATATGCTGGACCTTATTCTCCAGCACCCACCTGTATGCCGGCAAATATATCTGATGCCTTGCCTCCACATATCCCAGCAGCTCTTTTCCATGTACCCCCTTTCTGTGACCTAGAGGCTTTCCGTACTTCCTGACTGTTCTTTTCATATTCTTCATCGTCGTATTGGCAAACAATGAAGTGTCAACGTCACAGCCCTCAAAAACTTTAAGGCCCTGCCATATCGCCTCCACGCTCATGGAAGTCATCCCTTCACTAAAGGGAACCGGGATACCGCCATGAGGATAGAACGGGCTCAGAAGTACCAGACCGTCTTTTGCCTGGCTTGTTACATCAGCCAATATAGCATCCGGATATTGTTTGAGGATTGTTTCCGGTTTCTTTTTATGGGATTCTATTATTATCATTGCATATATATTTAATCCTGTTCTTGTTTCAGCGGTTCAAATTACAACATTTTTATTAAACCCAGACAAAAAAACAGCAATAAATTGACAATAAGCCACAAGATATTGTTTCCCCTTTGTTCTTATGCTCAGGGGGAAGCTATAGGCGGACATTTTTTCCCTTAAAAATTTGCACATCTGGAAAATTCTTTATAACTTGCAGCCGGTTATCAGTTGGGACAATTAGGGAATTGTATATTTGACTAAGTTTTTGTCACTGCATCTACCTCACAATAATGTTCCCGGATATATAATATAGTTATACCTGAAACTTGCATTTAACCATTTTTACTTTAACACCTTCTAAACTAGCGACTATGAATGAATTCCTATTAACTCCGGAACAGATCAAAATCAGGAAGCTTGAATTGGCAATCCAGAAATTCAAGGAATATGATGCAATGAGAAAGAAGCACTACTCCTCTCTAGAGATGGAGATAGAAATGCTTAAGAGCGAAATCGATGAGCTAAGGGATGAGAATGAACGCCTTAAGCAGGATGCTGACGCTGAACTCATAAACCAGATTGCGAAGCTTAGAGCTAAAATAAAGGGACAGAAACAAAATTTAAGTATCCTTCAGGCTAAAGTATTGGCTTCCAAATACCCGGACATAGTATATGATGAAACAACCATATCCAAAATAGCACACAAAAGTCAGATTAAGGACTTCAAGGAACGTATAAAAAAAGCTAGAATCCTATTGGAAAGATTAATCTGTCAGCTTAACCGTCCAGAACTGCAAGAGAAAGTCACCCAACTCTGTAATATTGATGATTCTGGATCCAATCCTGATCCTTCTTTGGATGATGTAGGCTAATCACACAACACTTACATTAAACAAAAATTTTGCAAAAGCATCCAAGAAGCTATAACAATATAGAAAGCCGTTTCAGAGCTATTTTGACAATAAGCTCTGAAACGGCTTTTATTTATGATTACAAATCTATGGATACCTTTCTAAACACCCAGATTCCGTCCATTCTTCACTTCCGAGTCATCCTGAGAGTAGTCCTTATAGACACTCTCTGTCTCG